>CAZMWA010000143.1:0-23479 GCA_964569405.1 uncultured Vicinamibacteraceae bacterium | reverse complement strand
GTCGGGCGACAGGCGGAGCTGGTCGAAGGCCCAGCCGAGCTGCTGTCCCAGCTCGAACGCGCCGTGGTTGCGCACCTTGTGCAGCCAGGGGTCGGAGATGCCGCCCTGGTTGAGGAGCAGGGCCCCGAGGTGCGGCGGGTTCAGCTTGGCCGCGTCGGCCTGCGTGTGGGCCCCGTACGAGGTGCCGAACATGCCGACGCCGCCGGTGGTGTAGGGCAGGGCGGCGATCCACTCGACGGTGTCGTAGCCGTCCGTGGCGTCGAAGTCGTGGTACTTCGAGAACGTGCCCTCCGACTCGTAGCGGCCGCGGGTGTCCTGCAGCACGACGACGTAGCCGTGACGGACGAAGTAGCCGGCGCGCTCGACGAGCCCGCGCCCCGCCTTGCCGTAGGGGGTGCGCTGCAGCAGGACCGGGAGCGGGGTCTCGACGGGGACGCCCCCGCGGGCCGGCCGGTAGACGTCGGTGGCGAGGCGGATGCCGTCGCGCATCGGCACCATGACGTCGCCGGCGTGCAGGACGACGTCGTAGGGGTCGGGGGCCTGGGCCACAGCGCCGGCGACCAGCACCAGCATGGCCAGCGCGGGTAGCGCCGCCGTTCCGAGCGTGCGCGCCGTCATGGTCGTCACCCCCCCGTGTCACGGCGTGTAGACCCGGCCGTCCTTCACCACCGTGACCACGTTCCGCAAGTCTCGCATGCCGAGCAGCGGATTGCCGTCGACCACGATCAGATCGGCGAGCTTGCCCCGGGTGACGGTGCCCAGCTCGCTGCCGCGGCCCAGGTACTCGGCGTTGCGGCGAGTCGCCATGGCGAGGACCTCCAGCGGGGAGATGCCGTACGACACCATCAGATCCATCTCTTGCCAGAGGGCGTCGGTGTGGAAGTTGAGCGGCGTGCCGCTGTCGGTGCCGACGAGCAGCCGGACGCCGGCGTCGCGGAGCTGGCGCAGCTTCGCGCCCATCGCGGCCATGCGCCGCACGCGCAGGCTGCCGCCGAAGTAGCCGAACCGGCGCGGGTTCTCGACGCTGCGCCGGATGTCGGCCCAGATCCCGGGCGGCGTCAGGGCGCGAGCCCGCGGGTTGTCCCGCCAGTCGGGCCACTCGACGGCCCGGCCCTGGATCATCGTCTGGATCATGGTGGGGACGACCCACGTCCCGTGGTCCACCAGGCCCCGGAGCACCTCGGGCGCGATGGCGGGGCTGGCCCCGGCGCCGAGCGACAGGTGCTCGATGCCGTCCTGGCCCGCGCGGATGCGCATGAGGAGGTCGTCGCGGGTCCCGACGTGGCCGGTGATGCGGATGCCCGCGGCGTCGGCCTCCTCGCGGATGGCTCCGAGCTGGGCCTCGGTCAGCCCCGTGTGCACCTTGATGATGCCGGCGCCCTGGGCGATGGCGGTCCGGGCCGCGGCGCGCGCCTCGTCAACGGTGCGCACGTTGACGGTGTGCGAGCGGCGATGGTGCCGCGCCACCTGCTCGTCGGTCCAGTTGGTGATCCACCCCATGCTGGCGACCACGCGGGGCCCCGGCAGCTCGCCGCTCTCGATGCGAGCCTTCATGTGCCCGAGGGCGTCCGGCTGCCCGGCCAGGTCGACCACCGTGGTGACGCCGCTCATGAGGAGCTGGCGGGTCGAGACGGCCATGATCTCGGCGTAGCGGCCGTCGCGGTAGCGGCCGTGCCAGTGCTGGTAGTCGGAGTGGCCGAGGATGTCCAGGTGCACGTGGGCGTCGATGAGGCCCGGCAGGATGGTCATGCCGCGGGCGTCGACGACCTCGGCCCCGTCCGGCACCGTCAGCTCGTCGCGGCTGCCTACCGCGACGATGCGGTTGCCCTCCACCAGGACCACCGCGCCCGGCAGCGGCGGCCCCTCGTGCCCGTCCATCAGCAGCCCGCCGACGATGGCGAGGTCGGCCGTCGCCGGTTGGGGGTCGAGCTCGCCGTCGAAGGTCTGCGCGCCCGGGAGGGCAATGGCGGCCCCGGCCAGCGCGGCCGCGAGCGGGAACCGAAGGCGGCTCCGGAGATGGGTCGTGATCATGAGGTGCTCCTGTCGGACTGCGGCGTAGCTGGATGGTAGATCCATCTCGGATCAAGGCGCCCGGCACGCGGAACGATTACAGGGAGTTCGTGCCCGGCGTGACGACCGACTACCGCGTGTGGGCCACGCGGATCGAATCGACGGCGGCGCGCGAGCTGGAGCTGGACGGCAGCCGCCAGGAGCGGATAGGGCGCTACCGGCTGCGGTGGTTCGGCGCGCTGGCTGAGGCGAACCTGGCGCTGAGCCATGAGCTGGTAGTTGACGGCGTGACGGTCGCGATTACGTTCGTGGGCGCGTGGGCCGGGGCCTTCACGTCGGCCGCGGCGAATGCCCGCTCGCGACCAGCGCTCGGACCACCTGCCACGTGCGGTGACCGCAGACCTCTCTCGCTCAACGATCAGGCCCGGCCAGCGACCGATTCGACGACGTCATGAATTTTCCGGGCTAGCGCGGCGGCCGCCGTGGGAGCGGGCCGGCCTCTCGCGGTCCACCTACTACCGGCGCAAGCGTGCGGCGAAGGCCGCCCGGCCGGCGGGGCCCGGTGGCGTGTTGGAGCTGCTGACGCTGCTGTTCTGCGGGCGGTGACACGGTGGCCTGCGCGGCGCGTTCGCTCATGGAGTTGGAGCGACGAGCGGAACGAGTCGCTGCTGACGGGGACGGAACGCGTTGTTGATGAATGCGTCGTCCAACTCGATCTGAACGTCGGCCGCGACCGCCATCCTCTTGATTAGGGCTACGAGGACCTCGCGAGACCCGTCCCTTGTCCGTAGTTCTTCCAGGGTTCGTAGCACCTCCGGTTCGTCGGCGAACACGATAAAGGCCTCGTTCAAGGCAACGAATGGCTCACCACTGAGCGGCACATCCGGGCCGCCCGGGATCACGATATGGCGGTTCCCCGCTATTCGTCGGAGCACGTCTCTCTTCGCTTCCCTTTGGTCCAGCCAGGTGCTGACCCCGATGGTCACCAAGACAGCCACCAAGCCGGAAAGGAGCGACGTGACGAGAAGCCAGAACGGTGAAATCTTGTCCATGATGGCGATCTCTCGGTGGTACGTGTTGAGAATCGCGGTTTGCGGGACACAGTGTTGACACAGCCGTTTTCGCTTGCGGAATCGATCTCCGTAAGCCCTTGATTCTAAAGGTGGGCCGCGCTGGGATCGAACCAGCGACACCCTGATTAAAAGTCAGGTGCTCTACCACTGAGCTAGCGGCCCAAGTTATTGATATAGAGGCACTTAAGAGATCCCAATAAAGTACCGCCAGCCGGACTGACATCCCGAACCCTCGCCCGCCGGGATGGCTGCTGGTGCTTCCCGCCGGTCGCCCGCCACGTTGCTGTTACCGTCAGCGCCTCCAGGACCTTGTCGCCAGACCGACGGCCCAGCGAGCTGACGTGACGACTAGCGTACCACGTCGCGACGTGCGGAGCAGTCGGGGCAAGGTGTTGGCACGAGAAACGTGCTGGAAAATCCGCGTCTTGAGCGGAGTACACCAACTGATTGTGGCGATCTGGAGAAATCATGTTGAAAAATCCGTATGTAGAGCGGATAATACATTATGATTCACGATCGACGCTCCGGCTTGTCAAGCTATGTCAGCGGGCTGCTCTCCGCAGGCCGGACGGTGTTCACCGCCGACGAGGCCGAGCGGGCGCTGGGCGTCGGACGTGGTGCATTTCTGGACGCGGCCGAGCGATTGCAGCGCCGCCGGGCACTGCTGAATCCGCGACGAGGATTCTACGTGGTCGTTCCACCGCAATACGCGTCCTGGGGGGGGCCGCCACCGGCCTGGTACATCGACGCGCTCATGCGCCATGAAGGCCAAGCCTACTACGTCGGGCTGCTCAAAGCCGCCGAGCTTCATGGCGCAACGCATCAGGCCGTCATGGAGTTCCAGGTCATGTCGGCCAAGCGCCTGCCGAAGATCCGCGCGGGACGCAACCTGATTGTTTTCTACTTCCGCAAGAACCTGGAGACGGTGACGGCAGGGTTTGAGGAGCGCAAGACCGACACCGGCATGATGAGGATCTCGTCGGCCGCGCTGACGGCTCTGGACCTCCTGCGCTATCCGCAGGCGTCAGGCGGCATCGACAACGTAGCCACGGTCCTTTCCGACCTCGCCGAGAAGATCGATCCAGAGCAACTTGCCGTGCTTTCGGCGTCAGTGGAGCGGCCCGTCGTTCAGCGCCTGGGGCACCTGCTGGAGCATCTCGGCGAAGACGCTGCGACGGGCGTGATGCTCGAGGCATTGCAGGCTCGGGGATCGCTTCCATGGACCGAACTCGACCGACATGAAGTGCAAGATCCGGACTTCGCGCCTGAACCGCAGCGGCGTGATCCCCGTTGGCGCGTCATTGTCCGCCGCGTACCGGAGCCTGACGGATGATCCCCACGCAAAACATCGTGGCGTGGGGCAATGTAGCTCCCTGGACGGAGGCGCGACAGATCGAGCAGGACCTCATCATCAGCCGCGCCCTGGTTGAGCTCTTCTCGCACCCGATGCTGCGCGACGACTACCACTGAAGGAATGATCATGACCCGTTTGCAGCCGGTACACCCCGGCGAGGTGCTGAAGCACGACTTCATGGACCCGTTCGGGCTGTCGGCGACTGCGCTCGCGAAGGCGATCGGCGTGACACCGGCGCGCATCAACGAGATCGTGCGCGGTCGGCGCGGCATTACGGCCACGACAGCCTTGCGGCTGGCGAAGTACTACGGCACCGACGCGCAGAGCTGGATGAACCTTCAGACCCGCTACGATCTCGCACTGGCCGAGTCGGCCGCGGCACAATCCCTGCGGGACATCCGCCCGCTCGAAGCAGCTGTTCCATGAGAACGGGCTTCATGCGGCGGTAGAGGGGGACCACCGGCCTGTTTCCAGCCGTGCTCTAGTCGAGATCTTCCGGGGACCCGATGCTGCGCGAGGAGCCGGCATCCGGCTTGCGCCGGGGCTCCCGGCGGGGAGTACAATCGGCCGACTCCCGAGCGTCGCCTTCGGCGGCGCCGCGGTTGGAGGAAGGAGAGGACACCCCATGACTTCGAAGCACGTCCGTCGTCTCGTCACGGCGTTCGCCGTTCTGGTGCTCGCGCCCGGTATCGCCCACGGGCAGTTGTCGGAAACCGCCGGGTGGACCATCGACGTGGGTCAGAAGTTCCGGTCGATCCCCAACGTGACCTACCTGACCGCGAACCAGTGGGAAGGGAAGCTGGACATCTACGTGCCTCGCGACAACGCGGCGGGGCCGCATCCGACGTTCATCTACTTCCACGGCGGGGCGCACGTGTTCGGCAGCAAGGAGGCGAGCTTCCTCACGCTGTTGCCCTACCTGGAGATGGGCTGGGCGGTGGTGAACGTCGAGTACCGCCTGGCTGGGGCGGCGCACGCGCCGGCCGCGGTGGAGGACTGCCTGTGCGCGGTGCGCTGGGTCATCGAGAACGCGGACGACTACAACCTCGACGCGGGCCGGCTGGTGCTGACGGGCGCCTCGGCGGGGAGCCACCTGGCGCTGACGTCCGGCATGCTGCCCGCCTCGACGGGCCTCGACCGGCAGTGCCCGGGCGCGCCCATCGAGGTGGCCGCGGTGGTGAACTGGTACGGCATCACCGACGTGCTCGAGCGGCTCGAGGGTCCGCACTCGAGGCCGGGGACGGTGCGGTGGTTCGGCAGCAACCCGAACCGGCAGGAGCTGGCGCAGTTCCTTTCGCCCATTCGCTACGTCCGCGAGGGGCTGCCGCCGATCATCACCATCCACGGCGACCAGGATCCCCGCATTCCGCACACCCAGGCGGTGCGGCTGCACGAGGGTCTGGACAAGGTCGGCGTGCCGAATCAGCTCGTGACCATCCCGGGCGGCGGGCACGGCGGGTTCCCGCCGGACGAGATGCGGCGCAGCCACGAGGCCATCCGCGCGTTTCTCGCGAAGCACGCCTCCGGGAAGTCGATGATGAAGACCACCGTCGACTGACGGCGAATCGGGCGGGCAGGGATCGGCGGCCGGTCGGCGGCCGGTTCCGCCCGCGGCTCGCGGCGACGCGGCCACCCGTTCTACGGCGAAGTGTTTCCCTACCGGCCGGTCAGGTCGCGCTCGGCCTGGTCGCGGATGTAGTGCCGCAGCGCGGTGAGCTGCTGGTCGCTCAGCTCGGGGTAGGCGGGCATGCCCTGCGCGTTGCGGCCTTCCCGGAGGACGCGGGCGAACGCCGCCGCCGACAGCACGGCGCCCGAGGCGCGCAGGTCGGGGGCCATGCCGGACGACATGGCGCCGCGCCCGTGGCACGAGCTGCAGACGCCGCCGTATTCCCGGGCGCCCTGCTGGGCCAGACCGGCATCCACCTCGAAGAAGGGAGCCTCGACCGGAACCGGCACGCGGGGCGGGGGAGACGCGGGCAGCTCGGCGCTGCCGTCGAGCGCGAAGGCGATCAGGCGCCGCGGGTGCACGCCGTACGACCAGCCGTGCGCGGCCTCGCTCGGGCCGCCCACGCCGGCCATGGCGCCGCCCCAGCCGACCAGGAGAGCCACGTACTGCCGGCCGTCGATCGCGTAGGTGATCGGCGGCGCGGAGATGCCCGAGCCGACGTGGAAGCGCCACCGCTCGGCGCCGCCGGCGGCGTCGTAGGCGACGAGGTTGCCGTCGGCCTGCCCCTGGAACACCAGGTTGCCCGCCGTCGTGAGCGTCCCGGCGTTCCACATGCCCTCCAGCGGGACCTCCCACACCTGCTCCTGGCGCACCGGATCCCAAGCCTGCAGCGACCCGATCACGTCGTCCGGGCGCGAGGAGCCGAGGCGGCGCGTGGAGACCCCCGTGTCCGACCTGCCGACCGGCGAGCGCCAGCCGTCGACGTCGACGCCCTCGTCCGTGAACTGGTACGCGAGGTGGATGGTCGGGATGTACGCGAGGCCGGTCTCCGGGTTGTACGACATCGCGTGCCAACTGTGACCGCCGATCGGTCCCGGCGAGATCAGGGCCGCGCCGGTCTCGTAGCGCGCGCCGGGCACCTCGACGGGCCGGCCGGTGGCCGCGTCGACGGCGCTCGCCCAGGTGACCTCGGTGAACGGCTCGGCCGAGATCAGGCGCCCGTCGGAGCGGTCGATCACGTAGAAGAAGCCGTTCTTGGGCGCGTGCATCAGCGCCTTCACCGGCCGGTCGTCGATCGTGAGATCGGCCAGCACGATGTCCATGTTCGAGTTGTAGTCCCAGGTCTCGCCCGGCGTCGTCTGGTAGTGCCAGCGATACTCGCCGGTGTCCGCGTCGAGCGCCACCACGGAGCACAGGAACAGGTTGTCGCCGCCGCCCGGGCTGCGGATCTTGCGGTTCCACGGCGACCCGTTCCCAGTGCCGATGTAGACGGCGTCGAACTCGGGATCGTAGGTGAAGCCGTGCCAGGCGTTCCCGCCGCCGCCGAATTCCCACCACTCGCCCGTCCAGGTGTCGGCCGCCATGGCCATCGCGTCGTTCTCGAACCCGTCGGCGGGATTGCCCGGCACGATGTGGAAGCGCCACGCCAGCTCGCCGGTCTCGGCGTCGTATGCCGTGACGTAGCCGCGGGCGGCGCCGTTCTCGGTGCCGCCGTTGCCGATGAGCACCTTGTCCTTGAACACCTTGGGGGCGCCGGTGATGTAGAACGGGGCGCCCGGATCGATGGTCAGGGTGCTCCACAGCTCGCGTCCCGTCCCGGCGTCGATCGCGTTCAGCCGCCCGTCCCACGTGGCGACGTACACCTTGCCCTTCCAGAACGCGATGCCCCGGCTGTGGTCCCAGCCCACCCGCAGGCGGCGGCTGGCATGCTCCGCGACGTTGGGGTCGTACTCCCAGAGCAGGGCGCCGGTGGCCGCGTCCACGGCGCGCACGACGTTCATGCTGCGGACGAAGTACATGACCCCGTCCACGACCAGCGGGGTCGAGACCAGGCCGCGGTCGCCCGGCAGATCGACATGCCAGTCCACCGCGAGGCGGCCGACCGTGTCGGTGTCGAGCTGCGTGAGCGGGCTGAAGCGCTGCTCGCTGTAGGTGCGGCCGAACGCGAGCCAGTCGTTGCCCGGGGTCTCGGCCGCCAGCGCGGCGTCGTCAACCACCCGCGGGGGCGCCTGCTGGGCGAGCGGGAACGCCGCCGCCGCGAGAGCGAGCGCGGCGGCGACGCCGACCGTGCGTGTCGTGCCTACCATGCCATACCTCCACACCAAGCTGGAGTCGGCAAGCGGACGCCGGGGGTTCGGGGCGCAGCCCCGTCTGATTGATGCCGCCTAGTCGTGGATCGTGATCGGGACCGACGCGGCCATCTGGCCCCACTCGAACCCGAACATGTCGCTCGTCACCGACAGCGTCAACTGGTCGGCGGGCGGGTCGAGATCCTCCACGTCCATCGCGATGTGCGCCACGTCCTGGGCCGCGTCGTACTGCGTGCCCCACTGGCCGGTCTGGCTGTTGACGATGAGGTGGAATTCGTCGCCCATGTGCGCGGCCCAGAGCGTGTACTCGCCGGCCGGGACGTGGGCGTCGCGAATCATCAGGTCCTTGTCGGTGACGAGCGTGGTCGCCTCGTCGGCGCCAAGCCGCCACACCATGTTGCCCATCGGCTCGACGCTCTCGCCGACTACCCGCTCCCTGAGGTACGGGCGGCCGTAGCTGATGGAGATGCTGGCGTCGTCGATCATCCAGTCGACCTGGACGTGGGGGCTGCCGGCCTGGCCGGGGTGGACCTCCATCGCCTTGCCGCCGCCCAGCATCTCGGGCGTCGAGGTCGGCGGTGCGGCGGCCGCTTCGGCCTCCGGCTCGGGCATCGGTTCGGGGGCCGCTTCCTCGGCCGTGTCGCCGCCGCACGCAGCGGCGAACGCGCACACTGCCAGTGTCAGAAACAAGAGAGACTTGCGGATCATTGGGAAACTCCTGGATTGTGGGGAGCGCGTCGCATTCTGCACTATCCGGGTGAATATAGCATGCGGCGCGGCGCCTGCTACCGCGCCCGCGCGGCGCCCGCCGTCGCGGCGCGGCCCTGCGCGATGCAGTCAGGCAGGCCCACGCCGCCGAACCCGGCGCCGATCAGCCGCAGTCCCGGCAGTCGCTCGAGCCGGGCCTCGATCGCGGTCAGGCGCGCCAGATGGCCTACCTCGTGCTGCGGGTTGAGCCGCGGCCAGCGGTAGACGCGGGCGACGACCGGCGCGCCGCGCACGCCCAGCAGCCTGCCGAAGTCCCGGTGGACGCAGTCGATCAGGTCCGCATCCGCGCGCGCCAGCACGCCGGCGTCGCGGGCGCCGCCCAGGAAGCCCCGCAGCAGCACGTGGCCGGCCGGCGCGCGGTGCGGCCACTTCGAGGAAACCCACGTGGCCGCCATCAGCGACACCCCGCGCTCGACGCGCGGCACGACGAATCCCGTGCCGCGGAGCGCATGGCCGACGTCCGGGCGGGCATAGCCCAGCGCCACGGTGACGGTCGACGTGTAGCGAATGCCGCCGCAGAGCGCGCCCAGGTCGGCGTCGAGGGGGCGCACCAGCTCGGCTGCGACGTACGCCGGCACGGCCAGGACGACCTGGCGCGCGGAGACCGGCTCGCCGCTGGTCAGCTCGAGCCGGTACGGGCCCGGGCCGGCGAGGCGCGCCACGCCGACGCCGGTCCGGACCGCGGCGGGGTCCAGCGTGCGGACCAGGGCGGCCACCATTTCCCCGATGCCGCCCGGCAGCGACCGGAACAGGCCGTCCGTCGTTCGCCTCGCCTGCAGCGACGCGAGGCCGCGGATGATGCTGCCGTTCTGCGCCTCCGCCTCGACCAGCCGCGGGAACAGCGCGTGCACGGACAGGCGCTCGACGTTGCCGGCGTGGATGCCTGCCAGCAGGGGCTCGGCGATGTAGTCGACCACCTCGCGGCCGAAGCGGCGGCCGAAGAACGACGCGATCGACTCGTCGTCCCCGTCGCCCGCCGGCCGGCTCGGAACCAGGCGCTCCAGGGCCATGCGCAGCCGGCCGCGCGCCGAAAGCAGCCCGCTCGTCGCCAGCGGCAGCAGCCGGGTGGGGATGCCCAGCACCGAGGCCTCCGGCAGCGCGTGGAGCCGGCCGGCGCGCAGCACGAAGGCGGTGCGGGGCGCCCGGGTCGGGACGAGGCGCCCGGCCAGCCCCAGCTCGCTGCACAGCTCGATCGCGGCTGGCTTCTGCACCAGCAGCGCGTCCGGGCCGCCGTCGATCGTGAAGCCGTCGATCCGTTCCGTGCGGATGACGCCGCCGAGACGGGAAGATCGCTCGAGCAGCACGTGCGGCACGCGGCGCGCCCGCAACTCGTACGCCGCGGCCAGGCCGCTGATGCCGCCGCCCACGACCGCCACGTCGACGTCGACGTCAGGCACTGCGGGCGTGGACGAACTGCGCCAGCGCCTGGACGTGCTCGACCGGCGTCTCCGGCAGGATGCCGTGCCCGAGGTTGAAGATGTGCCCCGGCCGGCCCGCCGCCTGCCGCAGGACCCGGTCGGCGCCCGCCAGCAGGCGGTCGATCGGTCCCAGCAGGAGCGTCGGGTCGAGGTTGCCCTGCACCGCCTTGTCCGCGCCGATCCGTTCCCACGCCTCGTCGAGCGGAATGCGCCAGTCCACGCCGACCACGTCGCCGCCGGCCCCGGCCATCGCTTCGAGCAGGGTGGCGGTGCCGGTCCCGAAGTGGATGACCGGCACGCCGGTTGCCTGCACCGCGCGCAGGATGCGCGTGGTGTAGGGCAGAGCGAACTCGTGGTAGTCGCGCACGCACAGGGCGCCCACCCACGAGTCGAACAACTGGACGGCCTGCACGCCGGCTTCGACCTGGGCCAGCAGGTACTCGCTGACGACCGTGGCCAGGGTGTCGCACAAGTCGTGCCAGACGGCCGGCTCGCCGTACATCAGCGCCTTCGTGCGGGCGTAGCTGCGCGACGCGCCGCCTTCCACCGCGTAGGAGGCGAGGGTGAAGGGCGCCCCGGCAAAGCCGATGAGCGGCACGCGTCTGTCCAGCTCGTGCCGCACGAGCCGGATCGTGGCCAGCACGTGCGGCAGCGCCTCCCGCGGGTCGCAGCGGCGCAGCCGGCTCACGTCTGCGGCCGCCCGGACGGGGCGCTCGATGACGGGACCCTCGTTCCTGACGAAATCGAAGGGGATGCCCATCGGCTCGAGCGGCAACAGCAAATCCGAGAAGAGAATGGCCGCGTCGACCTCGAGCCGCTCGACCGGCTGCAGCGTCACCTCGGCGGCCAGATCCGGGCGCCGGCAGATGTCCAGCAGGGTGTGGCGGGCCCTGATGGCCCGGTACTCCGCCATGTAGCGGCCGGCCTGCCGCATGAACCAGACCGGCGTGACATCGACCGGTTCCCGGCGACAGGCCCGCAGGAAGTTGTCGTTCACGCTTGGTATGGTACTACTCTGTTCCGATGCCATACCTGCGGTTCTCGCGCAACCGGCGCGGCTACGAGCACACTTACGTCCTGCATACCTTCCGTCGCGAGGGGGAGTCCAAGCCGCGCCTGCTGTACTGGTTCCGGACGCCGCCCGGTGTCAGGGTCGGCCGCCATCCGCTCGACGAGCAGGCCATCCGTGCGCTCGAGGAGAACAACCCGAGCCTCGCGTTCGATTGGGGCCGCATGCTCAAGGTCCAGCCTCCGCCGCCGCCGGATGCCGAGCGCCGCGGGAAGGCGCAGCGGACCGCGCGGTCGGGCCGCGGCGCCGGTTCGCGGCGGGCGACCGGTCCGTCGGCCGCGGGCGGCGGCGAACCGCACCCGCGCCGCGGGCAGCCGGCCGAGCCGCCGCCGCCCGAGCCGGAGCCCGTGCCCGAGGAGTCGGAGCCGATGCCGGAGTTCGAGGCGGACGAGCCGGCTCCGGCGTGGCAGCATCCCGTGGTGGCGCTGATGGGCGACGAGATGCTCGAGCGGCTGCGGGCGCGCTACGCGGAGATCAAGGTTCGGATCGCCGAGAAGCGGATCGACGCGGATGCCCGCGACGCGCTGCAGGCGAGGGCGGAGACGCTCAACCCCGACGGCTGGGCCACGACGGAGGACGCCGTGCGGGGCATCGAGCGGTTCGAGGCCGAGGCCGAGGCCATCCGCGGCAGCCTCGGCCGGCGCCGCCCGCGCCCGCGCCGCGCCGCCGGCGCCGGCGCGGGCGCGGGCGACGATTCGCCATCGTAACGCGGCCCCGGGCTTTGCTATAATGCGAGCCATTATGCGTACTTCCAGACGTTCGTATGCACGCGCGGCGGGACGTTGGGCGTGCGCGGCGGTCGCGGTCGTCGCGCTGGGCGCCATCGTCGGCGCGCAGCCTCCGGGCCAGGAGCGGCTCGGCCCGGAGGACGTCGGCCGCATCCTCACGGGCAGCCAGGCGCCCACCTTCCGTTCCGGCGTCACCCTCGTGACGACGGACGTCATCGCCCGGGATGGGAACGGCGTGTTCATACCGGACCTGACCCGGGACGAGATCACCGTCCTCGAGGACGGGCAGCCGCAGGAGATTGCCTCGCTGGTGCTGGTGCACGGCGGGCGCGTCTACAACCAGTTGCTGCCGCCGGCGCCGGTGCAGGAAGGCATCGTGCTGCCGCCGTCCAGGCCGGTGAACGACACCGCGGGCCGCATCTTCATCCTCTTCGTCGACGATCTCCATCTGAACACGAGCCTGACGCCGAAGATCCGGCAGGTGTTCGAGACCATCGCCGACACGCTGATCCACGAGGGCGACCTGTTCGGCATCGTCTCGAGCGGCCCGTCCGCCATCAACGTCCAGATGACCTACGACCGGGCGCTGCTTTACTCGGCGATGGGGCGCATCACGGGCGACGGCTTCTCCAACCAGGAGATGATCGAGCAGTTGTCCGGCGGCCCCGGCGGCCCGGGCGAGCTGCGCTGGCGCGCGCACAAGGCCTTCAAGCTGGCGCGCGACATCGTGCGCAACCTCGAGGACGTCGAGAACCGCCGCAAGGTGTTCGTCTACCTGAGCAGCGGCTACGACTTCAACCCGTACGAGTACGAGCGGTTCCGGCAGAGCCCGATCGGCCGCGCGATGGGCAGCATCCAGGAGGCGGCCAACGCCAACGACTCCTTCTACCAGGGCATCACCGACCGCGACATCGACATGTTCAACGTGAACGAGCGGCAGGGCACGGTCTTCGCGGACAGCGATCTGGCGCTCGAGCTCAAGCAGCTCACGCTCGCGGCCAACCGTGCGAACGCTTCGTTCTACACCATCGATCCGCGGGGGCTGGTGGCCGGGCCGGACATCGGCTACGACGTGCCGTTGCGGGAGTGGCGCGACCACGTCTTCCAGACCCAGAACTCGTTGCGGCTGCTGTCCGAGCTGACCGGCGGCATGGCGGTCGTGAACCGCAACGATTTCGAGGACGCGCTGGAGGAGATCGACGCGGAGACGAGCGACTACTACGTGCTCGGCTTCTACTCGAGCAATCCGGATCCCACGTTCCGGACACGGCGGCTGCGGGTGGAGATCAACCGGGACGGCGCGGAAGTGCGGCACCGCACCCACTACTCGTTCCCACGGCAGCAGGAGCAGCCGGTCCTCACGAGCGCGGGAGGCTGAGCGTCGTTGCGGAATGCCTGACGTGCGGGCGCACAGGGCGCGGAAGGGGATGTCCCTCGTCGGACGGTTCGTTTCCGCGCGCAACACCGTCCTGCTCGCCGGTGTCGCCGCGTTCGTCTTCTCCTTCGGGGTGGTCGGTCAGGCGCCGCACGCCGGGCCGGCTGCCGCCCTTCCCGGATCGCCGCCCGCGCTGGACCCGGCCAGCGATCCGCCCCGACGGCTCGACGTCGCCGGCCTGCGGCAGCCGCGCATCCGCGCCCGCGCCGCGATGATCTACAACCCGACGACCCACGAGATCCTGTGGGAGTCGAACGGCTTCGAGCAGCGGTCCATCGCCAGCATCACCAAGGTGATGACGGCGCTCGTGTTCCTCGAGCCGCGTCCGGACCTGGATGGCGACGTGGTGATCTCCCGGCGTGACGTCCGGCGCGCGTCGACGACGTACCTGCGCCGCGGCGAGGTGGTGTCGCTGTACAACCTCCTGCATCTGGCGCTGGTGGCGTCGGACAACGTCGCCGCGCGCGCGCTGGCGCGCGTCTCGCCGTGGGGCACCGCCGGGTTCGTCGAGCAGATGAACGCGATGGCGGCCGCGCTCGGCCTGCGTGACACCTCCTTCACCGATCCGTCCGGGCTCGACAGCGGCAACGTCTCGACGGCCTACGACATCTCGCGGCTCATCGCGCACGCCACGAAGCAGCCCGTCGTCTCCAGCATCATGCGCAAGCAGGAGCACCGGTTGGGCACCAGCCGGCGCCGGCTGACCGTGCGCAACACGAACCGGCTCCTGCGCGGCCGACTGCTCGTCCACGGCGGCAAGACCGGTTACATCGACGCGTCGGGCTACTGTCTGGCCACGGTCGTGAAGCTGCCCGATCACGACCCGCTGTCGCTCGTGGTGCTCGGTGCCGGCTCGGGGGAGCGGCGGTTCTCCGAAACGCGGCGGCTTGCCACCTGGGTGTCGCGGAACGGCGCGGCGCTGGCCGCCTCGGGCGTCCGGCCGGCCGATTGAGCTACGCCATGCGCGACGTCATCATCATCGGATCGGGTCCGGCGGGGTTGACGGCCGCCCTCTATGCCGCGCGCGCCAATCTGAGGCCGCTGCTGATCGAGGGGCTGGAGTCGGGCGGCCAGTTGATGCTCACCACCGCCGTCGAGAACTACCCGGGATTCCGCGACGGGGTCATGGGGCCGGACCTGATGGCGGAGATGCGCGCGCAGGCCGAGCGCTTCGGCACCGAGTTCATGCGCGGCGACGTCGTGAACGTCGACCTGCAGGCCCCCGGCTTCACCGTGGCGACCGGCGACGACACGTACCGGGCACGGGCGCTCATCATCGCCACGGGTGCGTCGGCCCGGTTGCTGGGGCTGCCCTCGGAGCGTGCGCTGATGGGCCATGGCGTATCGACCTGCGCGACCTGCGACGGCTATTTCTTCCGCGACAAGCCGATCGTCGTCGTCGGCGGCGGCGACTCGGCGATGGAGGAGGCCACGTTCCTGACGAAGTTCGCCTCGCACGTGACGGTGGTGCATCGGCGCGACACGCTGCGCGCGTCGAAGATCATGCAGGACAAGGCGCTCGCGAATCCCAAGATCTCGTTCGAGTGGAACGCGGTCGTGGAGGAGGTCACGGACACGCGGAAGGGCGTGGTGACCGGGGTCGTCCTGCGCGACGTGAACACGGGCGAGCGGAAGACCCTGCCGGTCGAGGGCGTGTTCGTGGCGATCGGGCATACGCCCAATACCCGCCTGTTCGAGGGCCAGCTCGAGCTCGATGCCGCCGGCTACATCGTGCCGCGCGGCGGCGCGCGGACGAGCGTCGCCGGCGTGTTCGCCGCCGGCGACGTGCAGGACCACGTCTACCGGCAGGCGGTCACCGCCGCCGGGTCGGGCTGCATGGCCGCGATCGACGCGGAGCGCTACCTCGAGAGTCTGCCGGCCGCGTCGTGACCGCCGGGGCGCGGCGCCTGCCGCCGCCCGTCACTTTTCGATCCAGCCTCCGCCGAGAACCGTCGCGCCGTCGTAGAAGACCACCGCCTGCCCGGGTGCGATGGCCGGCTGGGGTGCGTCGAACTCGACGCGCGCGGCGGCGTCTTCCAGAACGCTGACCTGCGCCGGGGCGGCGGCGTGCCGATGCCGGATTTGCGCGGCCACGCGCAACGGGCTGGACGGCGCGCGTCCGGCAATCCAGTTCACCGCGCTCGCGCGCAGCGTGGATCGCTCGAGCGCCGCGCGCGGCCCGACCGTCACGCGCCCCGACGCGGCGTCCAGCTCGGTCACGTACAGCGGCACCGGTCCGGAGATGCCGAGGCCCCGGCGCTGGCCGACCGTGAAGCGGTGGACGCCGGCATGCCGCCCGAGCGTCCGGCCCGCGCCGTCCACGATGCGGCCCGGCCGCAGCGCGTCCGGCGCCCGGCGCGCCACGAGCGCGGCGTAGTCGCCGTCCGGGACGAAGCAGATCTCGTGGCTGTCCGGCTTGCGCGCGACCGGCAGGGACCGGGTCTCGGCATAGGCGCGGACCTCCGGCTTGCGCCGCGCGCCCAGCGGGAACATCGCGCAGGCGAGCTGGGCCTGCGTCAGGCCGAACAGGAAGTACGACTGGTCCTTGGCCTCGTCCACGCCGCGCTGGAGCAGATACGCGCCGTCCGCCGACCGCGCCACCCGCGCGTAGTGCCCGGTTGCGACCGCGGCGGCGCCCAGGGCGTGCGCCCGCTGCAGCAGGGCGGTGAACTTCAGGTCGCTGTTGCAGCGGACGCACGGGATGGGCGTGCGCGCGGCGGCGTACTCGCCCACGAAGCGCGACACCACCTGCTCGTCGAACTGCCGCTCGAAGTTGACGATGTAGTGCGGAATGCCCAACCTGGCGGCCACGCGGCGGGCGTCGTGGAGGTCGTCGAGGGTGCAGCAACTGCCGAACTGCTGCCCGCCTTCGCGCTGATCGTACAGTTGCATCGACAGGCCGACGACGTCGTGGCCCGCTTCGGCCAGGAGCGCCGCGGCCACGGACGAGTCGACGCCGCCGGACATGGCGGCCACGATGCGCATGGTTTCAGGCGCCGACGTGCTGGCCGGTGCGCGACAGCGCCCGGAGGCGCTCGACGACCCGCGGCATGACGTCGACCACGTGGTCGATCTGCTCGGTCGTGTTGCCGAGGCCGAGGCTGAAGCGGATCGAGTTCTGGGTGCGATGGGGAGGGAAGCCCATGGCGCGCAGCACGTGGGACGGCTCGAGCGTGCCGGAGGAGCACGCCGATCCCGTGGAGACGGCCACCCCTTCCAGGTCGAGCGCGATGAGCAGGGACTCGGCCTCGACGCGGTCGAAGCTGATGTTCGTCGTGTTGGGCACCCGGCGGGCCGGATCGCCGTTGACGACGGTGCCCGGCACGCCGGCCAGGATGCCGGCTTCGAGACGGTCGCGCAGGGCCGCGACGCCGCCCTGGCCGGCCTCCAGCCTGGCCCTCGCGATGCGGGCGGCGGCGCCCAGCCCGGCGATGGCCGGCACGTTCTCGGTACCCGCCCGGCGGCGGCGCTCCTGCCCGCCGCCCGTCGTGGCCGCGACCAGCCGCCGGCCGCGCCGCACCCAGAGCGCGCCCGCGCCCTGCGGGCCGTTGAACTTGTGGGCCGACAGCGACAGCAGGTCGACGCCGAGACGCTCCACGTCGACCGGGATCTTGCCGATCGACTGCACCGCGTCGGTGTGGAACAGGGCGCCCTGCGCATGCGCGATCGCCGCCAGCTCCGCAATCGGCTGAATCGTGCCGATCTCGTTGTTGGCGTGCATGATCGAGACGAGGGCGGTCTCGGGGCCCAGCGCCGCCGCGAGCGTCTCCGGCGATACGATGCCGCTGCCGTCCACCGGGAGCAGCGTCGTGGTCCATCCCTGCCGGCCGAGCGCCTTCAGGGTGTTGAGAACCGCCTCGTGCTCGATGGCGCTCGCGACGAGCTGCCGCCGCGCCCCGGCGGCCTCGGCGACGCCGCGGAGCGCCAGATTGTCCGCCTCGGTGCCGCCGCTCGTGAAGACGACCTCCTGCGGCCGGCCGCCGATCAGGTCGGCAACCGCGGCGCGCGCCACGTCGAGCCGGGACTTGGCTGTCTGTCCGAACGTGTGCACGCTCGACGCGTTGCCGAACTCGCTGCGGAGGACGGCCACGGTGGTCTCGATCACGGCCGGATCGAGCGGCGTCGTGGCGTTGTGGTCGAGGTACACGTGCATTCCTCCGATCTTACCATCGGGAATTTCCCGGCCGGCGGGCTGCTAGACCGGCCGGCGGGCTGCTAGACAGGATCGGGCGCCTCCCCGTATACTGCAGGCTCTGTGCCCGCATGGCCGCGGTGGCGCAGAATAGGAGTTCTGATGGCCGCGATGTGGAAGCGCGAGGAGGGCACTGGCTCTTCCGAGTTGAAGATCGACCCGCAATCGGGTGCGAAGCCCTTGTCGGGCGAGGTTGAGAGACGGCGTAGGGAGAACAGGGTGACATCATCCGGGCCTGCTGTTGTGACTATTGGCAAGTCGATCGTCGTCAAGGGTGAGCTGAGCGGAAAGGAAGACCTGACAATCGAGGGGCGGGTCGAGGGGAAGGTCGATCTGAGCGAGCACGTGCTGACGATCGGCTCCAACGCGAAGCTCAAGGCGCAGGTGTCCGCAAAGTCCATCGTCGTGATTGGCGAGGTTACCGGCAATATCGCGGCTTCCGAGCGGATCAGCATTCGCGAGGAAGGCTCGGTCGAGGGAGATATCGCCGCGCCGCGGGTGGCAATCGCCGAAGGCGCCACCTTTCGCGGCAGCATCGACATGCGGCGTGTTCACGCCGGCAAGCCTGGCGGTGGGCAGCAGAGACAGGCTGGCCCGGAGCCGGGGCCGGGGGGGGGCGCCCCCAAGTCGTAGCCTCGTTCCCCGCTCCCGTCTGGTTCCGGGAACCGGAGCAACCCCCGGGGAGGACCAATGATCGGCGCCCTCATGTCCAGGTTGGGGCCGCGCCAGCGGGACCCGATCGGTGCGGTGCCTCTCAATCCGGCCAAGGTGCGCTCTGCGTGCCTGCTGGCCAATTTCGTCGACGCGCTGCGCAAGCGGCCCGAGCCGATCGTGGTCGAGTTGGGCCCGGCCACGGAAGGCAACGTCGCGTTTCTGGGTGAGCACGTGGCATGCAGGATCTTCGTCGAGGATTTGCTGGGCAAGCTGCCGCAGGGCGACGCGGAACACGACGTGGTGCCGCCACCGCTCGAGTACGCGAACGAGAGCGTCGACGGCATCCTGTGCTGGGACATATTCGACTATCTGAGCCCGAGCGCGGGACAGGATCTGGCGGACGATCTGGCCCGCATCCTGCGCCCGGGCGGCGCCCTGCTGCTGTACCACCGCACCGAGAGCATGTCGGACCCGCGCCGGGTCAAGTACGAGATCGTCGACGAGGAAAGCCTCCGCTGGCGAGTCTGCAACGACGCCGCGCCGCGCCCGTACCGCGTGCTCCAGAGCCGCGAGGTCGCGAAGATGTTCCGTTCGCTGAACATCGACGGCGCCATCCGGTTGAAGAGCCAGATGCGCGAGGTGATGTTCCGGAAGTCGTCCGTGGTGGCCAGAGCAGGTTGACGTGATCGAGTCTGCTGCCGGGCGCAGGGGTGTGGGGTGAATGGCGCGACCCGTCGTCGCCTTGTTGAGCGACTTTGGAACCCGGGACCACTACGTGGGCGCCATGAAGGGCGTCATTCTCGGCATCTGCCCCGATGCCACGCTGGTCGACATCTCGCACGACATCCCGGCTCATGACGTGCTCACCGCGGGCCTCGAGCTCGCGGCGACCTACCGCTACTTTCCCGCTGGAAGCGTCTTCCTCGTCGTCATCGATCCCGGCGTCGGCTCCGAGCGCCGGGGCGTCGCAGCCGACACGGGCGACTACCGCTTCGTCGCGCCCGACAACGGCGTGCTCACCGCGGTTCTCGACGAAGCGCCGCCGCGGCGCGTCGTCGAGCTGACCGAGCGCCGCTACGCCCGGCCGACGGTGAGCCGGACGTTCGAGGGGCGCGACCGCTTCGCCCCGGCGGCGGCCTGGGTCGCGAAGGGCGTGCAGCTCTCGGCGCTCGGCCGGCCAGTGACCGACTACCGCACCCTCGACCTGCCGGTGCCCGAGCTGGCGACCGACCGCATCGTGGGGTGCGTGCTGCGCGTCGATCGGTTCGGCAACCTCGTGTCGAACATCGATCGCAAGACCTTCGATCGGCTGGCGCAGCAGGGGGGCATCCAGATAGAGGTCGGCCCGCACGGCATCGACCGCCTCGTGGAGACCTACGCGGACATCGGCGAGGACGAGGTCTGCGCCCTGTTCGGAAGCACGGAGCATCTCGAATTCGCGGCGAACTCGACCAGCGCTGTCGAGCGGCTGGGCGTCGAGCGGGGCGCCGCCGTCGTCGTGCGACAGGAGTAGGAGCGTGCGCCGCAGATGATCGACCTGGAGCTCACGGAAGAACAGCGCCTGCTGCAGCAATCCGTCCGGGAATGGGGCGCCCGCGAGATCGCCCCCCGCATCCACGACCTCGATCGCCAGCATCGGTTCGACGCGGGCATCCTGCCCCGGATGGCGTCGCTCGGCCTGTTGGGCATCAGCATTCCCGCCGAGTACGGCGGCGCCGGCATGGACTACGTCAGCCTGGGGCTGGCCTGCGAGGAGCTCGAGTACCTCGACACGTCGCTGCGCGTCATCATGTCGGTGCACGCGGGGCTCAACTCGCTCAGCCTGCTGAGCTGGGGCACGGAGGAGCAACGCCGGCAGTATCTCGTCCCCCAGGCGCGCGGCGAGAAGATCGGCGGCTACGGCCTGACCGAGCCGGGGGCGGGCAGCGACGTGCGGGGGATCCAGTCGGTCGCCGTGAAGCGCGACGGCTACTGGGTGCTGACCGGGGAGAAGACGTGGATCTCGCTGGCCGACGTGGCGGATCACTTTCTCGTCTTCGCCTGGAGCGACCGCGAGAAGAAGCAGCGGCGCGACGTCTCGGGGATCAGCGCGTTCATCGTCGAGCGGGCGTACACCGGCTTCTCCAGCGGGCCGCTGGAGGAGAAGTGGGGCATTCTGGCCGGGAACACCGGGTTCTTCAAGCTGGACGAGGTCGAGGTGCCCGAGGCCAACCTGCTCGGCCGGGAAGGCGAGGGGTTCAAGATCGCGATGTTCGCGCTCGACCAGGGGCGCTACACGGTGGCGGCCGGCGCCACCGGCCTCATCCGGGCGTGCCGGGACGCCAGCGTGCGCTACGCGACCGAGCGCCGGACCTTCGGCGTGCCGATCAGCCAGCACCAGCTCGTGAAGGAGATGATCGCGCAGATGGAATCCGACTATCAGGCGGCCCGTCTGCTGTGGCTGCGCAGCGGCTGGCTCAAGAACCGGGGTCGGCGGGACACGCGCGAGACCGGCCTGGCCAAGTGGTTCGCAACCGTGGCTTCCGAGCGCGCCGCGGGCGATGCCGTCCAGATTCACGGCGCGAACGGGTACTCCGACGAATACCCGGTCGGGCGCTTCTACCGCAACTGCAAGGGCGCGGTCATCTACGAGGGCACGCGCGAGATTCACAAGCTGATGCAGGCCGACTACGCGCTGGGGTATCGCATCGACAGGGAGGCGCGGTGCACGCTGCCGCCGTACCGCGAGGCGGCGCCGGCCGGGCGGGAATCTGCGCCGAGGGAGCACGATGCGGGCTGAGGAGCTGTCACAGGCGTTTCTCGATGTCGTCGAGCAGGCGGCCATCGCCTGCGCCCACACGATGGGGCAGGGCGACCGCCACCGGTCTGACCGGGTCGCGGTCGAGGCGATGCGCGCGCGGCTCGACAACGTGCCCATCGACGGCCGGGTGGTGATCGGCGAAGGGGAGCGCGACCAGGCGCCGATGCTCTACATCGGCGAGCGCGTCGGCCGCGGCGCCGCGGGCGCCGAGGGATTGCCCGAGATCGACATCGCGGTCGATCCCCTGGAGGGGACCAATCTCTGCGCGACGGGCGCACCGCGCGCCATCGCGGTGCTGGCGGCGTCCGAGCGGGGCGGCCTGCTGCACGCGCCCGACGTGTACATGCAGAAGCTCGTCGTCGGGGCCCAGTCGAAGCGGTCGGTCGATCTCGACGCGCCGGTCGCGCACAACCTGCAGCAGATCGCCAAGTGCCTCGACCGCGAGGTGTCGGATCTCGTCGTCGTCGTCCTCGAGCGGGAGCGGCACGCGGGCCTGATCGGCGAGATTCGGGCGGCCGGCGCGCGCATTCGGCTCATCGGCGACGGCGACCTCACGGCGGCCATCGGCGCGGCGGTGGTCGGCAGCGGCATCCACGCCGTCATGGGCAGCGGCGGCGCGCCGGAGGGTGTGATCGCGGCCGCGGCCATGCGCTGCCTGGGCGGCGAGATCTTCGGGCGGTTGATTCTCGACACGCCGGAGAAGGAAGCGCGCGCACGGTCGATGGGCATTGAGGACATCAGGAAGGTGTACACCTCGGCCGAGCTGGCCTCGGGCCGGCAGATCACGTTTGCCGCGACCGGCGTCACCGAGGGGGCCCTGATGAAGGGCGTGCGGTTCTTCGGCGAGGGCTGCCGGACGAGCTCGGTCGTCATGCAGACCAGTCCGCACCGCGTCCAGTTCATCGACACGATCCACGTCAAGGAGCAGGCGGGCCGGCGGGGACTGCGGTTTTAAAATTTAGATGGGGCTGGGCTTCATTTGGACGGGGCTTCGCCCCGAGCCCCCGGGTCGCGGTTGTTCTTGCGGTGCTTGCGGCGTCGCGCGGGACGCTTGGTCTTGTCCTCGTGCGGGCCGCCCCGCTGGCGGGGCAGGGGGGCGCGCGGGCGGCGCGGCTTGCGAGGGGCCTTGGTGCGCGCCGTTGTCTCCATGTCTGATACTACGCCGATCCGGATCCCGATCGACCCGTTGGCGCCCGCCGCGGGCGCCGTCGACGAGGCGGTGCGCGTGCTGCGCCGGGGCGGGCTGGTCGCGTATCCCACCGACACGCTGTATGGACTCGGCGCTGACCCGCGCCGGGCGGAGGCCGTCGAGCGGCTGTTTCGGGCCAAGGGGCGGGCGGCGGAGAAGGCGGTGCCGCTCGTTGCTGCCGATCTGCGACAGGTCGAGGGGCAGGTCGGCGTGCTGACGCCGCTGGCCCGACGGCTCGCGACGCGGTTCTGGCCCGGTCCGCTCACCCTGGTAATCGCGGCGGCGGCCACGCTCGACGGCCGCCTCCTGGCGCAGGGCGACACCGTCGCGGTGCGGGTTCCCGACCTGCCCCTGGCGCGCGCGCTGGCGCGGGGGCTGGATGCGCCCCTGACCGCAACCAGCGCCAACCGGTCCGGCGCGACGCCGCCGACGACTGCCGCGGCAACCGTGAGCGCGCTGGGGTCGAGCGTGGCGCTCGTTCTCGACGGCGGTTCCGCGACGGCGGCCGAGCCGTCCACGATCGTCGACGCGCGCGGGACGTCTCCCGTGCTGCTCAGGCCCGGCGTGGTCGCCTGGGACCGCGTGCTAGAATCGCTGAGGTGACGCGCAGTCAGGCTTCAGAGCGGCATTCCCGCCCCCTGGAACGCGCCGCGGTAGCAGGGCTGGCATTCGGCACGCGCCGCCGTCACACCGTAGAAGCATCCCTCGACGAGCTGACGGGGCTGACGGTCACGGCCGGGGCCGAGGTCGTGCTGCGCTCGGTGCAGGAGCGGCCGCGGCCGTCGCCGGCGCTGTTCGTGGGCCGCGGCAAGACCCGGACGCTGGCGGCCGCCTGCGACGAAGCCGGGGTCGAGCTCGTCGTCTTCGACGACGAGCTGACGCCCGTGCAGCTCCGGAATCTGGAGGAGGCGCTCGGCCGCCGCGTGCTCGACCGCACGCAGCTCATCCTGGACATCTTCGCCGCGCGGGCCCGGACCCGGGAAGGCAAGCTGCAGGTCGAGCTGGCCCAGCTCCAGTACCTGCTGCCGCGCCT
>CAZMWA010000142.1:0-6901 GCA_964569405.1 uncultured Vicinamibacteraceae bacterium | reverse complement strand
CGATTTCATCGGCCGCCGAGCGGCCCAGATCGAGCCCGTCGGCAAAGATGAGATCCGACGCCATCAACTCCTGGCCCGCCGCCGCGTGGTCGCGAGCCCGCTCGTCCATGCGCCGCAGCGCTTCTGTCAGGGAGGCCGCCTCGTCGAGAGCGGCGGCCGTGGCGGGCAGCGTGGACATCGAGGACAGCGTCGCCAGCTCGACCGCCAACTCCTCTATCCGCGCCGCGACGTCCTCAACCCAGTAGTCCCGGTCCTGGCCCGCGGCGACGTATGCCTGCTGGGCCGCGCGCAACTCGGCGAGCGACAGCCGGAGTCCCCACGCGCCGGCGTCGAAGGCACGTCCCGCCTGCTGCGCCTCCGCGATCCGCTGGCCGGCGAGAAAAGCGAAATAGCCCGCCGTGACGCTGACGCCGAGCACGGCGACGAGCGCCGCTCTGAGCCACATCCGGCGCATCGGTGGCCCTACTATAGCACCAGCCTTGTGCAGGCAGCCCGAGCTGCACCCGGACGCGAGGCGCCGTGGTCGAGTGTTGGAGCAACCGTCAGCATGACCGCAGGCATCATCATCAACCCGGTGGCGGGACCCCGGCGCGGGCTCACCGCCGCCGCGGCCGTCCGCCGCGCGCAGGCGGCCCTGCGGACGTGCTCCGTGGATGGCGATGTGCGCGTCACGGAACAGCGCGGGAGCGCGAGGGCGCTGGCCCGATCGATGATCGCCGGCGGCGCGCGGACGGTCGTGGCCTGGGGGGGCGACGGCACCATCAACGAGGTGGCGGCCGAGGTGGCCGCGGCGGGGGCGACGCTGGGTGTGGTGCCCGGCGGGTCCGGCAACGGGTTCGCCCGCGGGCTGGGCCTCGAACGCCGCGCCGAGGCCGCCCTCCGCACGGCAATCTCGGGCTCCGTACGTGTAATCGACACGGGAAGCATCGACGGGCGGTTGTTCGTCAACGTCGCCGGCATCGGCTTCGACGCGCACATGGCCGCCGTGTTCAACCGGCTGTCGAAACGGGGTGCGCCGGCGTACTTCCGGGCGGGTGTCCGCGAGTTGCGCGCCTACCGGGCGGCCACCTACACCGTCCGCACCCCGGAGGAGACCTTCACCATGCCCGCTTTCCTGGTGGCGGTCGCGAATTGCCGCGAGTACGGCAACGGCGCCCTGATCGCGCCCCGCGCGCGTCCCGACGACGGCGTGCTGGAGCTGGTCTGCATCCCCGCCCGGCGGCTGCCCTGGCTGTTGTGCCAGTCGTTCCGGCTCTTCGCGGGCACTATCGACCGGCTGCCGGGAATTCGCCGCGTGTCGGGGACGGCCATCGACCTGACTGCCGACCGGCCGCTCGCGTTTCACGTGGACGGCGAGGTGTACGCCGGGGGACGCAGCCTGCGCGTCCGCGTCGACGGGTCCTCGCTTCGCGTGCGCGTGCCGCGGGCTGCCGAGGCTGGGAGTCTGCGCCGCGAGAGCTACGCGCCAGCGAAGCTCCCGGCGCGACCGCAAGGCCGCGCCTAGTCGGCGGTTACGCCGGTCCCGGCGCCGTCCCGCAGGTGGAGGATCGCGTAGGCCGGCAGGCCGATGGCCTCGAAGGCCTCCATCACCTCGCGCGCGGGCGTGATTCCGAGATCCTCCGCCTGGAACTTGACCTTGACGTACTCGTCGAGCGCCGCCTGCACGCCGGGGGCCTTGAGGGTCGTCCGATCCATGGTCAGGCAGTTCTTGCACCACGTCGCCCAGACGTCGACGAGCACCGGCTTGCCCTCGGATTCGGCAGCGGCCAACCCCCGGGCGAGCGAGGGGTACCAGCCTTCGCTCACCAGCTCCTGCACGCTCTCGGCGACCAGATCCGGATCCACCCAGCGCTGGCTGAACAGGCCGTAGGACAGGTACCCGTAGTAGACGGCCGTGCCGAGAATGAACACGCCGAACGCGTGCTTGACCCGCACCATCCAGGGCCCGGGTTTCGGCATCAACGTCAGTCCGGCGCCGGCGATCGGCCACGGGATGGCCATCCCGATGCCCAGCACGAAAGGCAGCGCGAGCGCCAGCGTGGTGCCCGTGCCGTACAGGTTGCTGGAGAAGACGATGACCTGGATCACGACCGGCGCGACGCAGGCGCCCGCCAGGAGCGCCGCCACGCCGCCCATGCCGAACGCCAGCAGGAACGAGCCCCGCCCGGAGGACCCGCCGGCGAAGCGGTTCTGGAAGCGCGAGAAGTCGATCGTGACGACGTCGAACATCGCCAGCGTCAACACGACGAACAGCAGTGCGATGCCGAGGTTGAACCAGGGCGAGGCGTTGATCGTGCCGAAGGTTCCGGCGGTCAGGATCACGACGAGCCCGAGCACGCCGTACACCAGCGCCATGGCCAGGCCGTAGGCGCTTCCCAGCGAGAAGCCGCGCAGCCGCGAGCCGGCGCGGGCGCCCGCCCCGATAATCGCCAGATTGATCGGGATCATCGGCAGCACGCACGGCGTCAGATTCAGCGCGAGTCCGCCGATGAGGATGAGAGCCAGGATGGCCAACGGGCCGCGTCCCTCGAACCATCCCCGCTCGGCCTCGCCGGACTCGGCACGCCGGATGAATTCGAGGAACTGCTCCTCGGCCAGGTAGCCGCCGGTGGTTGCGGCAACCGTGAACCGCTCCAGCCGCGCCAGCACGTCGCCTTCGTCGACGGGCTCGGCCGGGGGCGGCGAAGCCGTTCCCGGCGGATCGGCGGCGCCCGCCGCGGTGAAGGCCATCCGCTCGAACCGCTCGGCCCCCGTCGGCGTGCGCACCTGATCGCCGGGCGCGATGCGGACCTGGAACGCCAGCCTGGCGGTCGCCGGGATGTAGCACATGCGCTCGTCGCACGCCTGGTAGCGGAGCGAGGCCGGCACCTCGTAGTCGCCCGGCGCCAGGTCCCCCTCGATGGCGAGGGCGACGCCGATGGCGAACGTCTCCTCGAAGACGGCCAGGGGCTGTTCCGCGCCCTGCTGCTCCAGCAGGACCGGCTCCGGCCAGGCGAGGCCCGCGACGGCGATCCCGGCCGGCGGTTCCACCGTGAGCACGGTGGGAATCAGAAAGTCCTCGAGCGGTTCGTTCGAGTTGACGTGCAGGCCGCTTCCCGCGGGCTCGAGCCGGGCGTCGACGGCGACGCGGTGCGTGGAGCCGGCGTGCGCCACATCGGCCTCGGCCACCGTCGCGATGTCGATCGAGATCCGCCCCGGCTGCGCCGTCGCGGCCGGCGGCGCACTCAACGCCACGGCGCCCGCGGCGGCCAGCGCCCAACGTGTCCGGCGCACGAGGCCGGAACTATCCAATCTCGACAAGCGCCCCTCCATCCTCATTGACCTCCACGTCCCGGAGCCGGCCGCGGAGCGGCACGCGCACCTCGGTCACCTCGCCGGCGACCGGCACGACCAGCGTCTCGCGGGCGTTTCCCCGATAACGGAGCGTGACGGCGATCGGCACCTCGAAGAGCTTGCCACGCTGCTCGAACCGCAGCACGGCTTCCCGACCGCCGGAGCCGGACTCGATTCGGTACCGGAAGTCGATGTCCGGCAGGTCGTCCTCGTGAATCCAGCGATCGAAGAACGCCGTGAGCGATCGCCCGGACTCGGCCTCGAACGCCCGGATCAGGTCGTCCGTCCCGGCCTTTCGGAACCGCATCTCGTTGTAGTAGCGCGTGATCCCGGCGAAGAAGGTGTCGTCCCCGAGCAGGCGCCGCAGCATGTGCAGCACCATCGCGCCCTTGTTGTAGACGAGCGCCCGGAACACGCGCGGCTCGTCCTCGATGCGTCCCAGTCGGTTGCCGAGATACACCGGGCCCTGATCCGAATGCCGCAGGCTCCAACGCCGCATCTGGGCGAGCACGTCGGAGAAGACCTCCGGCCCGCTGCGGTGCTCGGCGTAGAGGGCGGCGAAGTACTGCGCGAAGCCCTCGCTCAGCCACTGCTCGTGGTAGTTCTTCCACCCGACGGCCTGACCCCACCACTGGTGCGCGAGCTCGTGGGCCAGAAAGAAGGTGGGATACGAGCTGAACGCGACCGGGTCGGTGCGCCACGACATCATGACCCCGGGGGGCAGCGGCAACGGTTGATTCAGGACGGCGAAGTGCGCCGGGCTGTGACCGCCGGGCAGGATCGCGTCGGTCAGGGCGAGGGTGAACGTGGGGTACGGCACGTCGCCGACCAGGGAGGCATAGAAGCCGAGAATGTCCGCGGCGTCGTCGTAGAATCGGCCGGCCCGATCCCGGGTGCGCTCGTTGGACTCCACGACCAGTCGCACGCTGTCGTAGGACACGCCGTGCCGTACCGTTCCCGTCGTCTCCGGGGCGGCGTCCAGCGTCACCATGCCCGTACCGTCCGCAACCGGCGCGAACCTGCTGATCAGGCAGGAAAGATAGCGTGCCGGCTGAAGCGTGACGTACCGGAACCGCCGCGTTCCCGCGGCAGCGTCGCGGTTGGTCGCCCAGACGGGTGGGTTGTCGTCGGTCGGCTCGCCGCTCGCAACGACGCCGTAGTCGCCCGGCACGGTCAGGTCCATCGTCGCGGTGGCGTAGTCCGACGTGCCCGCCCGCGGATACCAGTAGCTCGAGTTGCTGTAGATGTAGCGGGGCGCGCCTATGCCGAAGAGCGCGATCGCGCCGACGGAGTCCAGTCCGAACCCCCGCCGGCCCATCCAGTTCTCGTCGAGCTCCTGCGCCTCGAGCAGCCCGGAGTACTCGATCTCCACCGTGAACTCGGCGCCGACGGGCGGGACGCCGCTCGGCAGGCTGACGACGACGTTGTCCCGGCCGCGCATGCGGAAGAACAGCAGCGGGCCCAGCTCGTTCGAGACGACCGAATGCACCTCGAGGTCCTCCGCGAGGCGCAGGGTCAGCGAGGTCAGGTTCGGTCCGGTGACGCGCAGGGCCAGTCGGGTCCGGCCCGTGATGAAGCAGCCGCGCAGCCGGGGCTGCGCCCGCATCGACTCGCGCGCCACGCCGGCGGGCTGGAAGGAGGCCGCGATCCGGTAGTCGAGGACGTCGTAGGCGACCCCGTCGTCCTCGCTGTAGTAGCGGCCCTGCACCGCGCGCTTCTGCGCCGACGAGTAGAGGGCGATGATGCGCTGGCTCTCCCGCTCGTAGAGCGAGACGTCCTCCGGCTGGTTCGCGGACTGCGCGAAGGTCAGCGTCCCGTAGCGGTCGGTCAGCATGTCGGCGATGAAGTCGCCGCCGCCGGGCGTGAGCGACCAGGCCTTGTCGCTCAGATCGCCCAGGTCGAGCCCGAACGACAAGGGTGCGAACTCGTCGAAGATCTCGCGGGCGCGTTCCAGCTCGTCGCGGTCGACGGCGCGCGCACGCAGGCCGTCGACCGAGACCCGCGTCGCGAACCGCGCCGGGTTCAACCGCACGAACGCCGCCGAGAGATCGGCCTCCAGGGTCTCGCGTCCGGTGAGCAGCCGAACCTGCCCCCGTTCGGCCTCGGGCGCGGGTGCGAAGGTGAGGACGCCGTCGCCGAGAAGCACCATCGCGGTGATGCCGCCCGCGTTGGTCTCGGCGACGAAGACGCTGCCCCGCACCATGTGCAGGGTCATGTCCTCGCCCGCGATGACCAGGTTCGTGGCGTCGTACGCCACGTCGGGGTTCAGCGTGAGGTTGAGGAGTCCTTCGACGACGTCCACCCGTTCCTGGCCGGCGATCCGCCAGTCGCGCGGGCCGTCGCCGGTGTCGTCGTCCCGTACGACGTCGACGGTCCAGGTCTGGAGTCGGCCCGCGACGCCGCGTTCCGTGAACACCTCGACGGTCAACTCGTAGCCGGTCCCCTCCGCCTCGTCGTCGAGCGGGCGGACGAAACGCCCGCGCGCCGCCGCTTCCTGCACGTTCCGCCTCAACGCGTCGGCGGTGAAGGCGCGCGCCGCGGTTCGGTCGGCGCCGTCCGCCAGCAGGCCCATGTAGGCTTCGACATCGGCGGTTCGCGCCGCCGCTTCGATGCGGGCCACCAGCGGGTCGAAATCCGCGATCGTCGGCGTCTGCGCGGCGGCGCCGGCGGCCGCCAGCGACAACACGCCGACCATCGCACCCGTACCGGCGCGCGAGCGAATCATGAGCTACTCCGCGAGGAAATCCGCGGTGAACGTCTCGATGGCGTCGTAGAACGCGTCGAGCTCCGCCGGCGGCGCCAGGAACACGATGCGGAAATAGCCGTCCGCGGGCGCGGTTCCGAATCCCGAGCCGTACACGCACAGCAGGCCGGTGGCGCGCAGCAGGCCGATGACGTAGTCCTCGTCCGTGCGGCCCGGGGGCAACTCGACCTTCGGCATCGCATAGAAGGCCGCCGCCGGGCGCGCGCAGGACACGCCATCGATCGCGTTGAGCCGGCGCGTCGTCACGTCCGCGCGCTCGCGCAGCGCGCGGAGAAACTCGACCTGGTGCGACTTGTCCCCGTTCAACGCGGCGGGGACGGCGTACTGCATCGGCCCGACGCTGCAGAGGCGCCCGTCGGCCATGTCCTTGATCGCCGCGAGCGCGGCGTCGAGCCGCGCACCGCCGCCCACCGCCATCCAGCCGGCCCGCCAGCCGGGCGCCAGATGCGCCTTCGACAGCGACGAGAACGATATCACCGGCGCATCCGGGTTGTACGACCCGAGCGGTGAAACCCGGCCGTCGTAGGCGAGATCGGTGTAGCCCTCGTCGGAGAGGAGCACGATGTTGTGGCGATCCGCCAGCTCCAGCAGCGCGAGGCGGTTCTCGCGCGTGTAGACGGCGCCGGTCGGGTTGTTCGGATCGACCACGACGAGCGCGCGGGTCCGCGGCGAGATCAGGCTCTCGACGTGTTCGATGTCCGGCTGCCACCCGCGGGCCGGGTCCTTGCGGTAGTAGACGGCGCGGGCGCCGAGCTTCGCGAGCACCCCGGTGTACAGCGGATAGGTCGGCACCGAGACCAGCAC
>CAZMWA010000141.1:0-2919 GCA_964569405.1 uncultured Vicinamibacteraceae bacterium | reverse complement strand
GAGAAGCCGACGCTGCGCAGGCTCGTCAACGCCACGGCGTGCATGACCACGCCGTAGCCCCACAGCCGTTCCGCGACCGCCTCGGCGTCCTGGTCGCGGCTGGCGTCGGGGGTGCTCCGGCCCCGCGCGGGGAGGCCGATCCCGCGGATCGCCATGTCCTGCATGCCGCGGCCCTCGGTGGTCAGAAGGACGATGGCCGGCCGCATGGTCCGGCGGACCGCCAGCTCGGCCGCGGCCTCGTCGACCGCGGCGACCATGTAGGCGCTGGTCTCGGAGAAACCGGAGAAGCGCTCGGCCGCCTGCCTGAGCAGCGCCGTATCGGCCGTGTAGTCGACGAGGGTCTGACGCTGATCGCCGAACGCGATCAGGCTGATGCGATGCCCGCGCATCGCCTCGACGAACGACACCAGCGCCTCGCGAACGTGGGCGATGTTGTTGCTCGCGACCATGCTGTCGTCGACGAGCAGCGCCACGTTGAACGCGGCCGTCGCCGGCTCGACCCGCAGCACCTCGCGCCGGTCGCCGTCTTCCTCGACGCGAAAGTCGGCGGGTCCCAACCCCAGGACCGGCCGGTCGCGCCTGAGCACGGCGACGTATGCCTGCGCCTCTCCCGCCCCGAGCTCCTGGGCGCGCGGCGCAACACGGGCGGGATGGGTCGTGACGACGGAGGCGGCCAGCAGCGCAAGCAGCAGAAGACGTGCGCTGCGCTGCCGTGCAGGCTGGTGCGCTACGTGCCGCCGGTGCGGTGGACGCGGCCGGAAAGCCAAAGCCATGACGGTCTCCTCTGCGGCCGCCCAGCCGGGGCCGGACGCCTGCCTGCGCCCCGAACGGCTGGCCCGTCAATCGTCACTTACGGCGCCGCGGGCGCCGGATTCACGACCACCGTCACGTTGACCGGGACGACATGTACCGTGTCGTCGGCCACTGCCTGCAGCACGTAGGTGCCCGGCTCGGTGAAGCTCACCCGCGTGACCGCCCGGTCTCCTTCGCCGATCTCCGGCACCTGCGGATCGAACGACACGTCGCCCGGGCCGCGCCAGTGCAGCCACGTTACAGCCAACCCCGTGGTGGCAGCCTTGCGCGGATCGACGACCGCCTGCGACTTCGGTCCGCGGCGCGCCCCGCGCTCGGCCAGGCGCGGGTTCGGCGGCGGGATGCCGTCATCGGCGGCGATGACCGCGATCTCGAGCGAATCCGGCAGGGTGACCTCGAGCTGCTCGCCGCCCTCCAGACGAATGAAGGGCCGCTGGTTGTCGGCGTAGCCCTGCGCCGACCCCGTGCCGCGGTTGAGACGATAGACACCGGCATCGATCTCCCAGACCGGCCAGAGGTGGCCGTACGCGTAGTCCGTCCGGCCGTTGTGGGTCACGCTCCAGATCAGATCCTGCTCCCGCCCCCAGTCGGCCGGCACGCGCACCGTGAACACGAACTGCTGCCGCCGGTTGTAGAAGTGCGTCGGCTGGCCGCGGTCGGCCGGCCCCGGCTCGAAGAAGTTGTTCGGCCCGACCGGGATGATCGGCTGCTCCTCGTAGTTGCGGTTCAGGTAGCCGAAGACCATGGTGAACGACCCGTCGTCGTTCCGCTCCCAGCCCTCGAAGACCGGCTGCACGTTCTGACCCCGGTTCCAGCGCTCCTGGGCGGATGCCGGAGAAGCGATGGACACGACCAGCAGCGCAGCCAGGCACGCTGCCTCGATGACGACGATGCGACTCTCACGCCCCATGATGCTCTTCTCGCGACCTCTCTCTCGTCCCGACCCAAAGATCGAAGCCTCCGCGATCCGCGACCGCGAAGGCTTCGATCGAATCCACGCGCGCAGGGGTTTCGCGCCAGCGAAACTCCACCGCGACCTGCAAGGTCGCGCCGCGACCCTGCAAGGTCGCGCCTAGTCGTCGTTGTTGGCGTTGAGCGCCTCCCGCTCCGCGAGCTCCTTCTCGAACGCCTCGTCGTCGAGCTCGTACCAGCTCACCCAGGCGAAGCTCATCTCGTCGCTCGAGCGCTGGCCGAAGCCGGCCCAGTTGGTCGGGTCGTCGTTCCAGCGGTTCGCCTCGGAGTTGTCGTGCCAGCTCGTCACGTGCAGGAGGGTGCCCCGCGGCAGCAGCGGCGCCACGTGGTCCTCGTAGTTGTAGACGATGTGCCACCCGAAGTCCCAGTCGGCGCAGCTCAGGATCTCCTTGCTGTTGTCCGGGTAGATGGCCTCCATGCACTGGCGCTTGCCGAGGTTGTGCAGGTGCGCCTGGAACGCCGTGATCCGCGAGTTCTCCTTCAGGCGGTAATAGCCGTCGTGGCGCACGTTGGACGCCCCGGCGGGGATGTCGAGGTCCTCGTCGTCGCCGACGTGGGCCGAGATGAGCTTGCGCTCCGGCACGACGCCCCGCGGGTAGAACTGCAGCCCGACCCGCGTGCGGTCGGTGGTCTCGACCCCGATGGCGGCGTAGTGCATGTTGAAGCGAATCTTCGAGTTGGCCTTGATGAGCCGGCCCGTGCCGTCGGGGAAGATGTCGCCGTTCTTCCCCATCGCGTACTCGTTGAGGAAGCCGCCGCCCTCCTCGCCGTCCTCCTCCTCCCAGAGCATCGACGTCGCCACGTGGTGCACGACCGGGTAGGCGCCCGGCGAGGGCTTCGTCTCCACAGCCTTGATGTAGCGGTCCTCCGTCAGGCGCGAGTCGGCCCAGATGTTGAGCCAGCGGTCGGCGTCCACGGCTCCGACGGTCTGCTCCTCCGGCAACTCGACGATCCACTCGGGCGTCCCGATGCGCCAGTCGTCCAGCGCGGCGAGCTCGAGCGGCGGCGGCGCGTCCGCCGGGTTTCCGCGCGGCGCTCCCGCCGCGACCCAGCGCCCGATGGTGGCGATCTCCTCGTCCGACAGCGACGGATCCTCCTTGAACGCGCGGACCCCGACGTTGCGCTCGATATACC
>CAZMWA010000140.1:0-23218 GCA_964569405.1 uncultured Vicinamibacteraceae bacterium | reverse complement strand
TAACTCTCACTAAGGAAATGATAATAGCCGAACATGGCGCCATATACACATGGCTACATATCGCGCCTTACGCCACCCCGAAAAACCCACAAACCCTCTAGACTCTATGAGTTAGGTCGAAAACGGGCCTTGAAACTTCGGACTAGTGCTGCTGGAGGACTTGCGAGCATGATCATCACACGCAAGGCGCTGTCGCGGCGAACCGTCCTGCGCAGCCTGGGCGCGGCCCTCTCGCTGCCGCTGCTGGATGCGATGGTGCCGGCGCTGACGGCGCTCGCCGCGAGCCCGGCCAGGGCCGTCCGCCGCCTGGGCTTCGTCTACATTCCGAACGGCGCGAGCATGGCGGACTGGCTGCCCGCCGCCGAGGGCCGCGGATTCGAGCTCCCGCGCATCCTGCGGCCGCTCGCGCCGTTCCGCGACCATGTGCGCGTCCTGAGCGGCCTGGCCAACCAGGTGACCGGCGCCCATGCCGTGGCCGGGGCGTCGTGGCTGACGGGCGTGGCGCCGAACGAGTCGCTGACGAAGGTGCGCGCGGCGACGACCGTGGATCAGATTGCCGCGCGGCACCTCGGACGGCACACGCAGTGGTCGTCGCTGGAGGTCGGCCTGGAGGGCGCCGACTTCACGGGCGCCTGCTGCGGCAACTACAGTTGCGCCTACACGAACACGGTGTCGTGGCGCACGCCGACCACGCCGCTGCCGGTGGAGACGGATCCCCGCAACCTCTTCGAGCGCATGTTCGGCGACGGCGACTCCGCCGGCGGCCGGGCGCGGCTCGAGCGCCTGGCGCAGGACCGCAGCATCCTCGACTCCGTACGGCGCGACGCCGCGGACCTCGCCCGCACGCTCGGCCGCGCCGACCGCGAGAAGCTCGGGCAGTACTTCGACGCCATCCGCGACGTCGAGCGGCGCATCCGGCTCGCCGAGGAGCAGAACGCCGCGGTCCCGGACATGCCGCGGCCGATCGGCGTGCCGGAGACCTACGACGAGCACGCGCGGCTCATGTTCGACCTGCAGGTCCTGGCGTACCAGAGCGACCTGACGCGGGTGGCCACGTTCATGCTCGGCAAGGAGATCAGCCAGCGGACGTATCCGCAGATCGGCGTGGCCGACCCGCACCACTCGATCTCGCACCACAAGGACGAGCAGGACAAGCTCGACAAGCTGGCCCGCATCAACGTGCTGCACATGCGCCTGTTCGCGGCGTATCTCGACCGGCTGCGGTCCACGCCGGACGGCGACGGCAGCCTGCTCGACCACCTGCTGATCCTGTACGGCGGGGGCATGAGCAACTCGAACGCGCACTCGCACGACAACCTGCCGACGCTGGTGGTCGGCGGCGGCGCGGGGCCGGTGCCGGGCGGGTCGCACCGGCGCTGTCCGCCGGACACCCCGCTGGCGAACCTGCTGCTGGCGCTGCTCGAGCGGGTCGACGTGCCGCTGGAGCAGTTCTCGGACAGCACCGGGAAGCTGGTCCTGTAGGCGTCTGCGCCGCGGACCGGCGGGGAGGAGGACGCCGTGATGGAAGCACGAACCCGCGCGAAGCCGGCCGCCGCCGTGCTCGCCCTGGCGCTGGGCATCGGCGGCGTGTGGTCCGGGTCGCGCGGCGTCGACGCCCGGCAGCGCGGCGACGAGCCCCTCACGATCGCCCGCCTCGAGCAGTGGATCGCGGCGCACTCGAACTGGGGGCGCTGGGGCGCGGACGACGACCTGGGCGCCATCAACCTGATCACGCCCGAGAAGCGCCGGCAGGCGGCGGCGCTCGTCCGCGACGGCGTCTCGGTCTCGCTGGCCGAGGAGCAGGTACCCAATGTCGAGCAGCCCGGCCGGTCGGCGCCGTACCGCTTCCGCTTCACGTTCCGGCCGGACTACGAGGAGTACGTCACGACGAATCCGTGGACCGCGCCGCCGCCCGAGCAGCTCACGCTGGGCGCGCACGGCAGCCGCAGCCACCTGGACGCGCTGGCCCACAACTTCTACAAGGGGCAGTACTACAACGGGCTGCCGTACACGGACATCACCGCCGGGGGCACCATCCGGGGCGGCATCGAGAACCTGCGCCACGGCGTGGTGACGCGCGGCGTCCTCATGGACATTCCGCGGCTCAGGGGCGTGCCGTACCTCGAGCCGGGCGAGGCCATCTACCCCGCGGACCTCGAGGCCTGGGAGCGGCAGGCCGGCGTCCGCGTGTCGGCCGGGGACGCGCTGTTCATCAACACGGGCTGGTTCGCCCGGCTGGCCGCCCTGGGGCCGTTCGAGGGCAGCGCCGGGCTGGCGCCGGCCTGCATCCCGTGGCTGCGGGAACGCGACGTCGCGATCATCGGCAGCGACGAGTCGCTCGACGCCCTGCCGTCGGGCTACACGGGCAACCCGCTGCCGACCCATCCGGTGCACTACTTCGCCATGGTCTTCCTGGGGCTGAACATCTTCGACCAGTTGCAGCTCGAGGAGGTGAGCGCGGTGGCGGCGGAGCTCGGGCGCTGGGAGTTCCTGCTGGTGGCGGCGCCGCTGCCCATCAGGGGCGGCACGGGCTCGCCGATCAACCCGATCGCGGTGTTCTGAGAATCAGGCGGGGAGAGTCGAGCATGCGGGCGTGGCGGTTCCTGGCGGTCGGGTTGGCGGTGGCCGCGGCCTGGGGCGGCGTGCCGGGCGCCGGTGCGCAGCTCGCGGGCGCGATGAGTCCGTCGTTCGACGGGTGGGTGCGGGACGCGGCGGGCGGCTACACGCTGTACTTCGGCTACGTCAACCGCAACGCGGGCGAGGTCGAGGTGCCGGTAGGCGTCGGCAACCGCCTCGAGCCCTCGCCGTCGGGGCGCGCGGACGACGGCCAGCCGACGGTGTTCCAGCCGGGGCGGCAGCGACACGCGTTCCGCGTGCCCGTGCCGGCGGCGTTCGAGGGTACGATCGTCTGGACGCTCGGCCATGCCGGCCGCACCGAGACCGCCACGGGGTCCCTCGATCCGTTGTACGTGATCGACACCAGCGCGAACTTCCGCGGCAACCGGGCGCCGCAGGCCGACGCGGGGCCCGATCTGACCGTGGCGGCCGGGACACCGGTCAGATTGCGCGGGGCCGTCGCCGACAGCGGGCCGACGGCGACCGACAGCGGCCGGGCGCGCCGCGCGGCCGCGCCGGTGAGCGCGGCCTGGACGCGCTACCGGGGACCGGGCTCCGTCACCTTCGAGCCGCCGGATGCGGCGGTGACGACGGCCACGTTCGGCGCGCCCGGCACGTACGTGCTGCGGCTGCGGGCCGACGACTCGCAGTTCGTCAGCGACGACGAGGTGACGGTGACCGTCGAGGAGCGGCGATGACCCCGCGGGGCGGCTTGCTCGTGCTGGCGCTGTGCGCCGCCGCCGCGACCGACGGGTTGGCGCAGTCGGTCGCGGACCTGCTGCACGTGCGGCGCAACACGGGGCAGGAGGTGGTGCCCGTCTTCGAAGGCTGGGAGCCCAACGCGGACGGCACCTTCAGCCTGCACTTCGGCTACCAGAACCGGAACTGGGAGCAGGACGTGGACGTGCCGCTCGGCCCCGACAACTTCTTCACGCCGGGACCGCCCGATCGGGGCCAGCCCACCCACTTCCTGCGCCGGCGCCACAAGATCAACTTCGCGGTCGTGGTGCCGCACGATTTCGGCGACCGGGAGCTCGTCTGGACGCTTACGGTCAACGGCCGCACCGAGCGCGCGGTCGCGTCGCTGGCGGACGCCGGCGGGCGGGGACAGTACTTGCCGCAGTACCAGATCTCCAAGTCGGAGTGGCCCCCGTCCGGCAACCACGCGCCGACGCTGACGCCGGGGCCCGCGCAGACGGTGGTCTTCCCGCGGGAGGCGGCGGTCGTCGCCGCGGTGCGGGACGACGGGCTCCCGCGCCGGTCGCCGCCGGCGCTGACCGTGTCCTGGAGGAAGTACCGCGGTCCGGGCGCGGTGACGTTCGACGACGCGGCGCCGCCGCTCACCGCCGCCGGCGAGTCGCGGGCGGTGGCGAGGTTCGGCGCGCCCGGCGTCTACCTGCTTCAGGCGCTGGCCGACGACGGGTCCATGCTGACCGCCAGCAGCGGCTCCGGCGTCCCCGGCTACACGTGCTGCTGGACGACGGCCACCGTGCGGGTGACCGTGACGTCCAGGTGACGCTGTGAGGAGGTCCGGGATGGGAACGACGTGCCGGAGGCGGCGGCGGGCCGCTCGCCACCGCCTGTTGATCGCGCTGGCGGCCGTTGCCGCCGGCCTGGGGTGCGCGGCAACGGCCGCGGCGCAGGCGCCGCGCGTCACGTTCGCGAGGGACGTGGCGCCGATCTTCCAGCGCAGTTCCCAGGTCTGCCATCGGCCAGGCACCGCCGCCCCGATGTCGCTGCTCGAGTACCGGGACGCGCGGCCCTGGGCGCGGGCCATCCGGCAGCGCGTGGCGCAGCGCGAGATGCCGCCCTGGCACATCGACCGGACGGTGGGCATCCAGCGTTACAAGAACGACCGGTCGCTCACCGACCGGGAGATCCGGACGATCGTCGACTGGGTCGACGCCGGCGCCCCGCTCGGCGATCCCGCCGACCTGCCGCCGCCGGCGCAGTTCCGGGACGACGACGAATGGGCGATCGGCGAGCCGGATCTCGTCGTTTCGAGCCCCGAGATCGTCATGTACGCCGAGGGCCCGGACTGGTGGCCCGGCTTCGTCGTGGAGACGGGGCTCGCCGAGGATCGCTACGTCAGGGCGGTCGAGACGAAGCCGTCGAGGACCGGGCGCTTCTTCACGCACCACGCGAACACCGCGGTCATTCAGGAGCCCGATCCGTTCCTCTCGGACGAGCGGGTGAACGGCCGGCCGCAGGGCGAGCTGGTGTCGACGCCGCTGAGCGAGTACATCATGGGCAAGGACGGCGACATCTTCCCGGACGGCTCGGGGCGGCTGCTCAAGGCGGGCTCCCGGGTGCGCTTCAACATGCACTACTACCCCATCGGGGAGGAGGCCCGCGACTCGACCAGCGTCGGGTTCGTGTTTTATCCGCGGGGCGAGACGCCGCGGTACGTGAGCCGCTGGCTGACGATCTACGACAACAAGGACATCGACATTCCGCCGCACTCGGTGAGCCGCAGCGACGCGTACTTCCGCCTCGACCGGCCGACGCGGCTCGACGGCTTCCAGCCCCACATGCACATGCGGGGCAAGGCGATGTGCCTCGAGGCCATCTACCCCAACGTCGTCGTCCCGCGCGTGAACACGCGCGGCGTCATGGAGCGGGAGATGGTGGCCTGCGTCGACCGCTTCGACTTCAACTGGCAGATGGCGTACATGTTCGAGGACGACGCGGCGCCCCTGCTGCCCGCCGGGACCATCCTGCACACCATCTCGATCCACGACAACACGGCGGGCAACCGCCTCAATCCCGACCCGACCAAGTGGGTGGGCTACGGCCAGCGCAGCACGGACGAGATGGCCAACGCGCACCTCACCGCCGTGTTCCTCGACGACGAGGACTACGAGCGGCTGGTGGCCGAACGGCGCGCGCGTCAACCGACAGGCTGGTAGGAGAACGACGATGGCTGCCCTGACCACGACCAAGATCATCCGGAGCGCGGCCGCCTGTGCGGCGGTCGCCGCCTGCGCCTGGCCCCTGACCGCGGCCGGCCAGACCGCGGCCGGCGGGCCGACCTTCAGCCGGGACGTGGCGCCGATCCTGCAGCGTGCCTGCCAGCAGTGCCACCGGCCCGGCGAGGCGGCGCCGATGTCGCTCCTCGGCTACGGCGACGCCCGGCCCTGGGCGCGCGCGATCAAGCAGCGCGTGCTGACGCGCGAGATGCCCCCCTGGCAGATCGACCGCACGCTGGACACGCGGGCGTACGTCGACGACCTCTCGCTCACCGAGGCCGAGATCGACACGATCGTCCGCTGGGTCGACGGCGGGGCGCCCGCGGGCGACCCGGCCGACCTGCCGCCGCCGCGGACGTTCCCGGCGGGGTACGACTGGGTGATCGGCGAGCCCGATCACATCGTCCACATCGACGCGTATCGCGTCCCGGCCGAGGCCACCGATCAGTTCTTCGACGTCTGGCTCGCGCCGGACCGGATCGGGCTCGACGGCGACCGCTACGTGCGGGCCATGCAGTTGATGCCGGGCAACCGCGAGGTGCTCCACCACTCGACGGTGTACAAGGTCGACGCGGACGACGCCGCCGCGGGCGGGACCGTGCCGTTCGAGCGCCGGCAGCTCTTCCTCAACTGGGCGGCGGGCAAGGAGGTCGAGCGCTATCCGGACGACACCGGCAAGCTGCTGCAGCGGGACGCCAGCCTGCTCTTCGCCATGCACTATCACGCCATCGGCGAGGAGGTGCTCGACCGCAGCCGCCTGGGGCTGGTCCTGCACCCCAGGGGCGTCGTGCCGGCCCACCGGCCCTACACGGTGATCATCGGCGCGGCCGAGAACCGCGAGCCGCTGCGGCTCGACTTCCCGGCCGGCGCGGAGAGCGTGCGCACGGACTTCTACCACGAGCTCGACGCGCCCACCCGGGTGCTCGATTTCCAGGCGCACATGCACTACCGCGGGACGGCGATGTCGCTGGCGGCGATCCTGCCCGACGGCCGGCGCGAGCTGCTCACCGCCATCACCCGCTACAACTGGGCCTGGCAGTTCGCGTACGCGTACGAGGATCCGCCGGTGCTGCCGGCCGGCACGCGGCTGCACGTCACCGGCTACCACGACAACTCGGCGGGGAACCGGCACAACCCGGCGCCGGAGAACTGGGTGGGCTACGGCCAGCGGACCATCGACGAGATGTCGATGGGGGTGACGAACCTCGTCACCCTCGGCGAGGACGACTACCAGCGGCACCTCGCGCAGCAACGCGGCTCGGATCAGCAGTGAGCCCGCGCGCGCGCGCGGCCCGGCGATGCGGTCCGGGACGAGGGCGCGGGCGCGCCCCCGTCCCGGGGTCGCTGCGCTACTTCGAATCCTGCTGCGCGGCCAGCCGCTCGCCCTCGCGCTCGCCGGCGAGGATGTTCGGCATGGCGTAGTTGCCCTCGTGGCAGGCGTACTCGAAGATCTGGTAGTCCGGCACGGCCTGGAAGGGTCGTTCCACGGTCCAGGGCTGCGTGTAGATCTCCGGGTCCTCGATGGTGAACGTGTAGCCCATGGTGTGCTCGTCCACCCACGTGAAGCGCTCCACGGCGCGCGTGTTCCGCGTCGAGGGGAAGCGCAGCTCGGTCTTGTCGCTGTAGCCGACGGTCTCCACGACGAGGGTGTTCCCCTCCCAGCGTCCGCGGGAGTCGCCGTTCCACTGGGGAACGTCCTTGCCGAGGTGCGCCCGTCCGTCGAGCGGGATGATGCGCACGTCGTGAATGTTCTCGACGTGAATCGCCACGTACGCGGGGGTCTGGAGGATGTGGTACGTGTTGTTGTAGCTGGTGCCGACGGGCGGCACGCCGTGGTAGGTGATGCACCGGTCCCAGGCGCTGCGGTCCAGCCAGGAGTCGGCCGGATGCATCCGCCGGTGCTCGCGCAGCGCGGCCACGCGCGCCTGGCCCTCGGCGTTCAGCGGGAGCCGGCCGCTGGGCGGGTCGACGATCTGCGACGTGCGGCGGTCGGGCAGCACCTCGCCCCGGTCCACCCAGAAGGCGTTGTAGGAACCCGGATCGATCCCGGGCCGATCCGGACGGTCCTGCTTGGCGCGCGCGTTCCGCGCGGCCACCTCCTCGGACGTGAAGAACGTCCTCTGCTCGACCTCCGCCGGCCGCTGCAGCGGCGTCAGCGTGGCGTACGACCAGTGTCCCTGCAGGTCGGGGTCGCCCCACGCGGTGCGGGGCACGGCCGACGAATCGTCGGATTGGCCGGCGGCGGGCGCCGGCGTCAGCCCGGCCGCGACCACCACGGTCAGCAGCGCGACGAGATAGCGGTACGTCATTTGGTTGTCCTCCCTGTGCGTCAGGCTCATCATGGCGCAGGACGGTTCTCAGTGCAACCGCCGCGCATGATAGCCTTCTCGCAACAAGGAGAGCGCCGACCATGAGCCGTTCGAGACGTCTCTTTTTCTCCCTGCTGCTGGCGGCGACGCCCGGGCTCGCCGCGGCGCAGGTCGGGGACCGGGCCGAGCTGATCGCCGAGGCCGTGCTGGCTGCGCCGGAGCCGCTCCGGGCGGGCGCGACGGTCATCCTGCGCGACGCCCAGGGGGTCCCGACCATCATCCGGCACGGCACGAACGAGCTCGTCTGCGAGCCGGACCGTCCGAGCCGCGGCTTCGCCGTCGAGTGCTACCACTCGAGCTTCCAGGACGTGATGGACTGGATGACCCGGGGTCTGGCGGAGGGCGCGCGCAGCTTCGCCGAGCTGTTCGCGTCCGGCGGCCCGGACGCGGACGTCAACGCCGGGGCCATGCAGTACGCGCTCGTCGGCCCGACGCGCGAGGAGGCCGTGCTGCACGTCTCGATCAATCTGCCGCATGCCACGGGCGAGTCGACCGGGCTGCCGACCGAGGAGCGGCTCGACGGTCCCTGGCTCATGTGGGCCGGAACGTCCGCGGCCCACGTCATGTTCGGCGCCATCCCGCCGGGCATACCCGAACGCTACCCGGGCCGCTGAGCGGCCCCTTCAGGAGATGTCGATGCAGGAGCACCTGATCTTCACCTACCGCTTCAATCTCGGCCACATCCGGAGCCTGGTCAAGGACCTGACCGACGAGCAGATGGTCGCGCAGCCGCACGGCGTGGTCAATCACCCCGCGTGGACGCTCAAGCACCTGGCCTCGTCGGCGAACTACGTGGCGAAGACCCTGGGTCTGGAATCGACGTTTCCGCCCGACTGGGAGACGACGCCCACGGTCGACGGCGTGCCGAGCGGCGACGCGTCGCAGTACCCGTCCAGGGATGCGCTGCTGGCCGAGCTGACCGCTCAGCACGAGCGGGTGGCCGAGGCGCTGGCGAGCGCCGACCCGACGCTCTTCGCCAAGGAGTTTCCGGAAGAAGGCATGCGCAAGTACTTCCCCCGGATCGGCGACGCCCTGAGCTACATGCTGACCGCCCACGAAGCCACGCACATCGGCCAGCTCGCCGCGTGGCGCCGCGCCATGGGGCTCGCGCCCACCGACGGCTGAGGTCTGCAGGGAATGCCGCCGCGGGCCGGTCCGGGTGTCCGGACCGGCCCGGCGGATGTCAGGCGAGGCCGCTCAGGTACTTCAGCTTGCCGGTGCTGTCGCCGAGGCTCTCCTCGGGCGTCCCCAGCTTCTCGAGGATCGACAGGTGCAGGTTCGCCAGCGGCGTGCCGTCCGGATAGCGGACGTGCCGGCCACCCTTGATGCCCGTGTTCTTCCCGGCGATCAGCGCAATCGGCAGATCGTCGTGGAAGTGCGTGTTGCTGTCGCTGATGCCCGTGCCGTAGAGGAACAGGCTCGAGTCCATCATCATCCCGTCGCCTTCCGGCGTCTCGGACAGCGTCTTGATGAGGTGGGCGAACTGCTGGAAGTGGTACTCGTTGATCTTGTGCAGCCGCTCCAGCTTGGCCGGCTCGTCCTGGTGGTGCGACAGCGGGTGGTGCGAGTCGGGCACGCCGATCTCCGGGTACGCGCGTCCTGACACCTCCCGCGCCAGCATGAACGTGCTGATGCGCGTCAGGTCGGTCTGGAAGGCGAGCGCCAGCAGATCCATCATCAGCTTGGCGTGCTCCGCGTAGTCGTTGGGGACGCCGACGGGCTGGTCCACCACCGGCAGCTCGCGGGTGTTCTGCCGCTCGGCCATCTCGATGCGCCGCTCGATGTCGCGCACGGACTCGAGGTACTCGTCCAGCTTCACCCGGTCGCCCGGGCCGATGACGCGCTCGAGATCGTCGAGCTCCTCGCCGACGAGGTCCAGAATGGTGCGGTCGCGGCGGAGCCGCGCGAGCCGCGCCGCCGGATCGGTGCTGCCGCTCGTGCCGAACAGCCGCTCGAACACGGCGCGCGGATCGTTCTCGATGGGCAGCGGCGTGGTCGGCGTCCGCCATGCGATGGTGTTCGTGTAGGCGCAGCTCGCGCCGCCGTCGCACGACCCGAGCATCGCGTTCGACTCGATGCCCAGCTCGAGCGAGGCGAGCTGGGTCTCCTTCGACAGCTCCCGGGCCGCCATCTGGTCCATCGACACCGCGGCGTAGACGTCGGCGCCGGCGGTTATCTTGAACGGGATGCAGGTGAGGAACGTCCCGGCCGAGCGCGCGTGGTCGCCGCCGCCCTTGACGAGGTTGGCGGCCTCGTCGGCCAGCCCGCCCAGCAGCAGCACGCGGTCCTTGTACTCGTTGAGCGACTGCAGCGTCGGCGGCAGCGCCGTCAGAGCCCCGTCTCCCCGCGGTGACCAGTACGGCATCGACATCCCGTTCGGGATGTAGAAGACGCCGAACCGGCGCACGGGCGCGGCGGCCGTCTTGCTCAGCGCGGTCAGCGCCGGCACCATGCTGTCGAGCAGCGGCAGCGCCAGGCTGACGCCGAGGCCCCGCAGCACGGTGCGTCGCGGCAATTGCATCTTGGTGATGAACATGGGCAGATACCTCCCTCGTCTGCGTTGGATTCAGGGCCGGGCTCAGAGCCCGGCGTCGTCGGCCGCGGTGGCCGCCGCCGGCTCGGCCGCCCGGCGCATCTGGAACGGCAGGCTGGCGACGACGCCCTCGATGAGCGCCGACCAGCGGTAGTCCGCGGCGTCCAGCTCCCGCACGATCCGGCGTATGGTCGGCGCGTCGTAGTAGTCCACGCCGCGGCCGAGCGCGTAGGTCAGGAGCTTCTCCACGACCGTCTTCTCGAACTCGTCGCCCTTGCCCACGAGCGCCTCGCGGAAGGCGCGCGGGCTGTCGATCGTCCGGTCCGCCCAATCGATGGTCGCGTCGATGGCCGCGCCGCGGTCGGTCTCGCGCCACTGGCCGATGGCGTCGAAGTGCTCCATGGCGAAGCCGAGCTGGTCCATCTCCGTGTGGCAGGAGGCGCAGACCGGGTTGCGCCGGTGCTGCTCCATCTTCTCGCGCAGCGAGGTGGGCGCGGCGCCGGCCTCGTCCTCCTCCAGCGGCGGGACGTTCGGCGGCGGCGGCGGCGGCGGCGCCCCGAGCAGCGTCTCGAGCACCCACTTGCCGCGCAGCACCACGGAGGTGCGGTTCGCGTACGAGGTGACCGTGAGCAGGCTGGCGTGGCCGAGCAGGCCGTGCCGCCGGTCGTCCCGCCACGCCACCCGGCGGAAGTGGCTGCCGTAGATGTCGTCCACGCCGTAGTGGCGGGCCAACTGCTCGTTCAGGAAGGTGTAGTCGGCGGTCAGCAGCTCCTGGATTGGCCGGTCCGCGCGCAACTGGCTCTCGAAGAAGAGCTGCGTCTCCTGCACCATCGCCCGCCGCAGCGTGTCGTTGAACTGCGCGAACAGCGCCCCGTCCGGCGCCTGCTCGTTGATGTTGCGCACCTGCAGCCACTGGCCCACGAAGTCGTCCATGAACCGCGAGGCCCGCTCGTCCGCCAGCATCCGCCGGATCTGGCCCGACAGCACGTCCGGATCGTTCAACCGCCCCTCGGCGGCGAGGTCGATGAGCTCGTCGTCCGGGATCGACCGCCAGAGGAAGAACGACAACCGGGAGGCCAGCTCCAGGTCGCTCAGCCGGTACGGCTCCCCGGGCGGCAGGTCGACCGGCTCGTGGTAGACGCGCATGAGGAACTCGGGCATCGACAGGAGCGCCTCGAGGGCGCGCTCGATGCCGAAGTCGAAGTCGCGTTCGGCCACGCCGTCGCGATAGACGCCCACGAGCGGGTCGACGTCGGCGGCGCTGACCGGCCGGCGGTACGCGCGCCGCGCGAGGGTGCCGATGATCTCGCGTGCGCACGCCTCCTGCTCGGCGGCCGGCGCGTCGGTCGCGGGGCGGCAAATGAAGATCTGCTGCCGGCTCGGCGTGTCGTCAGGCACGGTGCCTTCGAACGGTCCGGAGATGAACAGCTTGTCGATGCCGGGCTGGCCGCGCAGCCCGTGCGGCGAGGGGGCCGAGTCGGTGAAGGCCACGGAGACGAGCCGCTGGCCGGCCTCGACCGGGACGCGGATCTCGAGCGCGTCGTCGGCCGTCATGCGGTACTCGTGGAGCCGCTGCCCCTCGATGTCGTCCTCCGGCACCGCGATCAGCACGCCGGGGTCCGGGCCGGGGAACCGCCCGCCGATCTCCCAGCGCGTGATCAGCTCGTGATCGACGCGCAGCTCGATCTCGTGCTCGTCCTCCTCGATGCCCTCGATCGTCTCGACGGTGGCGTTCCGCTTCAGGCGGACCGCGAAGATGTAGTCGCCGTCGAGCGGGAACATGTGCCGCTGGGACAGGCCGCCGATGGTCGAGAAGGGCATGTCCTCGTTGATCCGGACGTCGCGCTCCTCGAAGCCGACCTCGTACACCTGCATCATCGGCCGGTTGTCGAGGCTGCCGACCGCGGCGCGGCTGACCTTGGTGGCGGCCGCGATGTAGCGCGTCATCAGCGACGGCGTCATCGCCAGCACGTCGGCGTTGTTGTCGAACCCGAAGCCCGCCATGTCGCTCGGCAGCAGCTCGGCGCCGTTCACCTGCAGCGCGAGCAGATCCTCGATGGCGTTGACGTACTCCACCCGGTTCATGCGCCGGGAGGCGACGCGCCCGGGATTGGGCATCGTCGCGCTCTCCCGGTCGAGCGCCGTCTCGAGCCCCGTCGCGAACGCGTCGACGGTGGCGGCGTCCGGACGCGGGCGGCCCGCGGGAGGCATCTGCCCGGCGCGCAGCTTCCGCACGACCTTCTCGAGTACCTCGGCGTGGACGTCCACCCGACTGACGTCGACGCTGTCGAGCGCCAACCCGGCCGTCTGCAGCCGTTCGTTGTGGCAGGTGACGCAGTAGCGGTCGAGCAGCGCCCGCGAGGGCGCCGCGGCGCCCGCTGACGCTGCGCCGGTTGCCTGGGACGCACCCGGACCGGCGGCCTGTGCGCTCGCCGGAAGCTGCGAGCCGCACGCCAGTGCGAGCGCGATGATGCCGATGGTGCTGCCGCGCATTCTTGACATGATCATCAACCCTGGAGACAGATTGCCTATTATCTAACAGACGGCGCCCCGGCGGGCACAAGAAAAACGTTGCGAAGGAGGCGCAGGCCCCCGCATATAATAGCGGGGCCGATTTTCATGGGGATTCCCGACACGTTGAGAAGGGGCTTCGCGGCAGCCGGCGGCGCCCGGCGCGCGGTGCTGGCGGTCGTGCTCTGCGGCCTGGCGGCCGGGCCGGCCGCGGCGGCGGATCGCCTGGTCGACGCGGCGGCCCGCCAGGACGCGCAGGCGGTCCGGGCGCTGCTGCGCGCCGGCGCCGACGTGGACCAGCGCCGTGCGGACGGCGTGACGGCGCTGCTGTGGGCGGCCCACTGGGACGATCGGGAGACGGTCGGGCTGCTGGTCGACGCCGGCGCCGACGTCAACGCCGCCGACGACTACGGCGTGACGCCGCTGATGCGGGCCAGCGAGAACGCGAGCGCCGCCACCGTCGACGTGCTGCTCGCGGGCGGGGCCAATCCCAACGCCGCGCAGGCCAGCGGACTGACGGCGCTGATGATCGCCGCGCGCACGGGCAGCATCGAGGTCGTCCGGGCCCTCCTGGCACACGGCGCCGACGTCAACGCGGCGACGACCGAGAGCGGGGCCACGGCGCTGATGTGGGCCGTCGCGGCGGCGCACCGCCTCGTCGTGGAGCGGCTGCTCGAGGGCGGGGCGGACGTCGGCGTCTCCACCAGCAAGGGCATGACGCCGTTGCTGACCGCGGCGCAGCGGGGCGACATCGGCACCGCGCGGCTGCTGATCTCGGCCGGGGCGGACGTGAACCAGGCGGGCGCGGACGGGACGTACCCGCTGCCGTTCGCCATCGTCGACGGCCACGACGAGTTCGCCCTGTTCCTGATCGCGCAGGGCGCCGACCCCAACCGGACGATCGGCGGCATCCCGGCGCTGGCCGCCGCGGCCGGCAACACTGACCCCTGGACCTTCCACTGGGACCGCGAGCACGGCGGCGCCCAGTACGCCGTCCGCGAGCGCGCCGGCGGCGGCCGGATCTACCTCACGCCGGCACAGCGCCTGCCGCTCGTGGAGGCGTTGCTCGCGGCCGGCGCCGATCCCGACGCCCGCATCGGGACGTCGGTGATGCTGATGGACTACATCGGCTACCCGACGAAGGGCGCGTTCGAATCGTTCTCGTGCGGGACCGGTGACCTGCGCGGCGCCACGCCGCTGTGGGTGGCGGCGCACGACGCCAACGGCCAGGGCTACGTGCCGGTGCCCGCGGCTGTGGATCGCGACAACGCGAAGCATCACGCCGCGATCATCGCGCGGCTGCTCGCGGCCGGCGCCGATCCGTCGCTCGCCATCGACGACGGGACGACGCCGCTGATGGCGGCGGCCGGCCTGGGCCAGTGCACCTTCCGGCCCGACCTGCAGCGCGGCCTCCGCTCGCGCGGCGCCGAGGCGGCGGTGCGGGTGCTGCTGGAGGCGGGGGCCGCGATCGACGCGGTCAACGAGGCGGACTTCACCGCGCTGCACGGCGCGGCGTACCGCGGCCTGAACGAGGTGGTCGAGTACCTCGTGGCCCGGGGGGCGGACATCGACGCCCGCGACTATCGCGGGCGGACGCCGTACCGGTTGGCGGAGGGCTCGAAGCAGTCGTTTCAGTTCCAGGCGTTTCCCGAGACGGCGGCGCTGCTCGCCGGGCTGGGCGCCAACACCCGGCTCGGTGTGCCCGGCACGGTGCAGGAACGCGCCGACCGGGCCGTGGCGGACGCGCTGGTTCCGTAACGCGAGGAGACTGGAAGCAACGATGCGATATCTGGCGGCGGCAATGGTGTTGTGCGCGGGGGGCGCGGTCTTGGCCCAGGACTATCCGCTCTTCAGCGGGGACGACCTCGACGAGGCGATGAAAGGGGTCGGGCGGCAGTTCTCGCTGCTGACGCGCATGGTCGAGGCGGGCGACTTCGAGGAGGCCAAGGTGCGGGTGACGCGGGCGCGCGAGCAGTTGTCGCCCACCATCACCTTCTGGCGCAAGAACGAGCGCGACGATGCGATCGGCATGGTGCGTGCGGCGACCGGCCGCCTCGACGAGCTCGACGTGGCGCTGTCGGAGCTGACAATCGACCCGGCCGCCGTCGGCGCGGCCCTGAGCGCGGTCGACGAGGCCTGCCAGGCCTGCCACGCCGCCTACCGCGAGCCCGATCCGGCCGGCGCCGACGCGTTCCGGCTACGGCGCTGGTCCGGCGGCTGAGCGCCGCAAGGCGCGCACAGCGCGCCTCGGCGGTAGCGAAGCCCCGTCTGAATGAAGCCAGGAGGCGCATGGTGAAGTCCACAGGCACTCGGCGGATGGCAGTTGGCGGCGTGCTGGCGGGCATGATTGTCGCGGCGGCCGGTCTCGCTGCGGCGGAGACGCCCGACCTGCGGCTGGTCGACGCGGCGGCGCGGCAGGACGCCGCGGGGGTGCGGGCGTTGCTCGACCAAGGGGTCGACGTCGGCGCCCGCCGGGCGGACGGCGTGACGGCCCTGCTCTGGGCGGCGCACTGGGGCGACGTGGAGACCGCCCGGCTGCTGCTGGCGGCGGGCGCCGATCCGAACGCCGCCGACGACCATGGCGTCTCGCCGCTGGCGCGCGCGGCCGAGAACGCGAGCGGAGCGCTGGTCGACGTGCTGCTGGCGGCGGGCGCCGACGCGAACGCCGCGCAGCGCAGCGGCCTGACGCCCCTGATGGTGGCGTCGCGCACCGGGAGCGTCGGGGTGGTCCGGGTGCTCCTCGAGCACGGGGCGGACGTCAACGCGGCGACCGCCGAGCAGGGGGCGACGGCGCTGATGTGGGCCGTCGCCGCGCCCCACCGCGCCATCGTCTCGGCGCTCCTCGAGAGCGGCGCCGACGTCGAGGCGTCCACCACCAAGGGCATGACGCCGCTGCTGACCGCGGCGCAGCAGGGCGACATCGAGACGGCGCGGCTGCTGCTCGCCGCCGGCGCGGACGTCAACCGGCCCGGCGCGGACGGCACCTACCCGCTGCCGTTCGCCATCGTCGACGGCCACGACGACTTCGTGCTGTTCCTGCTCGAGCACGGCGCCGACCCGAACAGCCGGATCGACGGCATCCCGGCGCTGGCGGCCGCCGCCGGCAACGTCGACACCTGGCTCGTCGGCTGGGACCAGCGGCACGGCGACGCCCGCTACGTCAGCCGCTACCGCTCCCGGGGCGGCCGCATCTACCTGACGGCCGCGCAGCGCCTGCCGCTCGTCAGGGCGCTGCTGGCGGCCGGCGCCGACCCGAACGGCCGCATCTCCACCTCGGCCATGCTGATGAACTACATCGGCTATCCGAAGAAGGGGGCGTTCGAGCGCTTCGCGTGCGGCACCGGCGACCTGCTCGGCGCCACCGCCCTCTGGGTGGCGGCATTCGGCGCCGCCTCGGAAGGCGCGTACCGCAGCAGCGCCGCCGGCTCGGAGAACTATCGCGTCGAGAGCAGCGCCGAGATCGTGCAGGTCCTGCTCGACGCGGGCGCCGACCAGTCGCTCACCACCGAGGACGGCACCACGCCGTTCATGGTGGCGGCCGGCCTCGGCCGCTCGACGTTCCGGCCGAACTGGACGCGCGGCATGCGCTCGCGCGGCGCCGAGGAGGCGACGCGCGTGCTGCTGGCGGCGGGGGCCGAGATCAACGCGGTCAACGAGGCGGATTTCACCGCCCTGCACGGCGCGGCGTTCCGCGGCCTCAACGAGGTGGTGGAGTACCTGGTCGCGCACGGCGCCGACATCGATGCCCGCGACTACCGCGGCAGGACGCCGTTCCGCCTGGCCGAAGGCTCGAAGCAGTCGTTCCAGTTCCAGGCGTTCCCGGAGACGGCGGCGCTGCTGGCGGAGCTGGGGGCCGACACCCGGCTCGGCGTGCCCGGCACGGTGCAGGAGCGGGCCGACCGCGCGGTGACCGACGTCGCGGTTCCCTGACGCGGCGGCACCCCGTCTGACGATTTCGGGTCAGGAGGATGGAACGATGGCTGCAATGATCCTGCGGCGGGCAGGGGCGCTGTTCGTGGGCGTCCTGGTGGCCACCGCCGGCGTGACGGCGGCGGGCCCCGATCTCCGGCTCGTCGATGCGGCCGCCCGCCAGGACCTGGCGGGGCTGCGGATGCTCCTGGACACGGGCGCCGATGTCGACGCGCGCCGCGCGGACGGCGCCACGGCGCTGCTGTGGGCCGCGCACTGGGACGACCACGAGGCGGTCCGCCTGCTGCTGGACGCGGGCGCCGACGTGAACGCCGCCGACGACCACGGCGTGACGCCGCTGATCCGGGCGGCCGAGAACGCGAGCAGGGTCCTGCCCGCGCTGCTGGCGGCGGGCGCGGACGCGAACGCGGCGCAGACCAGCGGCCTGACGCCGCTGATGGTGGCCGCGCGCACGGGCAGTGCGGCGACCGTCCGCGCGCTCCTGGGGGCGGGCGCCGACGTCAACGCCGCGACGGTCAAGCTGTCGGCCACGGCCCTGATGTGGGCGGTGGAGGCGCCCCATCGGGACATCGTGCGGCTGCTGCTGGAGAGCGGCGCCGACGTTCACGCGTCCACCGCCAAGGGCCTGACGCCGCTGCTGACCGCCGCGCGCAACGGCGACATCGACACCGCGCGACTGCTGCTCGCCGCCGGCGCCGACGTCGACGGCGTCGGCTCGGACGGGACGCACGCACTGCCGTTCGCCATCATCCACGGGCGCGACGACTTCGCGCGGTTCCTGCTCGAGCGGGGCGCCGATCCGAACGGCACGATGGCCGGGGTTGCTGCCCTGCACGCGGCGGCGGGCGTTGTCGACCGCTGGCTGATCGACTGGGACCGGAGCCACGGCGCCGGGCGCAGGTCGGGCGGCCGGCGCGACAACGGCCGGGTGAACCTCGACCCCGACCGCCGGCCGGCGCTGGTCGATGCCCTGCTGAGCCACGGCGCGGACCCGAACCGGCGGATCACCACCACGGCCATGCTGATGGAGTACATCGGCTACCCGAAGAAGGGGGCGTTCGAGCGGTTCGCGTGCGGCACCGGCAACCTGCGCGGCGCCACGCCGCTGTGGGTGGCGGCCTTCGATGCGGCCGGCAGCGGGTTCTACCGGCGCGCCGGCACGGCGGACGCGGAGTCGCACGCCCGCGCCGGCGCCGCGGTCATCGAGGCCTTGCTTGCCGCGGGCGCCGATCAGAGCCTGACGACGGACGACGGCACCACGCCGTTCATGGCGGCGGCCGGCCTCGGCCGCTCGACGTTCCGGCCGAATCAGACGCGCGGCACCCGCTCGCCCGGCGCGGAGGCGGCCGTGCGGTTGCTGCTCGCGGCGGGCGCCGACATCAACGCGGTGAACGAGGCCGACTTCACGGCGCTGCACGGCGCGGCGTTTCGCGGCCTGAACGAGGTGGTCGAGTACCTCGTGCTGCAGGGAGCCGACATCGACGCCCGGGACTTCCGCGGCCGCACGCCGTTCCGTCTCGCGGAGGGCTCCAAGCAGTCGTTCCAGTTCCAGGCGTTCCCCGACACGGCCACGCTCCTCGGGGAGCTTGGCGCCAACACCCGGCTCGGCGTGCCCGGCACCGTGCAGGAGCGCGCCGACCGCGCCGTGGCCGACGAGGGCTAGCGCCACCAGCGCCAGGAGTCTGCGCCGTTCTACGGCGCAGACTCCTGGCCGCCCGCCGGGTCCGGGCGCAGGTTGTACTTCAGGATGCACCACACGGCGTGCAGGCCGTCGCGCCAGCCGATCTTCTTGCCTTCCGCGTAGGTCCGCGCGGCGTACGAAACGCCGACCTCGTAGATGCGGATGCCGGGCAGCCGGGCGAACTTGGCCGTCAGCTCCGGCTCCACCCCGAAGCGGTCCTCCTCGATCCGAATCTGCCCGATCACCTCGCGCCGGAAGGCCTTGTAGCAGGTCTCCATGTCCGTCAGGTTGAGGTTGGTGAGCAGGTTGCTCAGCAGCGTGAGCAGGCGGTTGCCGACCGCGCCCCAGAAGTACAGCACGCGGTGGGTGCTGCCGCCCGCGAAGCGGGAGCCGAAGACGACGTCCGCCCTGCCGTCGAGCAGCGGCTGCAGCAACTGGCGGTAGTCCCGCGGGTCGTACTCCAGATCCGCGTCCTGCACGACGATCAGGTCCTGGCCGGCCAGCTCGAAACCGCTGCGCAACGCTGCGCCCTTGCCGCGGTTGCGCCCGTGGCGAACCACGCGCACGCGGCCTCCGCGCTCCAGGCGCGCGAGCTTGTCGAGCGTACCGTCCGTGGAGCCGTCGTCGACGACGATGACTTCCCTGTCCATCCCGATCGGAGCGGCCAGGACCCGCTCGACGATCGTCTCGATGGTCGGCGCCTCGTTGTAGACGGGGATGACTATCGACAGTCCCATCGCACCCGTTCGTCCGAACCGCGCCTGGATTATCCCGCGCACGGGCGCGTGCCGCGGATGGCGGAGGAGTTGAAGCGGCGGCAGGCCGCAGTGGCGGAGCTGCGCCGTTCTGCGGCGCAGACTCCTAGCGCTCACCGGACGGCGGGGCGCAGGCGAAGTTCCCGGCCTCGTCCGTGCTGCCGCGTCCGTTCCACCTGGCGACCTCGGGATACGGGCAGAGGGGCCGGGTGCGGTCGACCGCGCCGTCCCTGACGCGCGACGCCACCATGCGGGCCGGCGCCTCGCCCAGCTCCACCCAGCGCTCGAGGGCCGTCAGCGCGTCGAAGCGGTCGGGACCGGGACCGCCCCGGCAATGCCCCATGCCAGGCGCCATGAAGAGGCGGAAGAAGTCGCGCGTGCTGGCCAGCGCCGTCGCCCGGTCGTCCCCGGCGCCGATCAGCGCGACGACGTCCTCGTAGTAGTCGATCGTTCCGAGCGGCGAGATGTCGGCGTCGCTCCAGCCGTGGTAGACGATCAGCTTGCCGCCCCGATCGCGCAGCGGCCGCAGATCCGGGTCCGCCGCGTCGAGGTCGCGGCCGACCTTCTCGAGGGCGAAGGCCAGGTCCTCGTCGTAGTCGAACGACCGGAAGTCCCAGTCCGGGTCCTCGAACACCATGTGGCGGAAGAAGCCCTCCGCCGCGAGCCAGTGCAGGCTGGTGAACGGCGCGTCGCCGGTGACCCAGCGCGCCCACCCGCCGGGGGCGGCCTCGCCGCCGGGCACCAGGCCCGGGTACAGCGGCTCGCTGCGCCGGTTGCGGCTGCCGGACCAGATGGCGCGCACCGCATCGACCTGCTTGCCCGTGAGGCAGGTGGCGGGGTCCTGACCGGCGGCGCACGTCAGCTCGGCGGGGTCGAAGCGGCACCGGCGCGGGTCGTCGAGCACGCCGTCCTCGATGCCGTCGAGCGCGTCGCACGCGGCGTTGACCGCATTGGCCAGGAGCGGCAGCCTGTCCGCCGGAAGGTAGCTCTCGGGGTCGGCCAGGGTGGCCTGCGCGTACCAGAGATGGGCGCCGGCGTAGAAGCGCGTCCAGTCGTGGGCGGGGTTGCCGGCGATGATGCCGTCGTAGTCGTCCGGATACCGCTGCGCCTCCATCAGCCCCTGCTGGCCGCCCTTGGAGCACCCCACGTAGTAGGAGTACTCGGGCGGCGCGCCGTAGTAGGCCTCGGTGATCGCCTTGGCGTTGACGGTGGTCAGGTGCAGCGCCCGGTGCCCGAAGTCGGCGACGAGATCCGGCCGGCCGAGGGCCCACGTGGCGTCGAACGTGTTCTCGGTCACGTGGCCGGTGTCGGTGGCGGCCGCGGCGTAGCCGCGGGCCAGCGCGGCGGCCAGCCGGTCGTAGTAGAGCGAGCCGGCCATGCCCCCGTTGCCGATGCCCTGGAACTTGCCGTTCCAGCCCGCCTGCGGCAGCCAGACCTCGAAGTGGATGGCGGGCGCCGTACGGCCGGCCGCGCGGCAGAACGCGGGCACGTTCACGGGCGCCGCACCGCCGGGCGGCGTGAACGACCCCGCCGGCACGCGCTCCGCGGCCGTGATGGTGGTGTCCGGCAGCTCGAGCGCGAGCAGCCGCTCGCACGGCGCGGCCGCCTGGCCCGCACCGGCCGCGGGGGACGAGGCGCCGCCGGCCGCGGCGGCGAGCAGCGCGGCGCCCGCCACCGACAGGGCGCCGCGCGCGACGAATCGGCGCTGCATGGCCTCCCTCCTCCGGATCAGCGCGGGAACGGCGCGAGCCCCGGCTCGACGCCCTCCCGCAACGGCGTGCGCGCCGTGTTCATGACCATCGCCAGCATCGAGTAGTAGCCCATGATCCCGATGGTGTCGATGACGCCGATCTCCTCGAACGCCGCGACCATGCGGGCGTAGGTCGGGTCGCTGACCCCCTGGGTGTGGAACAGCTCGGTGCAGAAGTCGTAGAGCACCGCCTCGTCGTCGGCCATCTCGGCGGGACGCCGGCCGTCGGCAATGGCGGCGATGATGGCCGGGTCGAGCCCCTCGCTCTCGGCGATCGAGGCGTGGGCCGCCCATTCGTAGTTCTGCGTCCAGTGGCGCGCGGTGATCAGAATCACCATCTCGCTGAGCCGCGGCGGGAGCACGGTGTTGTAGCGCGCGTGGTCGCCGACGTTGCGCGCGCGGCTCAACATCTCGGGGCTCCGGAGCAGCGGCACGAACGGTCCGCTGATGTTCGGCCGCTGGCGTACGCGCTTGAACTCCTCGACGGCCGCCTTCTGCTCCGCCGTCATCTGATCTTCCGGAATCGGGGGCATCCGGTCCTGGGCTGTGGCAGGCATGGCATGCATGAGCAGCAGTACGAGACCGGCGAGCGCCGCGCTCATCGCGTGCCGAGCGTCTCGATGACTCATTGTTCCCTCCCTCTGCGTGTCGGCGCCAATGGTATCGTATCCGCGTGCCCGGCGGGTTCCCGGCTGCTCCCCCGGCGATTGACGGCCCGTCATGACGCGCTCGGCGCGGCTCCCGCTGCTCGCCATCCTGCTGCTCCAGGTCGCGCTGCTCACGATCGGCATCGGCCGCGACTACCGCCTGAAGCACGAGGACAACAACGCGCTCCACGCCACCTTCGCGCGTTCGCACCTGCGCCTGGGGCTGCAGGCGACCAAGGGGCAGAACTACTTCTACTCGCCGGCGACGGCCACCGGCGCGTTCTACGCTCACCATCCGCCGGGACCGGGGCTGGCCCTGGCGGCTGTGTACCTGGTGACCGGGCGCGACGGCCCGCTGGTCACGCGCTCCACGGCCGTGGCCTCCCACCTGCTGGCGACGGTGCTGTTCTTCGGCCTCGTCCGGCGGCTGCTGGAACGGCGACGGGAGGCGCTCCTGGCGACGCTGGTGTTCGTCCTGCTGCCCGAGTCGGCATTCTTCGGCCGCATGCTGAATCACGAGGTGCTCGTGCTGCCGGCCGCCATCCTGCTCGTCAGGGCCTGCTGGGAGTCGCTGCAGGCCGAGGGCCGCGCGCGGGGTTGGCGTATCGCGGCCGTCGCGGCCTGCGTCTGGGCCGCGCTGGCGGGGTGGGCCGGCTTCTTCGCCATGGGCGCCTGCGCCCTGTACCTCGGCTGGCACGGCTTCGTCCGGCGGAATGCGCGCGGCGCGGCCATGCTCCCGTGGCTGATCGTGCCCGGCGCCCTGCTCCTCGCCGCGAACCTGGCGCATCTGGCGTGGGTGCATGAAGGCGGCGCGGGCTATCTGCGCGAGCTGCTCGCTTCGCGGATGGGTCTGACCGGAGAGCAGCATGCCGCGTGGGCGCTGGGGCGGTTACTCGAGCTGCACTGGCGGTACTTCAGCCTGACGGGGATGCTGGCCGCGGGCGCCCTGGCGTATCGGGGCCTGCGCGGCCTGCGGCCGTCCGCGCCGGGGAACTCCGCGGTGGAGGTCGGCTGCGTCTTCCTGCTGGCCGGCGCGGGCTACGTGGTCGTGTTCAATTTCAGCGCGGTGTGGCACGACTACTGGCAGTTCCTGCTGCTGCCAGCCAGCGCCATCGCCCTGACGCTGGCCGCCAGGTGGCTGCTCGCGGGGATCGGTCAGCCGGCCCGCCGCACGCGCCATCGGATCCTGCTGGCTGCCGCCGTGGTCGAGGTCGCGGCGACCACCGGCATCACCCTCGCGCAACGCCACCTGAGCGCCGAGGCGTACTGCGTCGAGACCGTCGAGATGCTGCGGCGGCTCTGGCTCTGACGGCGCTGCCACGGCCCGGGGCGCCCGGGGAGTGCGGTACGCCGGCAGCACGGCGGGCGCGGTCCGCGGATGGGGGACCAGGGAGTCTGCGCCGTAGAATGGCGTAGACGCCGCAAGGCGCGCACGGCGCGCCTCGGCGGGAGCGGCG
>CAZMWA010000139.1:0-13045 GCA_964569405.1 uncultured Vicinamibacteraceae bacterium | reverse complement strand
CCCCGGTACCAGGTCCCGAGCGCCGCGCCGATGGCGTGTGGCCGGTCCTCCTGCACGAAGTGCAGGCCGGGGCCGATGTCGACGGCGGTCAGCTTCCGCATGTGCGCGCGGCACCACCCCACCAGCTCCTTGCGCAGGATGGCGCCCGGCCGCGCGTACAGGAGCAGCTTGGGCACGTCGCATTCCGAGAGCCAGGTTGCGTAGGCGTCGACGAGCGCGGTCACGTCGGCCGGCTCGCCGTCGATGGGGATCTCGTTCGGCCAGCGCCAGACCGGCTTGCGGCTCGCCGGCTCCCGGAACGGCTCGCGATACCGCTCCATTTCGACGTCGGTCAGCCGGCGCTGTATCGCACCCGGCAGCACCTGCTCGACGAACGCGTTCTGGTTCACCACGAGGTCCCAGCCGACCTCCGGCGTGCGGAACGCCTCGAACACCGGACGCACGGTGCGCGGCCACTCGTCCCACGTGACGGGCCGCACGAGCGCCTCCATGAACGCGAGCCCGCGGACGTTCGCCGCGTGACGCCGCGCGTAGTGAAAGCCGAGCGCCGAACCCCAGTCGTGCAGCACCAGGGTGAGCCGCTGCAAGCCGAGCGCCTCGATGAAGCCGTCGACGTAGCGGGCGTGGTCGACGAAGCGATAGTCGAGATCCGGCTTGTCCGACCGACCCATGCCGATAAGGTCCGGCGCCACGCAGCGCGCATCCCCCGCCAGGTGCGGCATGACGTTGCGCCAGAGGTAGCAGGACGTCGGATTGCCGTGCAGGAACAGGAGCGGATCGCCCTCGCCCGCCTCGACGTAGTGGATGCGGGAGCCGGCCACGGTCACGAACCGGGACTCGTACGGCATTTCCGCCGAGATCGTCTCTTCGGTCATGCAGGGGAACGGTTGCAGCGGGACGGCGGGAAGGGAACCGAAGCGGACGGCGGGAGGGCCGGACGCCCTCCCGCCGCCAGGATGAGCTGCTACTGCTGGTTGTCGTTGGCCAGGTTCTGCTGCGACGGGAACTCCGCCTGGCACAGCGGGCAGCCGATGACGTAGTCGTTCTTCGAAAGCTGCAGCCGCTCGCGGCGCTCGGCCATCTCGCGCTCGAACTCCTCGTCGGTCAGCGCGAAGCCCTGCCCGATGTTGATGAACATGTTGGCCACCGAGCGGCGGCCGCCGCCCGACCAGTTCCGCGGGTCGGCCACGTTGCGGTTGGCCACGGTCGTGTCGTGCCAGCCGATGATGTGCAGGATGGTCCCCTTCGGCAACAGCGGGGCGTGGTCGTCCTCGTAGATGTACTGCTTCACCCAGTTGTGGTCGTAGCCGGCGCAGGTGAGCTGCTGGACGTTGTGGCCCCAGATGGCCTCGAGGCACATGCGAATGCCGGGCGCGTGCTGGTGCGGCTCGAACAGCACGATCTTGGTGTGCTCCTCCAGCACGCGGTACGCGTGCAGCTCCTGGCCGGCCATGTTCGGCTTCATGTCGATGTCGACGCCGTTGCCCAGGACGTTGCTCGTGTACTTCATCTCGGGCTCGTAGCCCTTCGGATGCAGCTTGAACGCGAACTTCAGATGCGCCCGGGTCTCGCGCCCGTTCGAGTGCAGGTGGGCGTTCTCCAGGTTCAGCCGCGAGCCGGCGGCGAGCAGCCGCCCGGCCTCGACCGGAAACACGTCGGCGTTGCGGCCCACCTCGTGCACGGGCCAGCGCGTCGTGGTCTCGCCGTCCTCACCCTCGGGGGCGATGGTCTCGTAGGTCATGTGGTGGAACACGTAGCGTCCGCCCACCGTGTTGCTGCCCTGCGACCGGGGCACGTCGTTGAACTCCTTGACCTCGACCGCCGCCACGTAGCGATCCTCGTCCAGGCCGATCGGAATGGTGCCCAGCGACGTCCACTTGTCGGGCGCCGCGGCGGGCACGACGATCTCGTTCGACTCGATGATCAGGTCGGGCTCGCCGATGGTCCACTGATCCGGCCCGGCGAACTGGCGCGGCGGCGGGAGGTCGGCCGGGTCGCCGAGCGGGGCCCCGGTGTCGGCCCAGATCCCAATCGCCTCGATCTCCGCCTCGCTGAGCGACGGATCGTTCTTGTAGTGCTGGATGCCGATGTCCTTCTCGATGAACCAGGGCGGCATGGCGCCGCGCTTGTTGCGGAGCGCGGTGCGGGCCTTGATGGCGCGCGCCCAGGGCCGGACCTCCTCGTAGGTCAGCAGCGACATCGGCGCCACCGAGTCGGGCCGGTGACACTCCTGGCAGCTCCGCTGCAGGATCGGCGCGATGTCCCTGGCGAACGTGACCTCGCCGGCCGCGCCCTCCGCGCCCGGCTGGGCGCCCGCGGCGACGGGCACCAGCACACCGACGAGCAGAAGTCCGAGCCGATGCATGCCTCTCATCGCAACTCCCTTCGAGATGGGCCGAACAGTTGCCCCATAGTATCCCCGCAAATCGCTCCCGCGGCAACGGGTTCCGGTTGCCGCGCGGGTTTCACTCGGCGGGCTCTATTCTGAAGAGCGCGGCCTCGTCGGCGTCCGTGAGGACGTACAGCAGGCCGTCGGGTCCCTGGCGCACGTCGCGGATGCGCTGGCGCAGCTCGGTGAGCAGCCACTCGCGGCGCTGCTCCTCCCCGTTCGCGTTGAAGACGATGCGCTCGAGGTGCCCGGTGTTGCGGATGCCGCCCGTCCGCAGCGCGCCGACGAACAGGTCGCCCGCCCACTGCGGAAACCGGTCGCCCTCGTAGAAGACCATCCCCGAGGGCGCCACCGACGGCAGCCACACGATCTCGGACTGCTCCATCCCCGCCTGCCACGGCCGCGACGCGACCCGTGGTCCGGAGTACTCCCGGCTGTAGGAGACGACCGGCCAGCCGTAGTTCCGGCCGGGGCGGATGATGTTCAGCTCGTCGCCGCCGAGCGGCCCGTTCTCGTGCGCCCACAGCTCGCCCGTCGCGGGATGCAAGGCCATGCCGAGCTGGTTGCGGTGTCCCAGCGAGTAGATCTCCGGGCGGTGGCCCTCCCGGCCCACGAAGGGGTTGTCGTCCGGGATGCCGCCGTCGTCGCGCAGCCGCACGACCTTGCCGACGGTGTCGCCCGGGTCCTGGGCGCGGCCGCCCTTCTCGCCGAACGCGCCGCCGACCGTCAGGAAGAGCGTCCCGTCCGCCGCGAACACGACCCGCGAGGCCCCGGCGCCGCTGCCGTCCAGCGGCTCGGAGGCGAACAGCGTCTCGACGTCGGCCAGCGCCGCGCCGTCCAGCCGCCCGCGCGCGAGCGCCACGCGGACGCCGTCGTCGCCCGGCTGCGAGTAGGTGAGATACACGAGCCGGTTGGCGTCGAACCGCGGGTGCAGCGCGATGTCCATCAGGCCGGCCGCGCCGACCGCGTGGACCGCCGGCACGCCCGCGACGGGCTGCGGATCGAGGACGCCGTCGCGAATCACCCGCAGGCGTCCCGCCCGCTCCGTGACGAGCAGGCGGCCGTCCGGCAGGAAGGCCAGCGCCCACGGATGCGACAGGTCGCGGGTGACGACCACCAGCCGGATCCGGGCTTCCGCGGTCTCGATGACCAGCGGCCCCGCGGGCAGGGGCACCGGCGGCAGGCCCGGCGTCGCCTGCTGGGCCGCCGGCAGGGCGGCGGCCAGCAGGCAGCCCACCATGGCTGCCGCCAGCATCACGGCGCGCCGCGCAACCGGTCGCATGCCTACTGCTGCTGCGCCGCGGCGTCCTGGACGCGGGCGCCCGCGAGCATGTTGTAGAGGCCGTAGTTGCCCTCGTGGCAGGCGTACTCGAACACCAGCTCGCCGCGCTGCATCGGCAGCTCCGCGGTGAACGGCCGCGTGAAGGTCGTCGGGTCGTTGACGGTGTACTCGTAGAGCAGCGTGTCCTCGGCCGTCAGGCTGAAGCGCTCCGTCAGGTGCAGGTGGGTGCCGTCGCCGGCCGCCTGCGCGACCGACGGGTTGAAGCTCGCGGTCTTGGCGGTGAAGTTGGTCGACTCGATCACCAGCGTGTCGCCGTCCCAGTAGCCCCGCGAGTCGCCCATCCACTGCCGGATGCCCGCCGGCAGGTGCTCGCGCCCGTCGAGCGGCACGATGCGGGCGTCGTGCACCATCTCGTGGAAGATCACGACGTGGTCGGACGTCTGGAAGAGCTGGATGTTCTGGTTGTAGCCGGCCGGCACGATGGGCGGACCGGAGTTGAAGCCGAGCAGGCAGCGCTCGGCGAGGCCGCGGTCCTCGTGGCTGTCGGTGCCGATACCGGCGGCCCGCACGCGGACCGGCAGGGTGCCGCCCACGTCCTCGGCCAGCGAGAGCTGCTGCATCTCGACCCCGGGCTGCAGGGCCGGCAGGCGCCCGTCGGGCGGGTCGATGATGAGGGACGTGCGCTGGTCGTCCACCACGCGGGCGCCCTGGTCGACCCAGTAGTGGTTGTAGCCGCCGACGTTGCCGCCGACCGGCAGCAGCTCGTCCCGATCCGTGGTCGGGGCGTTCAGCTCCGCGCTGCGCGCGGCCGCCTGCGCCTCGATCTCGGCCGCCTCCTCGGCCGCCAGGACCGCCTGGTCGGCCCGATCCGTGGGCCGCTCGAGCGGCGTCAGCGTCCGGAAGTCCCACACGCCCTGCAGGTCGGGCCTGCCGTCGGGCAGCCGCGGCGGGTCGAACGCCGTCTGCGCGCCGGCCGGGGCAGCGCCCAGGGCCAGCGCGAACAGCACCGGTGCGGCGACGAGAGCTCTGCTGATCATGATCATCCTCCTGATCGAACCGAATCGCGGCCGGCCCGTGGCCGGCTCACGGTTCGCCGCCACCATATTACCCCTTGCGATTACCCCTTGCGCCGGTCACCCCGGGAATCTCGGTTGACGGATCGGCGCCAGGGACATATGCTTTGTTTAACAAAGGGCTTTACATCATGTCAGTTGCACCCATCTCGCTGATCGGCTGGCTGCATACCGCCGTGTGCGTCGCCGCCCTGGCCGCGGGCGCCGTCGCGCTCTGCACCCGCAAGGGCTCGGCCCGCCACCGGCGCTGCGGCCGGTGGTACGTCCACACGATGATCGCCGCCCAGCTCACGGCGCTCCTCATCTACACCGGCGGAGGTTTCGGCCCCTTCCACTGGCTCGCCGTCGTCGCGCTGCTGCTCGTCGCGCTGGGCGCCTTCGCCGCACCGCGGCAGGGCCGTCTGCCCTGGTCTCTGGCACACCTCAGCGGCATGGTGTGGAGCTACTACCTGCTCATCGGCGGCGCCGTGAACGAGGCGTTCCTGCGCCTGCCCGTGCTGCGGCCGGTCTCGCCGTTCGACGGCGGACCGTGGCACTACCACGCCTCCGTCCACATGGCCGTCCTCCTGTTCTTCACCGCCTGCTGGGCGGCCCTCCTGGGCAGGCGAATGCAGCGGCGGCGCCCGGCGCATTCGCGCCGGCTGGCACCGGAGGCCGGAGGATGACCCGCGAGACCGGGACGCACGACAGGCGGGACGCGCCGGGCGGGATGTTCCCGGGCCACGCCGCGCCGGCCCACGAGCTGGCGCTGATCCGCCGCATGATGGAGCAGGCGCAGGAGGCCGCGGCGCTCGACGGCCGCCACCTCGTGCTGTGGGGCGTCCTGCTCGCCGCGGTGCAGGCCGTCCAGCTCGCGCTGGCCCTGGCCGGCGCCGGACCGGCGGGCGCGTATCCCTGGGTGGGCGCGATGGCCGCCGGCGTCTGCGGGTCGACCGCGCTCGGATTCTCCGGGCGCCGCCATCCGACCAACCTCGCGGTCCGTCTGTACGGCAGCGTGTGGATGGGACTGTGCCTGACCATCGTCCTGCTCTTCGCGCTGGCGCTGGCCGGGCGGGGAATCGAGCCCGCGCACCTCGGCGTCGTGGCGCCCGCGGCGACCGGCTTCGCGTTCTTCGTCTCGGCGGCCATCGCCGGCCTCGGCTGGCTGCGCTGGATCGCGCTCGCCTGGTGGGCCGCGGCGCCGACGGCCGGCCTGCTCGATCCCGGCCCGCTGGCCGGTATCGTGGGCATCGCGTTCTACCTCGGCCTCATGGCGCTCCCGGGACTGGCGATAGCGCGCCGCGGGACGCGCCCCTGAGCGATGCCGAAGGTCGCGCGCGGCCCGCTCGACGACACCATCCACGCGCAGGCGCGGCTGGCCATCGTCGCGTTCCTGAACGGGCTGGACGCGGCCAGCTTCACGACCCTGAAGCAGTCCCTGGACCTGACGGACGGCAACCTGAGCGTGCACCTCCGCAAGCTCGAGGAGGCCGGCTACGTGGAGGTCGCGAAGGCGTTCGTGGACCGCAAGGCGCAGACGACCGTGCGGCTCACCGCGGCCGGCCGCAGCGCGTTCACCGAGTACGTCGCCACGCTGGCGGGCATGCTGGGCCTGCCGCTCGACGAGCGATTCGTGCGTTGAAGGGTCTGATTCGCTCGACTTCGGGGCAGCAAGTTGGCATCCTTATGTGCACCCGTCGCCCCAGGAGGCGCGCATGCGGTTCTTCGAGATCGAGAAGCGGCAGTCGGCGCTGGCGCTGTTCGCCGGCGCCCCAGTCTTGGCGCTGGTGCTGGCGGCGCCCCCGGCCGCGCCGGCAGCGCCCGGCCAGGGCCAGCGCGAGAGCACCGGCCCGGAGGCGGTGGGGGCGCTCGTGGACCGCTACTGCCTGACCTGCCACAACGATCGGCTGCGCACCGCCGGGCTGACGCTCGACGGCCTCGACACGGCCCGGCCGGACGCCGCTCCCGAGCTGTGGGAGCGCGTCATCGGCCGGCTGCGGGCGGGCTCGATGCCGCCGCCCGGACGTCCGCGCCCCGACGCGGGCACGTATCGCGCCGTGGCCGGCTGGCTGGAAGCGGAGATCGATCGGGCCTGGGCCGCCGCTCCCGCGCCCGGCCGCATCGCCGCGGTCCACCGGCTGAACCGCACGGAGTACGCCAACGCCCTGCGCGACCTGCTCGCCATCGACCCGGACAGCTTCGACGTGCGGCCGCTGCTGCCCGGCGACGAGACGGCCGACGGCAGCTTCGACAACTTCGCGGGCGTGCTCACGGTCTCGCGGGCGCACCTGGAACGCTACCTGTCGGTCGCGCGGCAGGTGACGCGGCTCGCGACCGGCCTGCCCCCGGTGGCGCCGGGCGTCGAGACGTTCGAGATTCCGCTGCACGTCGTGCAGGACGAGCGGCAGAGCGAGGACCTGCCGTTCGGCTCGCGGGGCGGCGTCGCCGTGCGGTACCACTTCCCCGTCGACGGCGAGTACCTCCTGAAGGTGCGCCTCCGCAGGCAGTACCAGGACTACATCATGGGCATGGGCTGGCCGCAGCAACTCGAGGTGCGCCTCGACGGCCGGCTGCTCAGACGCTTCGTGGTCGGGGGCAACGTGGAAGGCAGACCGGCGGCGGCCAGCTACGCCGGCGCCGGCGAGCCGGGCTTCGCCGGCGACCCCCGCTGGGAAGAGTTCATGCAGGTGACCGGCGACGCCGCGCTCGAGGTGCGCGTGCCGGTGGAGGCTGGCCCGCGGGTAGTCGGCGTCTCGTTCGTGCGGGAGCTGTGGGAGCCGGAAGGCCTCCCGCAGCCGCTGCAGCGCGGCCGGGTGCTGACCAACGACCAGATATACATGGGCTACGCGGCCGTTGGCGCGGTGCAGATCGGCGGCCCGTACCGCATCGACGGCCGGTCGCAGGACACCCCGAGCCGCCGCCGGATCTTTCTCTGCACCCCGCGCAGCCCGGCCGAGGAGCGGCCCTGCGCCGAGCGCATCCTCACCACCGTGGCCCGCCGCGCCTACCGGCGGCCGGTCACCGCGAGCGACCGCGAGTCGCTGCTGGCGTTCTTCGACGCGGGCCGGCGCGACGGCGGCAGCTTCGAGGCCGGCATTCAGTACGGGCTCGAGCGCATCCTGGTCGATCCGGACTTCCTGCTGCGCGTCTACCGCGAACCGATCGACCTGCCGCGCAGCCAGCGGGCCTATCGCCTGAGCGACCTGGAGGTTGCCTCGCGCCTGTCGTTCTTCCTGTGGAGCAGCATCCCCGACGACCGCCTGCTGGCGCTGGCCGAGCGGGGGCAGCTCGCCGATCCGGCCATTCTGGAACAGCAGGTGCGGCGCATGCTGGCCGATCCCCGCGCGGAGGACGCGCTCGTGCGCGACTTCGCGGGGCAGTGGCTCAACCTGCGCCGCGTCGAGGAGGTGGTGGTCGACCCGCACCGCTACCCGCACTACGACGAAACCCTGCTGCAGGCATTCCGGCGCGAGACCGAGCTGTTCGTCGCCAGCACGCTGCGGGAGGACCGCAGCGTCACCGACCTGCTCGACGCCGACTACACGTTCGTCAACGAACGGCTGGCGCGGCACTATGGCATAATGGGCGTCCAAGGCAGCCGGTTCCGGCGAGTCGCCCTCTCGAATCGGGAGCAGCGCGGGGGCCTGCTCGCGCATGGAGCGGTTTTGGCGACCACCTCCTATCCCGACCGGACGTCGCCCGTCCTGCGCGGCAAGTGGCTGCTGGACAACATCTTCGGCCTGCCCGTGCCGCCGCCGCCGCCCGGCGTGGACACCAACCTGGACGCCAACCCCGCGTCGATGCGGCTGCCCATCCGCGAGCGCCTCGCGCAGCACCGGCGGAATCCTTCCTGCGCCAACTGCCACGCGGTCATCGATCCGCTGGGCTTCGCGCTGGAGAACTTCGACGTCATCGGCGGCTGGCGGACCATCGACGAGGCGGGCGAACCGGTCGACGCGCGCGGGACCGCGGCGAGCGGGGCGCCGGTGGAAGGCCTGGCGGGACTGCGCGCGCTGCTCCTGGAGCAACCCGAGCAGTTTCCCCGCACACTGACCGAGAAACTGATGTCGTACGCCCTCGGCCGGCGGCTCGAGTACTACGACCGGCCGGCGGTGCGGCAGGTCGTCCGCGACGCCGCGGCCCGCGACTACCGCTGGTCGTCGATCGTCGCCGGCATCGTGAAGAGCCCCAGCTTCCTGCTGCGCGCCACCGGCGCGGCGGCATCCGGAAACTGACGAGACTAACCGCAGACGAGGAACCGCAGACCATGGCTATTCTGACGACGAAACCGTTGGCGCGGCGGACGGTCCTGCGCGGCCTGGGCGCGACGCTCGGGTTGCCGCTCCTCGACGCCATGCTTCCCGCGTTCGCGTTGCGCGCCGAGGCCGCCGCGAAGCCGGCGCACCGCTTCCTGGCGTTCTACGTGCCGAACGGGATGGCCATGGAGCACTGGCTCCCGGCCACCGAGGGGCGCGACTTCGAGCTGACCCCCATCCTCGAACCGCTGGCGCCGTTCCGCGACCAGATGATCGTGCTGTCGGGTCTGAAGACGAGCTGGAACTACATCCACGCGGGCGCGTCCGGGTCGTTCCTGACCGGGACGACGCGCGGCGGCCGCAACGAGGTGGAGATTCTGGCCGACGTGTCGATGGACCAGCTCCTCGCGCGGCACTTCGCGGACCAGACGCAGGTGCCGTCGCTCGAGATGGCCATGGACCAGCCGAACAACGCCGGCGCGTGCAGCGGCCAGTTGAGCTGCGTCTACACGCACACGATCTCGTGGCGCAGCGCCACGCAGGCGCTGCCCATGGAGTGGAATCCGCGGGCGGTGTTCGAGACGCTGTTCGGCGACAGCGGCAGCACCGACTGGGCGGCGCGCGAGACACGGCTGCGGCAGCACAAGAGCCTGCTGGACGCGGTGACGGAGCGGCTGGCGGACCTCAAGCGCGAGCTCGGACCGCAGGATCGGATCAAGATCGACGACTACACCGAGGCCGTGCGCGACGTCGAGCGGCGCATCCAGCGCACCGAGGAGCAGCGCGACGTCGAGCTGCCGCTGGTCGCCCAGCCCCAGGGCGCGCCGTCGGACTTCGAGGACCACCTCGAGCTGATGCTGGACCTGCAGCTTCTGGCGTTCCGGTCCGACCTCACGCGCGTCATCACCTTCATGATCGGCAAGGAGCAGAGCGCCCGCCCCTACCCGCAGGTCGGCGTGCCGGAGGCCCACCATCCGCTGTCGCACCACAACAACGACCCGGAGCTGGTGGCGCACATGGCGAAGATCAACCGCTATCACACGACGCTGCTCGGCGAGTACCTGGCCAAGCTGCGTGCGACCGCGGACGGCGACGCCACGCTGCTCGACAACATGACGATCCTGTACGGCTCCGGCCTGTCCAACAGCAGCCGGCACTCGGGCAGCAACCTGCCGCTGCTGCTGCTCGGCGGCGGGGCGGGGCGGCTCGACGGCGGCCGCCACGTGCACTACGCCAACGAGCCCTCCACGGCCAACCTGCTGCTGACGCTGATGGACAAGCTGGACGTCCCGGTGGAGCGCATCGGCGGCAGCACGGGCAAGCTCCAGCTCGACGCGCTGCCGGGGGTGTGACGCCGCCATGCGAGGGCTCATCGCGCTGCTGACCGTTCTGCTCGCCGCCGGCGGCACAGTCGCCGGCGAGGCGCCGCCGCTGGTCGACGCGGCCCGCAACACCGACACCGCGGCGTTGCGTTCGCTGCTGGGGGGCGGCGCGCCGCCCGGTGCGGCCGACGTGGACGGCACCACCGCCCTGCACTGGGCGAGCTACCGCAACGATCTGGAGGGCGCCGACCTGCTGCTAGGGGCCGGCGCCGACGTGAACGCGGCCACCGACCTCGGCGTCACGCCGCTCTGGCTGGCGGCCGAAAACGCGAGCCCGGCCATGGTGGGCAGGCTGCTCGAGGCCGGCGCCGATGCGAACCGCTCGCTCCTGCTCGGCGAGACGCCGGCGATGGTCGCCGCGCGCGCGGGCAACGCCGACGTGCTCGAGCTGCTGCTGGCGGCGGGGGCCGACCCGGAGGCGCGCGGCGCGCGCGGCCATACGGCGCTGATGTGGGCGGCGGCCGGGCACCGGACGGCCGCCGTGGAGGTGCTGCTCGCCCACGGCGCGGACGTCGACGCTCGCTCCGACGTCTGGAGCCAGGTGATGGCCGTGCCGCCCCACGGGCGGCCCGAGTACAACGGCGACATTCCGCACGGCGGGAACACGGCCCTGATGTTCGCGGTGCGCGAGGGCGCGCTCGCCGCGGCTCGACGGCTCGTGGCCGCCGGCGCCGACGTCGACGACGCGGACGCCTGGGGTGTCAGCGCGGTGGTCCTGGCCGCCCACGCCGGGCACCTGGCGGTGCTCGAGTTCCTGCTGGCGGAAGGCGCCGATCCGAGCGCCGACGCGGCCGGCTTCAGCGCGCTCCACCCGGCGGTCATGCGCCGGGACGCGCGGCTCGTGGCCGCCCTGCTGGCCCACGGCGCCGATCCGAACGTGCGGCTGCGCACGTGGACGCCGACCCGGCGCGCCTCGCGGGACTTCCACTTCCGACCGGCCCTGATCGGCGCGACGCCGTTCTGGCTGGCCGCCCGCCTGGGCGAGCCGGGCATCATGCGCCTGCTTGCGGAGCACGGCGCCGATCCGCGGTTCGTGCACCACGCCGACTACGTGCCCTCGCGGCGCGGCATCCGGCGCCAGGAAGCCACGACCGCCCTCATGGCGGCGCTCGGCATGGGCGGCGGGCGGCGCCTGCGGGCGTGGGTTCCGGGCGACGGCGCCGAGCCCGAGGTTCAGGCGCTGGCAACCGTGATGACGGCCGTGGAGCTGGGCGTCGACGTCAACGCGGCCGACCTGGACGGGCGCACCGCGCTCGACGCGGCAACGGACTGGGCCTACGAGACGGTCATCGAGTTTCTCGTGGCGCGCGGCGCAAAATCTGGAGGTTTGTGATGAACAGGCGACTGATCGAGTCGATCGGCGTGCTGGCGGTGCTCGTCGCCGTCACCGTGTTGCTCAAGCTGGCGCCCGTGGCCGGCCAGGGGCAGCCCGAGGCCGCGCCAGAACCGGCGGCCCTCACGGCGTGGGGCGAGCCGAACCTGGAGGGCATCTGGACCACCGACTATCAGACGCCCCTGGAGCGTCCCGCGCGCTACGCCGACCGCGAGTTCTTCACGGAGGAGGAGCGGGCCGCCATCGACAACGAGCGCGCGCGGGTGCTCGCCCTCGACCGGCGGCGCGACGCCCGCGGCAGCGAGCAGGACGTGGGCGGCGCGTACAGCGCGGCGATCTTCCTCAGCCACAAGCACCTGGGCCGGCGGACGTCGCTCATCGTCGACCCGCCGAACGGCCGGCTGCCGGAGCTCACGCCGGAAGCCGCGCAGCGCCGGGACGAGATTCGCGAGTACCAGCTCGCGCTGCTGCAGGCCACGAACGTCTGCAAGGACAATCTGCCGGCCTGCGCGGGCGGCGAGTTCGGGCCGCCGTCGCCCCGCCGCTTCGAGCCGCCGCCGCACTACCCGGCCACCGGCGCGGCCGCCGGCGGCTCCTTCAACCGTTCCGACGGTCCCGAGGACCGCGGCCTGTCGGAGCGCTGCCTGGGCGCCAGGCTGCCCGATTTCGGCGGCGCCGCAGGTTTCTTCCTGCAGGTGGTGCAGGCGCCCGGCACCGTGTCGATCTTCTACGACACCGGCCAGGGGCAGGGGTGGCAGCGCGTGATCCCGGTGACGGATCGCCCGCACCTGTCGTCCGGCGTGCGCCAGTGGTGGGGCGACTCGCGCGGCCACTGGGAAGGCAACACGCTGGTGGTGGACGTCACCAACTTCACCCCCAAGACGGACTTCCACGGTTCCCGCGAGAATCTCCACATCGTCGAGCGCTGGACGCGGATCGATGCCGAGACCATGGAGTACGTGGCCACCATGGAGGACCCGACGACCTGGGTGCGGCCGTGGACGGTCGCCCTGGAGCTGAGCCTGCAGGACAACCGGGCGAACCGCATCTACAAGGAGCCCCGCTGCCACGAGGGCAACTACGGCATGCCCGGGCTGCTCGCGGGCGCCCGCGCCGACGACCGCAACTTCGCGGAGGGGCGCGGCCCCGATCCGGCCACGCTGTGCACCGCGGGCTGCGGCGGCTTCGCGGCCGGGTTCGCCGAATCCGGGGACGAGGTCGATCCGCTGCAGCGGTGAGCCGGGGGCCCGGCAGCCGGATGGCGACGGACGATTGGAATCGATAGCCAGAAACCGCGGGTAGCGGGAGGAGAAACCATGCAGAGCAAGCTCATCGTCGGCGTGCTCGGAGT
>CAZMWA010000138.1:0-15220 GCA_964569405.1 uncultured Vicinamibacteraceae bacterium | reverse complement strand
GGGTGGCCTTGGGGTTCACGTCCCGCGAGCCCTCCGGCGCACACGCCGGCGCGTCGACGAGGGGCCGCCCCGCGCCGCCGCCCGCCGTCGCCTCCCACAGGCCGTGCTTGCGCCACAGTTCGTCCTGGCTGCGCCAAGCATCGCGGTTTCCCGCGCGGTCCCGCCACAGCTCGCCGGCCCGCTCAGCGACCCGGGCCGCGACACGCTGCTCAATCTCGGTGTAGTCGGTGTGGTCGGGCCACAGGCGCCAGCCGTTACCCCGAAGCTGCACCAGGACCCTGAGCCTCGCGTGGTCGTCAGGTCGTTGCTCCAGGACCCGGGCGTACCAGTGGCGGATGAGATAGGCCACGAGGCTGCGCGCCATGTACTCCGCGATCAGCCGGAAGTAGCGTGCGATCAGCGCGCGCGCAGCCTTCGAATCGGCCGGCCTCGCGAAACCCGTCACCCCGAGACCGGCATGCCGCTCGGGCTCCCCGGCGCCTCCCAGCAGGCGCGGCGCCCCCTTGGAGCGCATCCAGGCGCGCAACTGGGTCTGGGCATCTTCCGGCCCGTGCGCCCAGCCCTGCGGCAGGAACCGGTTCGGGTGTTCGGCCATCGTGCGCAGCAGTTCGTTGCCGCCGAGCTTGGCGCTGTCGGCCACTTCCTCGAAGTCGATCCCGGGTCCGCCGTTGGCGGAGATGAACAGGTCGAGGGTGCCGCCGCCGAGGTCGCCCACTAGGCAGACCTCGCCGAAGATGCGCGTGCCTCCCTTCGCCGCGCTCGATTCGTTGTAGATGCCGATCTCGTCCGCGAGCCGGAACGCGCTCCCGAGGCTGCGGCTGCCGCCGTCGAGCACCCGCCGCAGCGTGCGTTGGAAGCTCTGCACCTGGTCGTCCGAATCCCGGAGCGGGTACGTGAACGTCAGGTCCACCTCGGCGGGCAGCGCCCGCAGCCGGCGCCAGACGACATCGGCCATCACCAGCTCCAGCGCCATGCCCAAGTAGATCTCGCGGAGCTCGGGCTCGCGTTCCCTGAAGGCCGGCGCCGACGCCCTCCACTTGAAGTCGGAAAGGAGGTGTTCCGCGAGGTCGCTCCGCTGCATGTCCATGAACGGGATCACGCAGTCGCGGCCGGGCTGCCACTGCGACGGGTCGTCACCGCCCAGGTTCGCCAGCTTCTCGATGGTCAGCAGCTCAGACGGCAGCAGCCCTTGCCTCTCCCTGGGGACGAGGTCATCGGTATAGGTTGGCAGCCACACGCCGAGCGCCTTCAACCCGAGATCTTCGATTGGGGCTGTCACGTGCGACCAGTTCTCGCTGACGTGCAGGGTAAGGGCCGCTTTCCGCGCGCCGTCGAGCTCGGGTGCCAGTTCGACGAGGTGCTTCCCGCCGTCCGCCTGAACCGCGGCGACGGTGTGCGACGTGCCGAAATCGATACCCACCTTGACTTCGCCCTCACGCCGCGGGAGGGAATCAAGGTTGATGACGTAGAGTCCGAGCTCCTGCTCCGACGCGCGGTTCTCGAGGCTGAACGCGAGCGGGGGGCCGCCGGTGTGGGCGCGCCGGTCTCCTCGCGTGAAACGGACCGGGTGCGCGCCGCCTCGCTCGTGGCGCGCGCACCGACGGACGCGCTCGTCGTCTGGATCCCACCACAGCGTGGCCGCGTGGAGGTTGGCGTTGGTGCAGTGTTCGTACACGTAGTAGGCGCGCCAGGGCGAGGCCGCCGTCGACCGGAACCGCGGCCAGACCATCCAGTGTGCTCGGTGATGCTCGTCCTCCGCGCCCGTGGCGTCTTCCGGCGGGACCTCCAGGACGATCGGAACCCGGTCGCTGCGGCCGGCGAGGCGCAGCTCCCACGTCGCCTTCGCCGGCGGCTGGCGCATCCCGCCGTCCTGCGGCGGGGCCTCGCGCGTAGGCTCGCCCCCCCGACCGGCATCGACGGCGCGACGACGGGACGCAGCGGCGCTCTCGCCGTCGCGCAGGTCGCGCACGCTGCGGGCGACGCCTTCCACCGCGCGTTGACCGGCCGAGACCAGGCCGTCAGCGGCCCTAGCGGCCCGCTCGTAACCCTTCCTCAGCCGGCCCGAAGGCCGCGTGGCGGACGGCTCCGCTTCGATCGCCGCTCCTCGCCGGGGCGGCGGGGGAGCGGCGAGACGCTTGCCGACGGTCGCCCCCCTCGAGGGCGGCTCGTGGACACGCGGGTCGGCGGGGCGGACCCCTTCGCCCTTCCTGAGCAGATCGACGACGCGCCGGCCGTTGTCGGTTTCGACTAGGCCCAGGTAATCGGCCTTCAGGGGATAGTGAGGGTACAGCACCCGTCCCGGCCGGGTCGGCGATCCGGGAACCGGATCCTGCCGCAGCGGGGTGCAGGCGCGGACCATGACGTCGTCGCGGTCGATGACGATGACGTTCTCGATGACGGCGGCCTCCCGGTGATCCGCCGTCAGGAGGGCGAGCCGGCGTTCGTTCGCCCTGACGCCGAAGGCGGCGATGTCGCCGCTCGTCTGGAGATGGTCGAGATGCTCGCGCCAGAACGCCCGCGTCAGCTCCCGGCGCTCGGGCTGAGTGAAATCGACCTTCTTGAAGGTCACGCCGGCGTCGGTCGTCGCCGACTCGAGCGCGGACGCCAACGCCGGGGGGAGCTCCGCTTCGGTTAGCTGCGGCGTCTCCTCGTCGGGCCACCAGTCGGTACGCGAGTCAGTCGGCAGTGCGAGGTCGACGGGAGCCGTCTCGGGGTGGGCGTCCCACTGCACCGCGAGGGTGCGGCCTCGACCGAACGTCGCGGGCGCCGCCGGCGGGTGGTCCTCGAAGACGCGCGTCCACGGGGGAGGTGTGCCGTCGCGCAGCAGCTTCTCGCGCTCGATCCACGTGCGGACCTGGCGGATGGCGACGTCGGCGGGGCGCCACTCGGCCATCTCTTCCGTCCGCCAGTCGCGGGGCTGCTCCGAGCCGGTCAGGGCTTGCCATAGCTCGCCCCAGGCGCGCTCGCGCTTCTCGTCCTTCTCGATCGGCGTCGGGCAGAAGAGCGTGAGCGGGGAGTTGAATCCCAGCGCGACCTCGCCGTCAAGGTGCTCGTGGACGACGGCGACCCGCGCCAGCTCCGGCAGGCCGGCCTTGCGGTACTCGTTCACTAGGTAATCGAGCGACAGCAGGGGAGGGTTCTCGTGCGTGGCGACGTCCCGCAGCGTCAGCCTGCCCATCACCACGCCGGCCAGCAGCATCTCCAGTTGCCGGCGCTCCGTCCGGTGCTCGTGCTCGATGGCGTAGCGGAAGTGTCGGGCCGTGGCCATCGGGTCGGGCCAGCCGTTCTGCGCGATGTTCTGCTTGCGGATGAACCCCTCTACGGTGCCCTCTACGTTCTGATCGAGTACCTGCTTCAATTCGCCCGGCTTGTCGGCAGCGACGTTGAGGGCGTCGTGGCCCACGAGCGGCGGCCAGTACCCGCCGTCGACGCTGCTCGCCGGTGGCGTGGCGAGGACGGCAGCGCCTTCCCCGCGCGCGTGATCGCGAATCCAGCCGGCCGTCCAGTGCAGGAGGGCCAGCGCTACGGCGTCCTCTGCGGCCGCGCCGCTCTCGGCCCCCCGCTCGACGGGGTGCGCCGCCAGCCGCTCGCGCGACAGCACCTCGCGCGTCAACGACAGGTCGGGCTGCGGCACCGTGCCCAGCACGTCCTTCATCCACGCGATGTGCTCGCGATAGTCGCCGACCAGCCGCTCGAGGGCGGGGCCGACCCGCTCGGGGGCGGCCAGTCCCTCCGTTTCCTGGCGGATGGCGGGGACCACCGGGAACGGGCCCCGGCTCGGCTTCCCCGACAGCGTCCGCGCGAACACGTCGAGCACGTCGGCGAGGGTCGCTGCCTGGTCGGCGAGGCTCTGGACCGAGGAGTTCCCCGCGCCGGGCAGGCGGTTACCACCGCCGAGCTGGGTGGGGTCCTCGGCGCCCAGCTGGTAGAGGCCGGAAGGGCAGGGCTCGCGGTCGAGGAACTGCTGCAGGCAGCACAGGGCTGCGACGCCGTGGACGAACGACTCGCGGATCGGCTGCCGCGTGTCCGACGTGTAGCGACGGGTCCGCAGGGCACTGTCGGGTGCCCCCACGGGCACCGTGGCCACGCGGCGGGCCAGCCTTCGGCCGTAATAGGCGAACGCGGAGTCGGCATTCTCGACCATGGCGCGGTTGCGGCGCTGGGCCTTCTCCAGGGTGGCCTCGTCGAGGCCCTCCTGCTCGAACCGGAACCAGTTGAGTACCATGACCGCCATGACGTCGTCGCCGTCGTCGGCCAGACGCTGCGCGAGCGTCGGCGCCACCGAGGCCCCGGTGCCTCCGACGGCGGAGCCCACCACCGCCACCCGGCCGTGCGTGCTCAGCAGCTCGTGGTAGGCGCCGTCGTGGTTCGTCTCGAGGCCGCCCGGTTTTGTGTCGAACTCCTTCAGGCGGAACAGTAGCGACCCGACGGCGGGAGAGCCCATCATGCCGTGCGAGAAACGGATGTCGCGCTGCGCCTGCGACGTGAGTAGGTCGAGATAACGCGAGTCGGCGAAGCGGCGGCCGAGGCGGTCGTGGGGCGAGTTGAACCAGCCGCGATCGGGCCCCACCGGCAGCGGCGTGACTTCCTTCAGTTCCGGGGCGTCGGGGCGGCCGATCGCCAACCGCCAGTCGTGCCGGCCCGGGTGCGAGGCGACCAGCCGGCGGGTACGCTGCCACGCGGTGTCTTCGCGGTCACCGTCGCCGGAGTCCTGATCGACGAGATAAACGGCAGGGAACGCGAGGGGCCTGTCGTCCGCGTCGCGGAAGAACCCAAGCGGCTGGCCGAGTGTATGCAGCCGCACGAGGGCGAGCGCCACGTGGGCGCCGGTCCCGCCGCACACGACGAGCGTGTTGTTCTGCGCCACCTCAATGCCTCGTGTACCACCAGTTGGCCGCGAGCAGTCCGAGCAGGCACAGGCACGATGCGAGTAGCACGCCCAGCCACGTGAACCGCAAGTTCAGGGCGCGCTGTTCCGGGGCGCAATCTTCCGCTCCGTACAGGGCGAATGAGAGCGCCAGCCCGGCGCCGGCGAAGACGACGAGGACGACCCACACCGGACTCCCGTACGGGGGCGAGTTGGCGGACTTCCGCAGGTCCCAGCCGTCTAGGCGGCGCCTGCGATCCCACCCGACGGCTGCCGCCACGATGATGCCCAGTGGGACAGCCTGGAATAGCAGCGACAGGTGCTGCCCGGGTGTGTTGCACCATTGGTCGAACGCTTCTCCGCCGCAAGCCGCGGTCGCGCCCGTCAGCAGCAGCGGCAGGAGCATGCGGCTGTCCAGCGCGCGCGAATGATTCGACATGGAACTCCCGCTGGTCAAACTGAACATTGTACCAGTGCCCGTTGACCATCAATGGCGGGCGCCGGTGGGCAGCTGTCTCCTGGCGGCCCGGCGATCCCATCAGCCCTTGGCGGCATATTGTCGAACCGCTTCCAGAAACGTGCCGACCGGTTGCAGGCGCGCCGTTGCCTGTACGACGCGTTGGGGTCGAGGTGCTTCCTGAGCTCCGAGAGGCGCTTGACCAGGAACGTCATCCGCCGAGTGCGTCCAGCGTCATCCGCCGGTATCGCGCGAGGTACGGCGCGAGATCTGCGGCGCGGATCTGCACGTCGCGGCGGAAGCCCCGGTCCAGATCGCGATCGCGGCAGACGAGCTCGATGCCGGTACGGATGACCCGCCGCGCGAGCAGCGGGGGAGCGTCGTTGAGCACTACGAGGTCGACATCGTTGTTGCCGAGCGCGTGAATGAGGTCGCTCGTCAGCCGCACCCGGAGGTCGAAGCGTTGTGGCGCGCCCGGAACGAGCCGCCGGTCGAGCAGCACCCCGACGTCCACGTCGCTCTCGGCGTGCGCCCGCGACTCGCCGTGGCTCCCGAACAGCCAGACCGTCACGACCGCCGGCTCGCGCGTGTCACGGAAGTAGTCGCGCAACCGCTGCGCGGTCTGCGCCGACGCGGCGGCCATCCGCACCCCAGCCGTCGGCAAGCGTTGTGATCCCATCGGAAACCGGGTCGGCCGGCGGGTGGCGTGCCCGCCGGCCGGGAGGCGTGCTGGCCCGCCAGTCGTCGCCTGCGGCTCCGGCCGACGCCCAACCAGGCCTGCAGGAGTCCGCGCGGTTCTGCGGCGCAGACTCCTACGGCTCGACCGTGACGGTCACGTCGACGGTGTCGTGCAGGCCGCCGTCGTGGGCCATCGCGCGGAGCGTGTAGGTGCCGGGCGCGCTGAACGTGGCGGTCACTTCGACGGGGCGGTCGGTCACCACGTCCGGCGGCGGCAGCTCCACCTGCGACGCGCCGCCGCCGGTGCTGCCCACCCGGGGCCGCCGGGCGCTCGAGAACGCGGTCTGCCGCAGCCGCGCGGCGGTCGCCTTCTGGCGGCGGTACTCCGGATGCTCCTGCTCGGGCTCCAGGGCGATCGCGTCGGCCGGGCCGCGGTAGACGAACCAGCCGGTGCCGAGACCGAGGTCGTTGGAGCCGCCGACGCCGCCGCGCGGGTTGCCGTCGTCGCTGGCGTAGGCTGTCAGCGCGAGCGGCTCGCCGACCCTGACGGACCGTGCGGCGGGCCCCGGCAGGCGGATGCTCGGGGGCACGTTGTCGGGCTCGCCGAGACGCTGCCCGCGGCCGCCGAACCCGCCGTTGTTCATCATCATGATCCGCTCGTCGATGATGTAGTCGGGCTTCAGCGTGGCGAACGCGTACTCGGTCTTGCCGTTCGCGGTGATCTTCCAGACGAGCTCCCGGTCGCCGAAGTCCGCGGGCACCGTGACCCGGAACGTGAAGCGGCTGCGGCGCGGAAAGAAGTGGGCCGGCTGCCCCTGGTCGGGGCCGCCCGGCTCGAGGCTGTTGTCCGCGCCGACCGGGACGTCGATGATCTGCTCGCTGTTGAGGTTGAAGTAGCCGAAGAGCAGGTCGAACGTCCCGTCCGGGTTCGCGATCCACCCTTCGTAGATGGGCGCGACGCGCTGCCCGCGCCTCATGATGAGGTTGTCCTGGGCGAAGCCGAGGGCAGGGGCCAGGCAGGCCAGCGCTGCCGCCGCGGCGGCCCAGCGCCATGCCAATCGACGCCGAACACGAGCACTCATGATCATTCCTTGCAAGTGGCAGGCGCCCCACGCGGTCCGTGGCCGCGCGGGGCGCCCGGGGTAGGGCAGACGCCGGGACCGCTGACTAGTTCTGCTGGTTCGCGTTGGCGCCGAGCTGCAGCGCCTCGCGGCGCGCCACCTCTTCCGCGAACTGCTCGTCGGTCAGCAGCGTGATCTTCGGCAGGAACACGAACATCTCGTCGACCGACCGGTTGCCGCCCGTCTTCCAGTTGCGCGGCTCGATGTTGTTCGAGTTCGTCTCCGAGTTGTTGTACCACCCCATGATGTGCAGGATCGTGCCCCGCGGCAGGAGCGGCGCGTAGTCGTCCTCGTAGACGTAGGTCCGGACCCAGTTGTGGTCGTAGCCCGAGCAGTTGAGGATCTCGCGGTACCCGTTCGGGTACTGGGCCTCGACGCACATCCGGTCGCCGCTCATGTGCAGGTGCGGCTCGAAGGTGGTGAGGATGCCCGGCTCGCTCATCGTCTGGAAGTTGTCGTAGCGGATGGAGGCCTGTCCGGGCGGCAGCGCGAGGTCCTCGCGCACGTTGCTGCCGCCGACGAGCCCGGAGTTGTAGCCCGACTGGCTGTACTTCGGCTCGTACCCCTCGGGGTGGAACTTGAATCCCACGTCGACCCGGACCGGGATGTCGCGGCCGACCGAGTGCATGTGCACGGTGTAGGTCAGCGCGGAGCCGGCGCGCAGGCGGACGCCGGTGTCCACCGGATAGACGGTCTCGTTCTGTCCTACTTCGTAGATCAGGTAGAAGCCGTCGGGGGCGTCCATGTCGAACCCGAGCTCCCGGATGCCGGCATGGTGCAGGGTGAAGAGGTTCATGCCCTGCTCCTCTTCCTTCCTGAACGCGCTGCCGTCGAGCCGGGTCTCCTTCACCTCCACGGCGGCGATGTAGCGGTCCTCGGTCAGGCCGGTCGCCACGGGGCCCAGCTCGCGGTGGTAGTCGGGGGCGACGGCCTTGACGAGCACTTCCGGCCCCTCGACGATCAGATCCGGCTCGCCGATCGCCCACTGCGTACGGTCGAGGTACTCGCGGGGCGGCGGCATGTCGGCCGGGTTGCCGCGCGGGGCGCCGCTGTCGACCCAGCGCGCCACCATCGCGATCTCCTCGGCGCTCAGCGACGGGTCGTTCTTGAAGTGCTGGACGCCCACGTCGGGCTCGATGAACCAGGGGGGCATCTCGCGGGTGGCCGTCCGCTGCCTGATGGCCCGCGCCCAGGGCCGCACCTCGTCGTAGGTCATCAACGACATCGGGGCGAACCCGCCCTGCCGGTGACAGCTCTCGCACGACCGCTGGATGATCGGCGCGATGTGCCTGGTGTAGGTGATCTCCGCCTCGGCTTCTTCGGCCGCGGCGGGCGGGGCCGCCGCGAAACCGATGGCGGCAACGAGGAATGCCAGGGTTCCCACAAGTGTCTTCATCGGCTGCTGTCTCCTCCTGGTCGCCGCGGCGAGCCGGGCAGGCCGGCGCCGCGTTCCGCACGCGCGCGCTGCGGCAGGGCAGGGCGGCGCCAAACGAACAGCGCCGGCCGGCACGCGTGTGCGTGCCGGCCGGCGTCATGACACACGGAGGACGGCCCGTGCCGGCGCCGTCCCCCGCGAAGCTGCTGCTAGCGCTCGGTCGGATCGCGGCCGTCCCGCGGCGCGCCCGTGCCGGACGAGCCCATGAACAGCTTGCGTCCGTCGCCGAACGTGATGTCGCGGCCGTTGGCCTTGTTCGAGCCGTCCTTCGACAGGTAGCCCTCGACGAAGACCTCGTCCCCGATCGGCAGATCGCGCTTGGTGAAGCCGCGGCGGAGCAGGCTGGTCGGAGGTCCGCCCTCCACCATCCAGGCCTCGACCGTGCCGTCCTCGCGCGTGACGTCGATGTGCAGCCACGAGTGGGGGTTGACCCACTCCATCCGCGTGATCTTGCCCTGCAGCGAGATCGGCTTGTTGGCGTCGAACTCCGCCGCAAACGCATGATGCGCCACAGCCGGCGCCGCCGTCATGACGGCGAACAGACCGACCAGGCAACCGACGATGGCCACTTTCGCTCGCATTTGAATCTCCTCCTGTTCAACTCGCCCTGTTCGATGTCCAAACGCTGGCGAAGCCGGGGCTCCGCCGCTCAGCGGCCCTGCGCCGCCTCCCACGCCTCGGTTTCCGCCCACTCGGCGGCAATCTGCGGCGCGCGGTCGTTGATCTCCCGCGCCGCCTCGTCCATTGCGATCTGCTCGTCCGCCCGGCCGCCCTTGAGCAGGCCCACCATGCCGTAGTTGTGCTCGTGGCAGGTGTACTCGTAGACGTCCGGCTCGTTCGCGTCGAGGTGCCAGACGTTGACGGCGGTCCACGGCCTCACGTACACGCTCGGGTCGTTGATCGTGTAGGCGTACTCGATGGTGTCGGGCCCGGTCCGCCGGAGGCGCTCCGTGATCGTCAGGTCCTCGCCCGTGCCCATGTGGTAGTGGGCGTGGTTGTGGCCGTAGATGCCGCCGTGCGACGGCATCACGGGGCCGCCGTTCTGCATGTTGTTGAAGTTGGTGGTCTCGATGACCAGCGTGTCACCCTCCCAGCGGCCGTGCGAGTCGCCCCACCACTGCGTGATGTCCGAGCCCAGGCGGGGACGCCCGTCCAGCGGGACGATGCGCACCACGCCGTACTGCAGGTCGAAGACGATCTGGCCGGGGGTCTGGTAGATGTCCTTCGGCACGTTCATCTCGCCCATCGCCAGGCCGGTGCGCAGGATGCAGCGCTCCATGACGTTGCGGTCCAGCCAGGAATCGGCTTCCCCGCGGTAGGCTCGCGCCGCTTCCCGCGCGTCCCACTGCTCGAGAATCGCGCGCGTGTAGGGCGGCAGGCGGCCGTCCGGGGGATCGACAATCTGCGACGTGCGCCGCGACGCGAGGCGCGGGCTGACCGGCGCGTTCCAGAACGCGTTGTACTCCGCGCCCGAGATCCGCTGGCCCGGCCGGTCGGGGTCGATGTTGTTCGACTGCTCGACGCGCTGGACGTCCGCGGCGACCAGATCGTCCGCGATGACGCCTTCCTCGCCGTCGGGCAGGCCGACGCGGCTGGCCGCGCGGGCCGCCGCCTCCTCGTCGGTCAGGAACTCGCGCGTCCCGAACTCCACCGGGCGCTCCAGCGGCGTGGGCGTGCGGTTTTCCCACGAGCCCTGAAAGTCGGGGTCGCCCCAGGAGGTGTGCGGCACCATGTAGGCGCCTTCCTCCTGGGCCTGCGCGGCAACTGGCGCCGCCCCCAGCCCCACCATGGCCACGACGGTTGCCGCCGCTCCGGCCGCGAAGTACAGCTTGCGCATCTCGAGCCTCCTGTCGTGCTCTCGCCTACCCACTACGGCTGCGCTCCCTTGACCAGGCTGCCGTAGATGAACTCCTCCACGATGTCGACGCACCGGAACTCGAGCAACTGGGCGTTCTCCTCCACGCGCCGGTACAGGGGCATGCGGATCGTCCAGGGCTCGGTGTAGACGTCGGGATCCTCGAGCGTGGCCTCGTACAGCATGTGGTTCGGACCGGTCGGCGTGAAGCGCTCCACCACGCGCAGGGCCGCGCTGTGGAAGTTGCCGGAACGGTCGAGCCAGGTCAGGCCGTTGAAGCCCGTCACCTCGACAACCAGCGTGTCGCCCTCCCAATGACCGTTCGACCACCCCATCCAGAAGTCGATGGGAGCCTCCACGTGGTTTTCCATGTGGATGGTGCGCTTGGCGACGTTGAACTGGTAGGCGACGAGGATCTTGCTCGGAATCTGAATGATCTGGAACGGGAAGGGGAGATACGTCGCGCGCGGAATCCCCGGCATCATGCACTTGGCTTCCGGGTCCCCCTGCGTGCTGAGCTCGTCGGGGTTCATCGTCAGGCGCGTCTCGTAGTTCTCGCGCCGCTGCTCCAGCGCCCAGTCCTGGTAGGGGATCCGGCCGCGGCCGACGATGACGCTCCGGCCGGCCGGCTGCACGCCCCAGGTGCCCAGCAGCGTCGGGAACGGCCCGGCCTCGACGGAATGGTCCTCGACGTTCCAGTGCGCCGTGCCCAGCGCCTGCCAGATGCCGTTCAGGTCCGGGTGGTCCGTGCCGACGAGGCGCGGCGCGCGATAGGCCTCGTCCTGGCCCGCGGTCTCCGCCGGCCACAGGGTGACCGCGACGGCCGCGACGACGAGCGCGACAGCCAGAAACGATCTTCTGACGCGTTGCAGCATGTTCCTCCTCCAGGCCGCCCGGGCCGCGGCCCCCTCGCCAGCGGATCGCGCGCGGCAGACAGCTATTCTAGCCCGATACGTCTCGCGTTGCGGCCAATATATGCGGCCGGTCCCGGACAGCCGCGGCCGGCCGCGGTCAGGTCCATGTCCACCGGCTCTCCGCCGCGGCCCACAGGCCCCAGCAATCCTGCGCGATGCCCGCCTCGAGAAAGTCGGACGGCAGGTTGGACATGGAGCCCACCGGCACGACTGCCTCGCCGTCGGCATACCAGGAGGACAGGATGTTCCCGCGGTAGGGGTAGTCCTCGTCGTCCTGCGGCGCGACGACCACCGAGTCGATGCTGACGCGCCAGGCAACCTGCCCGCCGGCGCCGTCCGGTGCGGAGAACGTGAGCTCGGTCCCGTCCCGCTCGAAATTGCTGACGCCGCCCACCGCGGCGATCTGTTCGGCGAACGACGCCCGGAGGCTGTCGGCATCCGGCGGACCGGCGGCGCAGGCGGCCAGCAGCGCCACGGAGGCCAGAGCGAGCGAGGCGCGCATGTATCCAAGCATGCGCCGATTATAGACGCGTACGGCCAGCCCGGGGCACCCGGCGTCGGACTGCACTACAATGAGCCTCGGTTCCGGCGGGAGAAGCAGGATGCGAGACAGCAGGATGAGACATAGACGACATGCAGGACCCCTGGCGCTGGCGGCGGCAGTCCTGCTCGCGGCGTCCGGCGGGGCGCTTCGCGCGCAGGAACATGCCGGCCAGTACGAGCAGGCGGACATCGAGTTCGGCGCGCGCCTCTACGCCGACAACTGCTCGGTCTGTCACGGCACGGAAGGCGACGCGATTACGGGCGTGAATCTGCGCAGCGGGACGTTCAGCAACGCCTCGACCGACATGGAGCTGCAGGCGGTGATCACGAACGGCCTGCCCGACACCGCGATGCCGCCCGGCGAGTACACGGAGGCCGAGCTGTCCGGCCTGGTGGCCTTCATCCGCACCATGGGGGATGTCGATCCGGCCACGCTCACGGTCGGCGACGCGGGCCGCGGCGAAGCCGTCTTCCTGGGCAAGGGCGATTGCCTGAGCTGCCACCGGGTCGCGGGCCGCGGGTCGCGGTCGGCGCCCGACCTGACCGACATCGGCGCGGTGCGCTCCGCCGGCGCGCTCGAGCGGTCGCTGCTGGACCCGACCGGGTCCATGCTGCCCGTCAACCGGCCGGTCCGCGCCGTCACGCGCGACGGGCGGGAGTTGAGCGGGCGGCGGCTCAACGAGGATACCTTCACGGTGCAGCTCATCGACCAGAACGAGCGGCTCGTCTCGCTCGAGAAGGCCGACCTGCAGGAGTACACCGTGCTCACCACGTCGCCGATGCCGTCCTACGAGGACGAGCTCAGCGAGCAGGAGCTCTCCGATCTGCTCGCGTATCTCCTCTCTCTCCAGGGGGTGGACTGACCATGGCCCGATCCGTTGCTCTGACGTGCGTTCTCTCGCTGCTGCTCACCGCGGGCCTCGACGCCCAGGTTACCGCCGACCGCCTGCGCAACGCGGAGAGCGAGCCCCACAACTGGCTGACCTACTCGGGGTCGTACGCCAGCACGCGGCACAGCCTGCTGGACCGGATCACCCCGTCCAACGTCGACGACCTGGAGCTGAAGTGGGTCTTCCAGGCGCGGTCGCTCGAGAACTTCACCGCGACGCCGCTGGTGGTCGACGGCGTCATGTACGTCACCCAGGCGCCGAACGACGTGGTGGCGCTCGACGCCGCGACCGGGCGCGTGTTCTGGGTCTACGAGTACACGCCGTCGCCGGAGTCGCGGCCCTGCTGCGGCCGCGTCAACCGCGGCGTGGGCATCCTCGGCGACACGCTGTTCATGGCGACGATCGACGCCCAGCTCATCGCGCTCGACGCCGTGACGGGCAGGCCCATCTGGAAGACCGCGGTCGGCGAGCCGTCGCAGGGCTACGCCATGACCGTGGCGCCGCTGGTGATCGACGACAAGGTCGTGGTGGGCGTCGCGGGCGGCGAGTACGGCATCCGCGGCTACATCGCGGCGTACGACGCGGCCACCGGCGACGAGGTGTGGCGCTTCTACACCATCCCGGGTCCGGGCGAGCCGGGGAACGACACCTGGTCGGGCGACTCGTGGCGCACCGGCGGCGCCTCGGTCTGGCTCACCGGCTCGTACGATCCGGAGCTCAACCTGACGTACTGGGGCATCGGCAATCCGGGACCCGACTGGAACCCGGCGCAGCGGCGGGGCGACAACCTCTACTCGGACAGCGTCGTGGCGCTCGACGCCGACACCGGCGAGCTGCGCTGGTACTTCCAGTTCACCCCCAACGATCCGTACGACTACGACGCGGTCCAGATTCCGGTGCTGGCCGACATCGAGACCGCCGACGGCCAGGTCGTCAAGGTGATGCTGTGGGCCAACCGCAACGGGTTCTTCTATGCCCTGGACCGGACGACCGGCCGCTTCATCAACGGGCGTCCGTTCGTGACGGTCAACTGGGCCGAGGGGCTCGACGACAGCGGCCGGCCCATCGAGACGCCGCAGGCGCCCGGCGAGGTCACCTATCCCGGCGTGCAGGGCGGCACGAACTGGTACTCGCCGTCCTACAACCCGGGCACCGGGTTGTTCTACCTGTCCGCCTGGGAGAACTACGGGGCCATCTTCGAGCCGTCCGCCGAGCCGGAGGAGTACCGCGAGGGCCAGCTCTTCCTCGGCGGCCGGCCGATGCCGGCCATCCCGGGCGCGGCGGCGCCGCCCGCGCTGACCCGCGGTCACGTCAACCGCTGGACGGAAGCGGTCGGTAACGGCGCGGTGATCGCGCTCGACCCGCGCACCGGCGAGCAGCGCTGGAAGTTCGAGATGACCGACATGACGACCAGCGGCATCCTGACCACGGCCTCCGACGTGCTGTTCACCGGGGGCCGGGAAGGCTACTTCTACGCGTTCGATGCGAGTGACGGGGAGCTGCTCTGGCGGACGACGCTCGGCGGCGTGGTCCACAACGGGCCGATGAGCTACCAGGCGGACGATGCGCAGTACGTCGCGGTCGCCGCCGGCAACGTGCTGTTCGCCTTCGGTCTGCGGGAGTAGCGTGTGGTACGTGTGCAAGTGTCCATGACCGTGCACTGACGATGAGGTGCCCAGCGCAGGAGAAAGGCCATGGCCACGACGGAGCACGCCGTCAAGCAGACGTACGAGGACTACTGCCGGGTGCCGGACGACAAGCGCTACGAGCTGCTGAACGGCGAGCTGCTGATGGTTCCCGCACCGAACATCAAGCACCAGTCGATTCTCCTCGTGCTGGGCAGCGAACTGCGCCGGTTCGTCGAGGAACACGAACTCGGAGAGGTGTTCGTCGCGCCTGTCGACGTCGTTCTGTCGGACACCGACGTCGTGCAGCCCGACGTGCTGTTCATCTCCCGAGCGCGCGAGGACAGGATCACCGACGAGAACGTGCGGGGTGCACCCGACCTCGTGATCGAAATCCTCTCGCCGTCGACCGCCGACCGGGACCTCGGGTACAAGCACGAGCTGTACGGCAGACACGGGGTACTCGAGGACTGGATCGTCGATCCGGTAGCCGAGACCGTCGCCGTCCATCGGCAACGGGACGGGAAGCTCGAACGCACCGGCCGGTTCGGCCGGGGCGAGCGCCTGACGGCGGCCGTGCTCGAGGGACTGGCGCTCGAGCTCGACGACATCCTGGCGAGGTGACCAGGCCGGTAGCCCGCAGGGTCACGGTATCGGAGCTGGAGAAGGCGGCGTCAAACCTGCCGCGGTCTGCCTATTTCTTCCTGCAGGTTCCTGATGCGTTCGTCCAGGGCGCGTCGTATTTCCCGTACCTCCGACAGTACCCGGTCGGCGACCGCGGCCTCGATCTCGGTGGTCGTGGAAGCGTCGACCTCCGAGCGCAAGGCGGACAGCC
>CAZMWA010000137.1:0-4939 GCA_964569405.1 uncultured Vicinamibacteraceae bacterium | reverse complement strand
TAGTACACGACGCCCATCGTGTCCGTTTCGGCGTACCGCACGCGCACCGTGGACGAGGAGGCTGGCACGGAACGCTAGACGGAAGCCGCCGCCTGGGCCGCCGCGCGCAGGCGGCGCGTGGCGGCCGCGGGATCGTCCGTGCCGAAGATGGCCGACGCGGCCACCAGGATGTCGGCGCCGGCGCGGACGACCTGCGCGGCGTTGTCCGGCCGGATGCCGCCGTCCACCGCGATGCTGGCCGGGCTCCCGGCGCGCTCGAGCACGGCCCGCACGGCCCGGACCTTCGCCGGACTGCGCGGGATGAACCGCTGGCCGGAGAAGCCGGGGTTCACCGACATGACCAGGACGAAGTCCAGCAGCTCGGCCACCGGCGCCAGCGTCTCCGCCGGGGTCGCGGGGTTGAGCACGGCCCCGGCCTGGACGCCGAGCTCGCGGATCGCGGTCAGCGTGCGGTCGAGATGGGGCGATACCTCGACGTGCACCGAGATCAGCGAGGCGCCGGCCCGTGCGAACGCCTCGATGTGGCGCTCCGGCTCCACGATCATGAGGTGGACGTCGAGCGGCAGCCGCGTGACGCGGGCGAGCGCCTCCACGACCGGCACCCCGATGGTCAGGTTCGGGACGAACCGGCCGTCCATGACGTCGACGTGCAGCAGGTCGGCGCCGCCGGTCTCGACCGCGGCCACGGCGTCCCGCAGGCAGGCGAAGTCGGCGGACAGGATGGAGGGCGCGATGCGCAGCGTCACTGGCTGACCTCGAGCGAGATCGGCTCGCCGGGCGCGATCTGGAACCCCGCTTGAGGCGACTGGCGCAGCACGGTCCCGGGCGGCAGGCCGGGGTACGGGTGGTCGCCGACGACCGTCACCCGGAAGCCCCGTGTCCGCAGCGTCTCGGACGCCGCGTCGGCCGCCACGCCGATCAGATCGGGCATGACGTACGTGCGGCCGCGCTCGCCCCGGTTGACGAGCAGCCGCACGGCCTGCCCGTCCCGGCCCGGCGGCGGGTCCTGGGCGACGACGGCGTCGGTGGGGTAGCGGCGGGAGCGGATCTCGGACAGCCCGCGCAGGGTGAACGCGGCTTCCTCGAGGCGCCGGCGGGCCGCGCCCTCGGAGGCGCCGACCAGGGCCGGCACGGAGCCCGGGGTGCGGCCCGAGCTGAGCCAGACCTTCACGTTCCGGCCGCGCCGGGTCGCGATCGACCCGTCCGGCTCCTGCTCGGCGATGAGCCCCTCGGCTATCGTCGGATCCACGCGCCGCAGGGGTTCGACGCGGAGCTCGAGGTCGAGGTCCGCCAGCGCCGCCCGCGCCTGCTCCGGCGTCAGGTTGCCGAGATCGGGAACGGGCACCTCGCGGCTCTGAAGCGCGAGCCGCAGGCCGCCGACGGCGGACAGCCCGAAGGTCAACGCCAGGGCGCCCAGCACGATCACGGCCTTGCCGATTCTCAGCGCCATCTCGAGACGGTGTCCGCGGGCGGCATCGACCCTCAAGTGTACCGCATGTCCTGCGCGGACCGGCTGTCGCGGCGCAGGACGGCGGCGAAGAACGCCTCGAGCGAATCCCGGTGCGGCAGCGTCTGCACGCACCCGGCGGCGTCGAGCAGCGGCGCCAGGTGCGGCGCCCGCGGCGGGTCCACGGCGAACCCGGGGGCGCGGCCGAGGAAGGCCTCGACCACGTGCCGGTTCTCCTCCGGCTCGCTCGAGCAGGTCGCGTAGACGAGCCGCCCGCCGGGCGCCACGACCGCCGCCGCCGCGTCGAGCAGCGCCGACTGCGCGCGGGCCAGCGCCGGCAGCTCGTCCGGCGTGCGGCGCCAGCGGATGTCCGGGTCCCGCCGCAGCGTCCCGAGGCCGGAGCACGGGGCGTCGACCAGCACCCAGTCGAACGCGGGCCCGAAGGGCAGCGGCGCACGCGCGTCGAGGCGCACGATCCGTGCGCTGCGGCAGCCGCAGCCGGCCAACGTGGCCGCCAGGAGCGCGAGGCGCGCCGGCCGCAGGTCGCCGGCGACGAGCAGGCCGCGGTCGGCCATGGCGCCGGCGATCGCCACCGTCTTGCCGCCGGGCGCCGCGCAGGCGTCGAGCACGCGGTCGCCGGGCCGCGCCCGCACCAGCTCGGCGACCAGTTGCGACGCCTCGTCCTGGACCAGGAACAGCCCGCGCCCGGCCAGGGGGGTGGTCAGCGGGTTGCCGCGGGTCACGACCAGCGTCGCGGGCGACCAGCGACCGGGCGCCGCCTCGACGCCCTGCTCGGCGAGCTGCGCGGCCAGCGCCGCGGGCGTGGACCGCAGCCGGTTGACGCGGAGGGCGATCGGCGCCGGCGCGTTGTTGAACGACGTCCAGCGCTCGGCGGCCGCGAAGCCGTGGCGGTCCAGCCAGCGCGCCGCCAGCCAGCGCGGGTGGGACTGGGTCGTGGCGAGGTACGCCAGCGCCTGCTGCCGGTCGAGAGTCCCGCCGGCCGCCTCCGCGCCAGCGGGGCGGGGCGGCAGCGCCGCCGCCGGGCGGGCGGCCAGCGCCCGCAGCACCGCGTTGACGTAGCCGGCGGCGCGCGCGCTGGCCACGGTGCGGGTCAGCGTCACCGCGTCGTCGACCACGGCATGCGCGGGGACCCGTTGCAGGTGCCGGAGCTGGTACGCCGCCGCGCGCAGCAGGTCGAGCACGTCCGGATCCACCGTGTCGAGCCCCCGCGACGATACCTGCCGGAGCAGGTGATCGAGCGCCGCCCGCCGGCGCAGCGTGCCGAGGGCGATCTCGGCCGCGAGCGCCACGTCGCGCGGATCGTCGAGCGAACGGCGCGCGCGGTCCTGCGCGCGGGCGAGATCCCGGCGGCCGGTGTGGACGTCGCGCAGCACGCGATGGGCGGCGGCGCGCGCCGGGGCGGTCATGCGGACGTCTCGAAGGCCGTCCCCGGCGCGATCGGGTGTCCCGCCAGAAACGCGCGCACCGGCAGTGCGCGCCGGCCCTCCGGCTGAATCTCGAGAAGCGCCACGGCCGTGCCGGCCCCGGCCGCGACGACGAGGCGGTCGCCGGCGGCCTCGAGCACCTGTCCCGGCGCGGCCGGGGCGCCGCCCGGCGGCTCGACCACGGTGGTGCGATGAATCAGGTACCGTGCGCCGCCGAGGTGACTGAAGGCCCGCGGCCAGGGGTGCAGGCCGCGGACCTGATCGTGCACCTGCCCGGCCGTGCGGCTCCAGTCGATGGCGCCGTCGGCGCGCGTCAGCCGCGGCGCGAACGTGGCCCGGGCGTGGTCCTGCTCCTCCTCCGCGGCGCGCCCGCCCTCGATATCGTCCACGGCCTGCAGCAGCGTCACCGCGCCCAGCGCGGCCAGCGCGCGCTCGAGCGTCTCGGCATCGTCGTCGGGGTCGATGGGCAGCGCCGCGCGACGCAGCATGGGACCGGCGTCCATCTCGCGCACGAGGCGGATGATCGTGATGCCGGTCTCGGTCTCGCCGGCCATCACCGCGCGGTGGATCGGCGCGGCGCCCCGGTAGGCCGGCAGCAGCGACGCGTGCACGTTGATCATGCCGAGGCGCGGCAGCGCCAGCAACTGGTCGGGGAGCATCTTCCCGTAGGCGGCGACCACGCCGAGGTCGGGGGCCAGCGCACCCAGCGCGTCGACGAACGCGGGGTCCTTCATCCGCTCCGGCTGCAGCACCGGCAGCCCGCGGGCGGCGCCGAGGCGCTTGACGGGCGACTCCGAGACGCGCTGGCCGCGGCCCCGCGGCCGATCGGGCTGCGTCACGACCGCCGCGACCTCGTGCGGCGAGGTCAGCAGCCGCTCCAGCGTCGGCACGGCGAACGCCGGGGTGCCGAGAAAGACGATCCTCACCACTTGCCGGTCCGCCTGAGCTTCCGGATGCGACGCACGATGAGGTCGCGCCGGATGCCCCGCAGCCGGTCCGGGAACAGGCTGCCGTCCAGGTGGTCGAGCTCGTGCTGGAACGCGCGCGCGGCGAGGCCGACGCCCGTGGTCTCGCAGGGACGCCCCTCGCCGTCCAGGCCGCGCACGACCGCACGTGCGGGCCTGGGCACGACCGCCTCGAAACCGGGCAGGCTCAGGCAGCCTTCCTCCTCGCGCTGGAGGCCCTCCCGGCTCGCCAGCTCCGGGTTGATCATGACGACCAGGTCGTCCGGGTTGCGGCCCGCGGAGACATCCGTGACGAAGATGCGCAGGCCGACGCCGACCTGCGGCGCGGCCAGGCCGATGCCGGAGGCGGCGTACATCGTCTCGATCATGTCGTCGATGAGGGTCCTGACGTCCGCCGTGACCGTGTCGACATCGCGCGCCGGACGGTGCAGCACCGGATCGCCGTAGCGGACGATGGGTCGGATCACGGCAACGATTCCAGGTCTGGGCGGCCCCGGGACCGCCGCCGGCTACTCGACCACGAACCGCCCGCGGGCGATCCGCCCCGCACCGCCGCGCCGCCGCGTCTCCGACGGCGTGTCGCCGACCGTGAACGCGAAGGTGCCGGGACGGACCGGGGTGAAGCTGAATTGCACCGTGCCCGCCACGTCGAACTCGATGGCTCGGAAGGCAAGGGCTTGCAGATGGACCTCGATCTCGCTGATCGTCACCAGCCGCAGATGCGAGTTGCGGAGCAGCTCGTCCACCTCCAGCCGCCACGTCTCCACGCCGTCGCTGGTCACGTTGAGCCGGTAGTACTCGCCGGTGACCAGCTCGAACTCGGTGACGGAGGGCTGCGGTCCGTCGGAGCCCGTCGCGAGCTCCAGGTGGAGCTCGACGGGGGGACCCGCCGTGAGGCTGCCGCCCACCTGCGCCAGCGGGGCGGCGGGTGCGAGCGTCAGTGCCAGCGTCGTGATCGCGAGCAGTCGAAGCATGAGCCAATGCTAATGCTCCCGCCCGCTTCCGGCAACGGGGCTGCATTCAGATGGGGCTGCGCCCGAGGCCCCCGGCGTCGGCATCCTCCAGACGGGGCTGCGCCCCGA
>CAZMWA010000136.1:0-11839 GCA_964569405.1 uncultured Vicinamibacteraceae bacterium | reverse complement strand
CGCTGATCGCTGCGATGCGTTCGAGCACCAGCGCGAAGGCGGGCCGGTTCCTGTCGCTGTCGGTCCGGGGCGACGGGCCGTTCATTCCGGAGATCCTGAAACGGCGGGGCGCTCCGGGGCTGGCCGTGCATCTCTACGAAGCTCCGGACGGCTGCGCCCTTGACGACCGGGAGGCGTGGGCGGCTGCCAATCCGGGATTGGGCACGATCAAGGCGCTGTCGTACATGGAAGGTGAGGCCGAGCGCGTGCGGATCACTCCGGCCGATCAAGCGAGCTATCGCGCGCTCGATCTGAACGCGCGGCTAGACCCGTCGCGGGAGTTGGTCTGCCAGGTTGACGACTGGCGCGCGTGCGAGACAGACGATCTACCGCCCCGGCGTGGTCCGGCCGTGCTCGGGTACGACTTGGGCGGCTCGGCCAGCATGACGGCAGCCGTCGCCATCTGGCCAGCGTCCGGGCGGATGGAGACCTGGGCAGCCTTCCCCGCCGAGCCGAGCCTACAGAAGCGGGGCGAGCGCGACAGCGTGGGCAGCCTGTACGAGCAGATGGAGGCTCGCGGCGAACTGCGGACCTATCCGGGGCGCGTGACCCCGTGCGCGGCGTTCCTGGCCGACGTCGCGGCACGTCTCGACGGCGTGCGGCTGCTCGCGGCGGGTGCTGACCGCTATCGCCAATCCGAAGCAATGGACGCGCTCGACGCTGCCGGTGTGAAGTGGCCGATGGTCTGGCGCGGCACGGGTGCCAGTCCGGGAGCGGACGGCTCGGCGGACGTGCGGGCGTTCCAGCGGGCGGTACTCGGCGGGCGGATCAAGGTCCGGCCGAGCCTGCTACTCCGGCACGCGATCTCTGAGTCGAGCATCCGCTACGACGGTGCCGGAAATCCGGCACTCGACAAGCGGAACAGCAAGAGTCGGATCGACGTGCTTCAGGCGGCCGTGATCGCCGCCGGGCTGGCCGAACGGCAGCGGAAGCCGGGGCGGGCAAGGCTACACGTCGCATGAGCAGACACCATCTTGATCGGCGGCGGCTGCCGGGGCTGGCGTGGGCGCGGGCGAAGCGGGTAGCGAAGGATCGCGCGGGCTGGCGCTGCGAGCGCTGCGGCAGTCCGATCGAGCTGGAGGTGCACCACCGACAGGCGCTCGACAAGGGAGGCGACCCGCTGGCGCTCGACAACCTGCAGGTGCTGTGCCGCGAGCACCATCTGAGCGAGCACCTGGACCCGCAGCGGCGGCGCTGGCGGGCTTTCGTCCGGGAGTTGCAGCATGACGACGATTGAGACCATCTGGACACGCATCTCGGAGATCGTCCAGGAGTACGAAGCGCCAGACGGGGCGCAGTACACGCGCACGGCGGACCCGTTCAGTTTCGAGTACGGCCCGCGCTCGGCCGGGGCGGTGTACTACTTGGACGCGCCCGTGATCGCGGAGGGCACCTTGTACGTCGGCGGCGGCGCGTCGAGCGTGGCCACGTTCGGGCTGTGGCTATCCCGGGACCGGGGAGATGATCCGCAGGCCGTCGCGCTGTCGCTGGCGAACGATGCGGCGGCGCTGCAGCGGGTGATTGCAGCCGAGCCGTCAGACTGGCAGCTGTTGCCGGGTACCTCGACCGTGCGCGTTGCGACCGACGAACAGGACACGACCGTGATCGCGGAGTTGCGGGCGGCCGTCGATTACGAGGAGGTCGGCTGACGTGCTCCGGAGCACGCGAGACTTTCTCGACTCGCTGCCACCACTGCCGCCGAAGGTGCCGCGCGGAACCTGCCCGGACTGCCGGCGGGATCTGTGTTCGTGCTCCGGTCAGGCGGCAGCGGATAGGCGGCGACTCTACAACGCGCGGCGGCTCGGCCGGTGTCGTTTCTGCGGGCGGCAGGCGCGGCCGGGGATGGTGTCGTGCACGGAGTGCGCCGAGAAGATGGCCGAGCGTGCCCGGCAGCGACGGGCGGAGTACAAGGCGGCGGGCAGGTGCCAGAGATGCCGCAACAAGGCCGAGCCGGGGCTGACGGTGTGCAGGTGGTGCCAGAAGGCGGAGACGCGGCGGGCGCGAGAGGGGCGGGCGGTCACGCGTTTCGGTCGGGTCTCGTCCGATGCTGGACAACGAAGGTAGCTTGGCAACATGGACACTTCCAGGTTCGCTCACCGCGTGCAGAGAGCGACTGCGGCTGAACCTGCGACGTGCGCCGGTTCCCAAAACAGTTGGTGCACAGCCAATGCGGGGCTTCCGGGCTGTCTACATCCGGCTTTTGTACATACACGGACGCGCCCTGGTGAAGGTCCTTCAGGATGTACCGCGGCCGTATCTGCTCCCAATCGTCCACGCGGCGGAGTTCGTCCTTGAGCTGTTGGCACTGTTCGGCGAGTTCCCTCTCACGCTGCTGCGCATCAAGCGCGGCGCTCTGCAGACTTAGGATCTCAGCGTTCAGCCGCCGGATTATCTCCTGCGCCTCCGTTGGAATACGATCCCGGATGGCTTGCGGGAGAGCAAGCAACTCCTTCACCAGCCGGGCGGTAGCCGTGGCCGTAGTCGCGAGGGTGACAGGATCCATCCGCACAGTGTACCAAGCGCAGCCCGACCGGGGCCGGGGCGGCGTACATGGTCGGCGTCGCCGCCGACCCGCCCTTCCGCTGTGCTAACGTGATCCTGGCTGGCGGGTGGCCGTTCGTGGTTTGGATTGTGGTAAGTTCGGACGGCGGGCGCGCGATCTATTCAGTAAAATCGGGTAGGAATAGACAGTTGGGCGAGTCGGGGTGCGAATCGCGATAGACGTGCGCAAGCTGCACGACTTCGGCATCGGCACGTACGTGCGCAACCTGCTGCGCCAGCTCGCGCGGCTGGACCGCGATACCGAGTACGTGCTGCTCACCCGGCCGCACGACGGCGATCTCGCCGCGCGGCTGGGCGCCAACTTTCGCGGGGTGCCGGAGGCCGCCGGCCAGTACACGTTGCGCGAGCAGCTCTCGGTTCCGATCCGTCTCGGGCGCGCGGCGCCCAACCTGTTTCACACGCCCCACTACGTCCTGCCCGTGCTGACGCCGTGCCGCTCGCTCGTCACGATTCACGACTGCATCCACCTGATCTTCCCGCAGTACCTGCCGAGCCGGCTGTCGTACGCCTATGCGCGGGCGATGTTCGCGACTGCCGTGCGCCGGGCCAGCCGCATCCTGACCGTCTCGGAAGCCTCGAAGAGCGACATCCTCCGCTTCTTCGACGTGCCGGGCTCGAAAGTCACGGTCATCCACAACGCAATCGACGAGCGCTTCCACCGGCAGCCCCCCGAGGAAGAAATAGTGCGCGTGCGCGAACGTTACCAGTTGCACGATCGCTTCCTGATGTACGCCGGCAACGTGAAGCCGCACAAGAACCTCGAGCGTCTCATCGGCGCCTTCGTACTGCTCCGGCAGGAGGGGCTCGACGACCTCAAGCTCCTCATCACGGGGAGCGAGGTCTCCCGCTACTCCACGCTGCGGCGCGCCGTGCATCGCTACAACCTGCACAAGCACGTGCGGTTCCTGGGCTATCAGTCGGAGGCCACGCTCGCGGCGCTCTACCGGCTGGCCGACGTCTTCGTCTTCCCGTCCCTGTACGAGGGATTCGGCCTGCCCCCGCTCGAGGCGATGGCCAGCGGCACCCCGGTGGTCGTCTCCAACGTCTCGTCGCTCCCGGAAGTGGTCGGCGACGCGGGGGTCCTGGTCAACCCCTACGACCCGCGGGCCATCGCCGACGGCATCCGGCAGGTGCTGACCGACCGCACCCTGCGCGACGACCTGAGGTCGCGCGGCCTGGTGCGGGCGCGGTCGTTCTCGTGGCCGGAATCGGTGCGGCAGATTCGACGCATCTACCAGGAGCTGGCCGCCTGACCGGAAGCCTGTGGTGGCCGACGCTCTCCCCCTCGGCACGGAGTGGCAGGAACCGCCGGTGCGTCCGGCCGACGTCGGCGGCGCGCGCGTCGCGCTCGTGCACGACTGGCTCACCGGGATGCGCGGCGGCGAGAAGGTGCTCGAGGCGTTGACGCAGCTCCTGCCCGGCGCCGAGGTGTTCACGCTGCTGCACGTCCCCGGCTCCGTCTCGTCGCGCCTCGACGCGACGCGGCCGCGCCGCTCCTTCGTCCAGTTCCTGCCGTGGGCGCGGCGCCACTACCGGCGCTACGTCGGCTTGTTTCCGATGGCGATCGAGCAGTTCGACCTCGACGACTTCGACCTCGTCATCAGCACCAGCCACTGCGTCGCGAAGTCGGTCGTTGCACCCGGACGCACCCACCACCTGTGCTACTGCTTCACCCCCATGCGCTACGCCTGGGACCAGTTCGACGCCTACTTCGGGCGCCGGCGCGTCGGCTGGCTGCGCAATCGCCTGTACCGGCGGGCCTTCGGCCGCCTGGCCCGCTGGGACGCGGCGACGGCCGGGCGGGTGGACCAGTACGTCGCCATCTCGCGGCACGTCGCCGCCAGAATCCGCGAGTACTACGGCCGCCGCGCGGCGGTCGTCTATCCGCCCGTCGACACCACCTTCTACCATCCGAACGGATCGGCGCCCGGCTCCTACTTCCTGATCGTCTCCGCGTTGGTGCCGTACAAACAGGTGGACGTGGCGATAGAAGCCTGCCGGCTGGCCGGCGTGCCGCTCCGGATTGCCGGTGACGGGCCGGAGCGCGAGCGGCTGCGGTCGCTGGCCGGCCCGCACGTCGAGTTCCTCGGCCCCTGCTCGGACGCCGACATCCGCGAGCTCTATCGCGGTTCGCGCGCGATGCTGCTGCCGGGCGAGGAGGATTTCGGCATCGCCCCGGTCGAGGCGCTCGCCTGCGGCCGCCCGGTCGTGGGTCTGGCGCGCGGGGGCGCGGCGGAGACCGTGTCGCACGGCAGCACCGGCATCCTGGTGGACAGCGCGGGCGCCGAGGCATTCGCCGCCGGGATTGCGCGCGCCGCCGCGCTCGAGTTCGACGCGGCCCACATCCGCAAGCAGGCGTTGCGGTTCTCCCTCGAGCGGTTCTACGAGGAGATGCGCGGCCGGATCGAGGCAGCGCTCGCGCCCCCCGGAGGGGGCGGCGCGTGACGGTGCGGCTGACCCGGCGGCTCGCCGCGTGCCACGCGGTGGCGGACGCGCTGCTCGGCATGGCCGCCTTCGGGCTGGCGTACGCCGTCCGCTTCGAGACGGGGCTCATCGCCGCGCCCAAGGGCCAGCCGCCCTTCGGGCAGTACCTCGTCCTGATCCCGTTCATCGGGCTGCTCGTCCCGCTGGCGTTCCACTTCCTGGGCGCGTACCGGCTGCGACGCAGCCGGGCGCGCGTCGACGACTTCTTCGCGGTGCTCGTCGGCAACGTCGTCGTCGTCGTCGTCGGCCTGCTCGGCACGCTGTACTTCCAGGTCTACGTCGCGAGCCCGGCGGATCGGGCGGCGGGCGCCTACGAGGTATCGCGGATCGTGTGGATGCTGTACCTGCTGCTCGGCGTCGGGTTGACGTTCTCCGCGCGCGAGGCCGTCCGGCGCGTCATGCAGCGGCGCTTCCGGGCCGGCCTCGGCCTCAAGCGGGTGCTGATCGCGGGCGCCGGCGAGCTGGCGCGGCACGTCGCCGACAAGCTCCTCGAGCACGGCGAGTTCGGCTATCGGGTCATCGGGCTGGTCGACGACAGCGCGGACGGCGACACCACGGGCTACCGCGGGCTCCCGCTGCTCGGGCAGCTTGTCGACGCCGGCGAGGTCATCCGGCGGGAGCGGATCGATCAGCTCTACGTCGCGCTGCCCCTGGAAGAGCACGCCAGGCTGATCGACCTGATCGAGATCGCCGACCGGGAGTGCATCGACGTCAAGGTCGCGCCCGACCTGCTGCACGTCATCACGCTGCGCGCCCGCCTCGAGGATCTGGACGGCGTCCCGATCATCAACATCAACGACGTGCCGCTCCAGGGACTCAGCAGCCTCGTCAAGCGCGCCATCGACGTCGCGGTCGCCGCGGCGGCCCTGGCCGTCCTGCTGGTCCCGTTCGCCGTGATCGCGGCGCTCATCCGCTGCACCTCGCCGGGGCCCGTGCTCTATCGGCAGGAGCGGATGGGCCTCGACCGGCGGCCGTTCCTCCTGCTCAAGTTCCGCTCGATGTACGACGACGCGGAGCGCGGGACCGGACCGGTGTGGGCGCGGGCGAACGATCCGCGCCGCACGCCCGTCGGGCGGATTCTGCGCCGCTTCAGCCTGGACGAGCTGCCGCAGTTCTGGAACGTGCTGCGCGGCGACATGTCGCTGGTCGGCCCGCGGCCGGAGCGCCCGTTCTTCGTCGAGCAGTTCCGGGACCGCGTGCCGAAGTACATGCTGCGGCACAAGGTCCAGTCCGGACTCACCGGCTGGGCCCAGGTCAACGGCTGGCGGGGCGACACCTCGATCGAGAAGCGCATCGAGCACGACCTGTACTACATCGAGCACTGGTCGGTGTCGCTCGACTTCAAGATCCTCTGGCTGACGCTCGTGCGCGTGCTCTTTCACCGGCACGCATACTAGGATGGGGCTGCGCCCCAAGCCCCCCGGGGCGTCGGCTACTCGGCGGCCCAGCCGCGGACGACGTCCGACATCACCTGCACGCCGCGGCGGATGTTCTCGATCGACAGCCGCTCGTCGTTGCCGTGGACCCCGGCGCGATCCGCCAGGGGGATGGCGAACGGGCTGTAGCCGTAGGCGATGATGCCGAGGTCGCGGAGGAAGTGGCTGTCGGTGAAGCCGGTGGTCACGGACGGCACGACGGTTGCGTCCGGAAAGTGCGTCCGCGTCACCTCCTCGAGCAGGCGGAACAGCCCGGTCTCCGACGAGGAGACGGCCGGCGTGAAGCCCATCTGCGTCTCCACGGCGACGTCGCGGCCCAGGATGCGACCCAGCTCGGCGAGGAACGCCACGGGGTCCTGGTCGGGCAGCAGGCGGCAGTCGAGCTCCGCCCAGGCCTCGGTCGGCACCACGTTGATCTTGTCGCTCGCACCCAGTCGCGTGATGTTGCAGGTGTTGCGGGTCAGGCCGTAGTGGCCCGGGAACTCGCGCAGCAGCGCCTCCGCCACCCCGGGCTCGCGCAGCGCCGCGTCCATGGCGGCATACCGGCTGCGCCACGCCGGCGGCATGCTCGGCGCCAGACCCCGGAAGTAGACGTCCACCGCGGGCACGATCCGCGCCTCGAACTCGTGCGCCCGCAGCCGGTCCAGGGCCGCCACCAGCCGCGTCACCGCCGTCGACGGGCGGGGCCGCGAGCCGTGGCCGGGCCGCCCGACCGAGGTGAGCCGCAGCCAGTACGGCACCTTCTGCGTCACCTCGACGGCCACCTGCACGTGGTCGTCCACGACCGCGCTCACGCCACCCTCGTTGAGCACCCAGCCCACGTCGGCAAACAGCTCGGGCCGCTGCTCCACGAGCCAGCCGACGCCGAAGAAACCGCCCGCCTCCTCGTCGGCCGTCGCCATGAAGATGACGTCGCGGTCCAGCGGCACACCGGATCGATGGAGCTCGAGGAAGGCCGCGAGGTGGGCGATGCCGAGCCCCTTGGTGTCGATCGCTCCGCGGCCGTACAGCACACCGTCGCGGACCTCGCCCGACAGGGGATCGACGGTCCAGTAGTCGGGATCCGCCGGCACCACGTCGATGTGATGCAACAGCACCAGATCCGGCGCGTCGCCCCCGTCGAGGCGCGCCCAGAGGTTGCCGCGCCCGGGAGCCGACTCCACCATCTCGTACGGGATGCCTTCCGCCTCGAGGAGCGCCGCCAGGAACCTGGCTCCGGCGATCTCGTTGCCGGGCGGGTTCACGGTGTCGATCCGGATGTACTCCTGGAGCCATTCGACGGCTCGATCCTGGAGATCGGCCGGCCCCACCTGCCCGGCGGCGGGCGCCGTGCCCAGCAGGCCGGCCGCAAGCGCGCCCAGCCACCTCGCCGCCCCCCGCGATCGTCTGCCTGTCCGCGTCGCCTGCGCCATTTGCTCCACTCCCGTTATCCGGACGACCCGGACCATAGCACATGCACTTGGACACGCGGGCCCGCAGGGCGTACACTGGGTCGGCCATCGAGGGCTTCGTCCGGCCTCAAGTAACTGGCAGCAGGACCCTTACGCCTCCACGACCGGTTGCAGCGGGGCCGCTTGCCACGAGCTGCCAGCGCTGTGAAGCGAACCGTCGTCATCACCGGCGCCGCCGGCTTCATCGGGTCGCATCTGAGCGAGGCGCTGATCGCGCGCGGCTACGCAGTGGTCGGCATCGACAACCTGCTGACGGGCGACGCCGCGAACGTCGCGCACCTGGCTGAACGCGGCTTCCGGTTCGTCGAGCAGGACGTCACGAACCACATCCGCCTCGACGAGCCGGTCGACTTCGTCCTGCACTGGGCCAGTCCGGCCAGCCCGGCCGACTACCTGAACTTCCCGATCCCGACGCTCAAGGTGGGCGCCCTGGGCACGCACAACGCGCTGGGGCTTGCCCTCGCCAGGCGGGCGACGTTCGTGCTGGCGTCGACCTCCGAGGTGTACGGCGATCCGCTCGAACACCCGCAGTCCGAGGCGTACTGGGGCAACGTCAACCCGATCGGACCCCGGGGCGTCTACGACGAGGCCAAGCGCTTCGCCGAGGCCATGACCACGGCCTACCATCGCTACCACGGTCTCGACACCCGGATCGCGCGGATCTTCAACACGTACGGCCCGCGCATGCGGATCGACGACGGACGGGCCGTCCCGAACTTCATCGCCCAGGCGCTGCGCGGGCAGGACGTGACCGTGTACGGCGACGGCGAGCAGACGCGCAGCCTCTGCTACGTCAGCGACCTGGTCGACGGGGTCATCCGGCTGATGCACGCGCGGACGACCGAGCCCGTCAATCTCGGCAATCCGCTCGAGCTCTCCATCGCCGAGCTCGCCCGCCGGATCATCGCGGCGACGGGTTCGCGGTCCGTGATCGTGCACGAGCCGCTGCCCGTCGACGATCCCAGGGTGCGTCAGCCCGACATCGCCCGCGCGCGCGAGCTGCTCGGCTGGGAGCCGCGCGTCCCGCTCGACGAGGGTCTCGCCGCTACGATCGAGTATTTTCGCGCGAAGCTGCGCCGGATCCCGCCATCGGCCTCCGATTGACGGCGTGCGCGGCGTGCGCAATGTAGTGAAAGCCGGAGGCGAGCGTCACCGCGAGCGCCCCCCAGATGAACGCGTCGACCAGGATGGACGTGCGTTCGAGGTAGTTGAACAGCAGCAGGATGCTTCCGGTGAGGATGTACACGAAGGTCGTGACCTTGCCCAGCACCGAGGGCCGGAACGTGAACCGGTCCACCGCCAGGTTCACGACCGCCACCGTCAGCACGATGATCACGTCGCGGCTGATGACCAGCACGGTCAGCCAGATGGGCAGCCGGTTCGTCAGGGCCAGCCCCGGCATCGTCAGCACCACGAAGGTCGAGACGAGGAGCAGCTTGTCCGCCATCGGATCGAGCAGCGCCCCGAGGCTGGTCCGCTGACCGGAGCGGCGGGCGATGAGCCCGTCGAGCCCGTCGGTGACCCCCGCGACGACGAACGTGATCAGCGCCCAGCCGTTGTATCCGTAGACCACGAGGATGACGAGCACGGGGACGAGCAGCAGCCGTCCCAGTGTCAACTGGTTGGCGAGCGTGAGGATGGCCATGGCGCGGTTAGCGGAGCTCCCGCGCCAGGGCGGCCAGACGGTCGACTGCCCGTAGCGCTTCTCCGCCGGCTACCGGCCGGGTGGGCTGAAAGGCGCCGCCGTCGAGGACGTCGAGCACGCCGGCCGCCACGGCCCGCGCCGCCGACGCGTAGCTCAAGTGACCGGGACGCATGTCGCTGAAGTCCTGCCGGGGACCGTCCCAGGTAGCCGCCGCTGCCGGATTGACGGCTGCGAACAGGTCGAGCAGGGCGTCGACCACCTCGGCCAGCTCGCCGCGGCGCACGATGCGCGCCGGCTCGAAACGATATCCCGCGTCGACCTGCATCACGCCGGCGCGCGTCACGTCCAGAATCCAGGCCTGACCCCAATGGTCGCGCGTGTCGGTGATGATCACCGTGCGTCCGGGGGCCGCCGACCGCAGCAGGTCCGCGAACCGCGAGCCGATCAGCGCCGCCAGCTCCCCGCGCGTCACCTCCGGCTGCGAATCGATGGCGGCGATGGCCGGCGGCAGGGCAACCTGCTGCTGCCGGTCCCTGATGCGCTCGAGTCGCCGGGCAGTGTCCTCGTTCGGGTCGAGGCGATAGGCGTGGCCGAATGACGCCGCCGCCTCCGCCAGGTTCCCGGCCGCCAGATACAGCTCGCCATCGAGGATGAACGCCGCCGGATCCGATGGATCCAGGGCCATGGCCTCCTGGGCCAACTCGCGCGCGCGGGCCGCGTCGCCCAGGCCGAGCTCGACCCGACCGAGCTCGACGCGCAGGAACGCGCTGTCGGGCGAGGTCGCGATGACACGCTCGTAGAGGCCGCGCGCCTCGTCGAACCGTCCGGCCGCCGCGTTGTCGCGGGCCTGCGCGAGCTGCTCGCTGACGAGCCTGAAGCGGAGCTCGCCGACGACGCGATCGACCCGCGCCAGACTGGCGTCGACGCTCAGCGCCGCCTCGAACGATCGCAGCGCTTCGGCGGTGTCGTCGAGCGCCAGCATCGATTCGCCGCGCCCGATCCACGCCGGCACGTAGGTCGCGGCCGCGGTGACGGCGCGATCGAAGTGCCCGGCGGCCTGCCGCGCGTCGCCGCGCGCCAGGCTCAGCCAGCCCAGCCCCGTCTCGGCCGGATAGAAGGCCGGGCTCGACGCCAGCAGCGCCTGATACCGGCGCTCGGCGCCCGCCAGCTCGCCGGCCTGCAGGAAGGTCCACGCCTCCTCGTGGCGCCGCGCATCCTCCGAACCGACCCAGACAGCGGGCACGGTCGGGAAGAGGTAGTCGGGATACGCGGGCGTCGTCACCACCGGTACCCGCGCCGCGCAGCCGACTGCCAGCAGGACGAACGCGAGCGCGATCCGCCTCACGGCGGGCCGGCCTCCTCGCCGGGCGCCGCACGCCGGCCGCCCGCCTGCGCGCGCCACTGGGCGATGAGGCGCCGGGGCACCTCGGCCTCGACGGACACGTGCCCGTCGCCGGCGACCTGCCGCAGGACCCGGCCGTGGCGGTAGAGCGCGGCGAGACGCTGCCGGTCGCCCGGCGCCGTCTGATCGAAGTCGAGGGTCACCCGGCTGTTCTGCATCTCGACGGCGCGGGTGATCAGCGACACGAGCGCGTCCGTCCCGAGGCCGGTGCGGGCCGAGACGCACACCGCGTCGCCCTCCGCGCGCCGCAGGCGCGTCCGATCGACCTCGTCGACCTGATCGCACTTGTTGAAGACGAGCACCTGCGGCAGCGCGGCGGCCTCGACCTCGCCGAGCACGCGCTGCACCGCGGCGATCCGGTCGGCCCGCGCCGGGTGGGCGGCGTCCACCACGTGCAGGAGCAGATCCGCCTCCGCTACGGCCTCGAGCGTGGCCCGGAAAGCCGCCACCAGGGTGTGCGGCAGCCGGTCGATGAAGCCGACGGTGTCCGAGACGAGCACGGCGCGCCGATCCGGCAGCCGCACCGGCCGCACCAGGGGATCCAGCGTGGCGAAGAGCGCGCTGGACGCCGCCGCGTGGCTGCGGGTCAGCCGGTTGAACAGCGAGGTCTTGCCCGCGTTCGTGTACCCCACGAGCGCCACGGTCGGCACCGCGTCCTTGCGGCGCCGGTCGCGCGCACGGGCCCGGCGCTGCCGGACCGTGTCGAGCTCGCGCCGCAGGCGGGCGATGCGCTGGCGAATGCGCCGTCGATCGCTCTCCAGCTTCGTCTCGCCGGGCCCCCGCGTGCCGATCCCGGCCCCGAGCCGCGACATGGCGGTCC
>CAZMWA010000135.1:0-20393 GCA_964569405.1 uncultured Vicinamibacteraceae bacterium | reverse complement strand
CGCTCGTCGAACTGCCGGATCAGGACGAGCAGCTCGCAGGTGGCGGCCTGGATGCGGGCGGCGAGGTCGGCTATCCGGTCGCCGAGCGCCTCGACGTCGGGCGCGGCCTCGTCGGGTCGCGCAGGCTGCGCGACCGGGACTTCGGTCTCGGCAGTCGGAGCGGCCGATGGGGTGGCAGGCGGGACGGATGCATCGGGAACACCGCGGGGCTCGACAGGCATGAGTCCATCATAACCCACTCTTTTTCAACGGTTTGTACGGCCTCAGGTGAGCCGATCGGGCCGCAGTACGGCTTTGTTGTCCGCGCGGGCGCCGGCGAGCCCCCAGCGGCCGGCCAGGGCGGTCCGAGCGGCATGCCTGACGCCAGTCCGCATGTCGGGCCGCCGGCCTCGAAACGGGCTGTCAACAGAAAAATGCATGCGGGGCGAAAAAAGATCGCAAGCCACCCTCGGACCAGCGCTGCCGAAGCCCTCGCGGTTGGGGGCAGCCGATACCACCATCCGGCCGGAGCCGGCGGTGGGGAGCGTGAGAGACACGCTGCGGGACTCCATGATCGGCGTTGGCACCGCGGTTGCGCTCTTCGCCGCGTTCCAGTTATGGACCAACGGCCAGAGCATCGCGTAGCTACGGGGCGCACTGGACACTACTGCACGGACCGTTACCGCTCACGTCAACTCCGCGGACTGCACCGCTGGAAGTCTGCGCCGTAGAACGGCGCAGACTTCCAGTGAGGGTTGGTTGGGCGGCAACCGGAGCCAGGGACAACGATTGCCGGGCTGGTTCGCCAGCAGCCGCGCCAACTCCGCGCGTCAGGCGGAGCGGTCCGGCCCCGGCCTGCCGTTGTGCACGGCGAAGTGACACGGCCCGCACAGGGAATCCTCAGTGCGGCGCGAGGTCGAGCTCGATGTAGCTGCCGGACGGCGTCCACTGCACGCGCTTCGCGGCCATCTCGGTACCGGGCGCCTGGAAGTACACCAGCACCTCGATATAGCTGTCCTCGAGCGGGTGGACCAGCGCGCGCGCGATGCCCAGCGCTTCGTCCAGGCGGTGGGTTTCGACATCGACAATCAGGACGCCGAGCGCCGACACGTAGTCGATGACCTGCCAGCCGAGCCCGCGCATTGATGGCCGGGGCCGGAAACGGGCCGTGGGAGAGTTCAGGGCCTGGGGGGTCATCAGCACCCACGCGCCCGGCGGCCCCACGTCCGGCAGCGGCGCGGGGGAGGGCACCGCGGCGATTCTCGCAAGCCCCGCGACCGCCGCCGCCGCGCCGGCCGCGATCAGCACCTTCTTCACGGGTGGAGTCTAGCTTGAATCAGACCGGGCTGCGCTGCCGGCTCCGCTCCGGATCGGCTATCCTAGAGGGCGCAGCCCCGTCTGAAGAAGGAGTGACTGATCGTGACGAGATTCTTCGTTTTCTGTGCGGCGGTGCTCATGGTGCTGGGCGCTGCCGGCGGCGCGTACGCGCAGCAACTCGGCGCGGGGGACCCGGCGCCGGCATTCGAGCTGCCGGGGACCGACGGGAACACGCACCGCTTGGCCGACTACCGGGGCAGGACGGTCGTGCTGGCGTGGTTCACGAAGGCGTTCACCGGCGGTTGAGCGGCCGAGTGCAGATCGCTGCAGGAGAGCAGCGACGATCTCGGTCGGTTCGATATCGCCTACTTCATGATCAGCATGGACGATCTGGAGACGAACACGGAGTTCGCCGCCTCGCTCGGCGCCGATTTCCCCTTGCTCAGCGATCCCGAGGGCGGCGTTGCCCGGGCCTACGGAGTCGTCAGGTCGGGGGGCTCGCTGCCGGCTCGCTGGACCTACATCATCGGTCCCGACGGGAACATCCTGCGCGTGGACAGGAACGTCAACCCCTGGACGGCCGGTACCGATCTGGTCGCCCACCTGAACGAGCTGGGGGTGGCCAGGCGCTAGCTGACGGCGGAGGGGCGGGCCGGGCCCTTGCGGGCCGGCTCACCCTACTCCGGCCGGGTAGGTTCTTGCGGTTTCTCCTCCACCTCCTCCTTGAAGCCCCGGATGGCCTGTCCGAGGCCGCGGCCAAGTCCTGAGAGGCGCTTGGCTCCGAAGATCAGGATGAGGATAAAGAAGATGATGACCAGCTCCGGCAACCCGACCGGGCCGAGCAGCGCCAACAGGGCAACTTTCATCGCGGCACCTTCCTCTCGGGGCAGCATATCACGCCTCGTCCCCGTTGCATCCGCCGCGGCGGTGTCCCCGTCGGCGGCGAAGCCGACCGGAATCGCGTGCCCATGACTGACGAGCCCAGCGCGGCCGGCAAGACCGCGGTCGGCCCGGAGGCGCGCTTCGACGCCCGCCGGCGGCAGGTCGGGCTCGTGCTCGGCCCGCTCGCCTTCGCCCTGGTGCTGGCGCTCCCGCTGGCCGGACTGACGCCGGAGGCGCACCGGCTGGCTGCCGTCGTCGCGCTGGTCATCGTGTTCTGGGTGACCGAGGCGCTGCCGCTGGCCGTCACGGCGCTGCTGGGGCCTACCCTCGCGGTCGTGCTGCAGGTGGCGCCGGTGGGCGCCGCGTTCGCGCCGATGGCGAACCCGATCGTCTTTCTCTTCATCGGCAGCTTCATCCTGGCGCAGGCGCTGTTCGTGCACCGGGTCAACGAACGAATCGCCTACAGCGTGCTGTCGTGGCGCATCATCGGCGCCCGTCCGACCCGGATTCTGCTGGCGTACGGCGCGTTGGCGGCGTTCCTGTCCGCCTGGATGAGCAACACCGCCACGGCGGCCATGCTGGTCCCGATCGGGTTGTCGCTCATCGCGTTCATGGAATCGGAGAGTCGCGTGCCGCGCGGCTACGGCACGGCGCTGATGCTGATGACGGCGTACGGCTGCTCGCGCGGCGGCATGGCCACGCCGGTCGGCACGCCGCCGAACCTCATCACGATCGCGATGCTCGACGACCTGCTGGGCGTGCGCATCTCGTTCGTGGAGTGGATGCTGCTGGCGCTGCCGGTGACGCTCGTGCTGGTGGTCGTCGCGTTCGTCTACCTGAACTGGGTCGGCCGCACCGGCGTCAACGAGATTCCGGGCGCCGACAGGATCGTCGCTGAGCGCCGGCGCGCGCTGGGTCCCTGGAAGCCCGGCGAGCGCAACGCGGTCATCGCGTTCGGCGTCACCGTCTGCCTGTGGGTCGGTCCGGGCATCCTGGCCCTGGTCCTGGGCCGCGACCACGCCGTCGCGCAGATGGTTCTCGCGAGCGTGCCCGAATCGGTTGCGGCCCTGATCGGCGCGGTGCTTCTGTTCCTGCTGCCCATCAGCAAGGAGCAGCGGTCCACCCTGACCTGGAAGCAGGCGGCGCAGATCGACTGGGGGACCGTCCTCCTCTTCGGCGGCGGCCTGTCCCTGGGCGCGCTGTCGGCGTCGAGCGGACTGGCCCTGGCCGTCGGCTCGGGGATCACGGGCCTGCTGCCGACCGACGCCGTGGTCCCGCTCACCTTCGCCGCGGCGCTGTTCACCGTCGTGCTGTCGGAGGCCATGTCGAATACCGCCGCCACCAACATCGCGATCCCGATCGTCGTTTCGATTGCCCAGGCGGCCGGCGTCGATCCGGTGGTGCCGGCGGTGGCCGCCGGGCTGGCCGCGTCCGTGGCCGTCGTGCTGCCCGTCTCCACGCCCCCCAACGCCATCGTGTACGCCTCGGGGAGAGTGCCGATTACCCAGATGATCAAGTACGGGCTGCTGATGGACGGCGTGGCGATCGTGCTCGTGCCGGCGATGGTGCTCTGGCTGCTGTGAGCGCCGCGTACTTCGCGTATTCCCGGCACGGCCGGGGCCTGCTGTTCCCGCTGGTGCTGATACTCGCGGTCGCGGCCGTGCTGGCGCAGGGCGCGCGGGAGCAGAGCGCGCTGGAGCGGAACGCCGCGGCGCCGGAGGCGCCGCCGCCTGCCGCGGCAACCGTTGCCGAGCCGGTCGCCAACCAGCCGGTGCGACCACTCGTCCGTGCGCTGGACAAGTCGCCCCTGACCTATTTCGCGGACTACTGGGCGCAGCTCGCCCAGCGCGCCGGGCCGTGGCTGACGGTCGTGGGACCCGGCCGCACGCCGGGGCTGGTCGTGGGGCGGCGGCTCGTGCTGACGACCGTTCGGCCGGCTCTCGAGCTGCTGGCCGCGCGCGACCGCGCGGGCCTGGTTCGCGCCGGCGGCGCCCGCCTGGCCGCACCGCCCGAACCGGAGGGATTGCGGCTGCGGGGCTGGGACGAAGAGATCGGCCTGGCCGTCTTCGATGTCCTCGGCGACGATCGGTCGCCGTTCACGCTCACCGATCCGCACGTGCTGCCGTCGGGTTCGCACGTCGGCATCGTGACCCTGTCGGGCGCGGGCGAGCCGGTGGTCGCGCCGGGCTACCTCGTGGAGGCGACGTCGAACGCGGACGAGGCGGCGGGCTGGGGCGATCTCGCCATCTCGGCCGACCTGCCGGAGACGCTCGCGATTGCGGCCGTGGTGGACCTGGATGGCGCGCTGCTGGGACTGGTCTACCGCGCGCCCGCCGGCCGCCGCGCCGTCAGCTCGACGGGGCTGTTGCGGCTCATCGAGCGGCTGCAGGCCGAGACCGTCTGTCGCGGCATCGAGGTGACGGATCTCGACGACGGCGTCCGCGAGGCGCTCGTGCTCGAAGGGGGCGTGTTGATCGAGTACGTCCGGCGCGCGGCGTTCGCGCCGGAGCCGTCCCTCAGGGGCGGCGACGTCCTGGTGGAGTGGGCGGGCGAGCGCGTGCAGTCCGCGGCGCAGTTTCAACGGCTCTACGACGGCCAGGCGCCGGGTGCGCTCGTCAGCTACCGCGTGCTCAGAAACCGCCGGCGGATCAGCGGCGGCACGATCGTGCCGGACGCCGACTGCCGGCCGGTCGGTCCCCGCGGCGTGCGCCTGGCGGCGCGCGGCCTCGCGCTCGAGTGGGTGCCCGGGGCGGCGGACGAGCCGGCCGGTGGCCCCGGCTGGCGCGTGGCGGCCGTGGCGGAGGGTGGTCCCGCCGCAGCGGCCGGCGTCGCCGAGGGAGACTGGCTTGTCGCGATCGGCGGAACGGGCGTCGGGACCGCGGATGACCGGGACGCGATCGCAGCCGCCGCGGCGCGCGCCGAACCCTTGCTGCTGCAGCTTCGGCGCGGCGATCGGGCCAGGCTCGTGGCGGTCGCCCCGCCGGCCAATCCCCGTCCCGCGGCCGCTGCCGCCGGGAGCGAGCCCGGATAACGGCGGATGTCCGACGGCATCGCCGCGCCTGCCGGCCGCATGCTCGGGGTGCGCCTGTCGGGCTGGCGCCGGGCGCGTGTCTGGCGGCGATCCTCGTTCCTGCCCGAGCAGAACTACCTCATCATCCTCGCTGTCGTGGTCGGCGTGGCCACCGGTCTGGGATCGGTCGGGTTCATGCTCGCGATCGAGCTGCTGGCCGACTTCGCCCGCGGGCCGGTCGCCGCGCTGCTCGAGTGGTTCGGGCCGGCCCGGCTGGTGCTGCTGCCGGCGATCGGCGGACTCCTGGTGGGGATGCTCGTCCAGCGGTTCGCCCCGGAGGCGAAGGGGCAGGGCGTGCCCGACGTGATGACCGCGCTGGCCACCCGCGGCGGGCATGTCCGCAAGAGAATCGTTGCCGTCAAGATGGTCGCCGCGTCGCTGACCATCGGATTCGGCGGGGCGGCGGGCCGCGTGGGCCCGCTCGTGCAGATGGGCTCGGCCATCGGCTCGATGGTGGCCGGGTGGACACGGCCGGCCCGCCCCAACGTCCGCCGGCTGGTGACCTGCGGCGCGGCCGGCGGGGTCGCGGCGATACTCAATGCCCCGATCGCGGCCGCCATCTTCGCCATGGAGGTGCTGATCGGCCGCGTTCGCGGGGACTTGCTGCTCGTGCTGCTGGCCTCGCTCGGCTCGTGCCTGACCGCGAGATACTTCCTCGGGAACTTCCCGGCGTTCAGGGTGCCCGAGTACGAGCTCGCGAGCGCCGCCGAGCTGCCGCTGTACTGCCTGATGGGCGCGCTGCTCGGGACGGCGGCGCTCGGCTACGTCCGCCTGCTGTACTGGTCCGAGGACGCCTTCGGCAGGTGGCGCTTCCCCGACAGTCTCAAGCCCGCGGCGGGGGGGCTGCTCGTGGGGCTGCTGCTGCGCTTCTATCCGCAGATCTACGGGGCCGGCTTTCCGGCCATCGAGCCGGCGCTGGAGGGAGACCTGCCCTGGGAGCTGCTGCTCGGCCTGTTCGCCGCGCTCCTGCTCGCCAACTGCGCGACGCTGGGGTCGGGCGGCTCGGGCGGGGTGTTCGCACCGTGCCTCTACATGGGTGCGATGCTGGGCGGCGCGTTCGGCTCGCTCGCCAACGGCCTGCTTCCGGGCTGGACCGCCGGATCGGGCGCCTATGCCATGGTCGGGATGGCCGCCTTCTTCGCCGCGGCAGCCAAGGCGCCGACGACGGCCGTCCTGCTGCTCTTCGAGATGACCGACGACTACCGTATCGTGCTGCCGTTGCTGGCGGCGACGGCGGGTAGCGTCTACGTCTCGCACCGGGTGCTGCCGTTCAGCGTGTACACGCTGAAGCTCCAGCGCCGCGGCATCGAGCTCCCCCGCCGCGCGGGGACCGGGGCGCCCCCGGCCCCCGCCGCGGAACGCGCTGGCCCGCCAATCGTCGCCTGACGGCTCCGTTCGGCGCCCAACCAACCCTGCAGGAGTCGGCGCCGTTCTACGGCGCCGACTCCTACTGCTCCGAGGTGATCATGATCGTGTTGAGCACGGCCTCGTCGGCAGGCAGCTCGGCGTCGCCCGCCGGGAAGTCGTTCCGCTGCAGCACGTAGCTCACGATGTCGGCGTAGGCCTGCGGGCTGAGGCTGGCAGGCGCGCCCTGGGGCATGGTGGCCCGAATGGCGACGTACATGTCGCCGACCGACAGGTCGCTCCAGCGGAAGTCGAAGGCGGCGCCGGTCAGGGCCGGGGCGATGCCGTCGCCGAGCAGGTCGGCGAGATGGCAGGTCGCGCACTCGCGCTCGTAGGCGCCCTCACCCCGCGTGGCCTGGTCCGCCGTGAACACGCCGTCCCACACGGTGGGGTCCGCGGCCTCCGCCTCCGCCTCGGCGCTGGGCTCCGGCGGCTCGCGGTGGATGATGACCGCGTTCAGCGCGGCCTCGTCGCTCGGCAGCTCGCTGTCGCCCGCCGGGAAGTCGTTCCGCTGCAGCAGATAGCTCACGATGTCGGCGTAGGCCCGGGGGCTGAGGCTGGCGGGCGCGCCCTGGGGCATGGTGGCCCGGATGGCGACGAACATGTCGCCGACCGACAGGTCGCTCCAGCGGAAGTCGAAGGCCGGCCCGACCAGCGCCGGGGCGATGCCGTCGCCGAGCAGGTCGGCGAGATGGCAGGTGGCGCACTCGCGTTCGTAGGCGCCCTCGCCGCGCGTGGCCTGCTCCTCGGTATACGCGCCGTCCCAGACCGAGGTCGCGCCGTCCTGCGCGTGAGCCGCGGCCGGCAGCAGGATGATCGCGACGGCGGCCGAGGCGGCAATCGCCAGGAGCCGACGGGTGGTGGTTCGGGTGCGGAGAATACGGGTCAGCGTTCGTGTCGTCATGGCTTCCTCTGCGCACAATATATCATCTGCCCGGCCCGGCCTGCCCGGTCGGATTCCGCCGGGCGCTGTGCTAAGGTGGACCCGTCGTGGCACCCGCAGCGCCGCAGCGCCAGCAGCCTTTCCCCGGCGCCGCGTGGCAGCATTTCCTGCGTGCGGTCTCGGGGTTCGCCCGTGTCCGCGCCGTCAAGTCCTACCGCCTGCCCGTGCCGGTCCCGGCCGACGTGCCGCGCCTGCCGTGCCTGGATCACGAGGCCATGCTGCACGAGGACATCGCGCCCCACGTCTCGCTGTACCTGGAGGACCTGGACGGCGGCGGGCTGCACGAGGTTGCCTGGGTCCCGGCCCGCCGGCGCATCGAGGTCGACGTCGTCTCCACCTCCGACGAGCACGGTCCCGAATCGCACGCCCGCCTGCTGCGGCGGCTCGCCGACTGCTTTCCGGACCATGACGTGCGGGTCGGCGGGCCGTCGTGGCTGCGCGGCGACCGGCGGGTCGCCCGCGCCTGCCGCGCGCAGATCTCGCTGCGCGACGTCCTGACGGGCCGGGACTTCGAGGAGCTTGCGGCGGCGCTCGAGCGGCTCGAGGCCATCGGGGCGCTGATGGAGAAGGAGTCGCGGGTCGCGTCGTGGAGCGTGCGCACCGTGACCGGGCCGCTGCTGGCCCTGGTGGGGTTCGTCTCGTACGGCGCGCTGGGGCTGTTGACGACCCTGGTCGGCGTCGACTGGGTGCAGGGGCTGCGCTACGTCGTGGTCGGCGGCGCGGGGAGCGTGTTCCTGTACCTGGGCCTCAAGGCGGTCCACCTCACCGAGATGGCCAACCGGGTCTGGAAGCGGAGCGCGGAGTACGGCCTCATCCTGGCGGAGCGGCGCCGGATCGCGGCCCGCCCGCCGGCCGCGGCCGTCGGCATCGCTACAGCAGCAGCAGCACGAAGATGACCGCGTTGATCCCGTGCGAGGCGAAGCAGAGCGGGCACGGGACGCGCATGACGAACAGCAGCGCGTAGGACAGGTAGACCGCGAGCGCCACCGTGACCAGGCTGCCGGCCCGGTACAGCGCGAGGAAGAGGGACTGGTCCAGCAGGCCGAGCGGCGCGCCCACGAGCAGCGCGGCGTAGAAGACCTGCCCGAGGACGGAGTTCGGCAGCCCGAACACCCGCGCGCCGGGGGTGAAGACGATCGACGCGCACGTCTGCTCGCCCATGCGGCAGAATGCCGGGATCCACGCGGCGTCGGGGCGCATCCAGCGGTAGGCGACGGCCGTGAAGTAGGTGGAGATCGCGAGGCCGACAGCCGCCAGCGCCGCCACGGGCGCGATCATCCGGCCTCCGGCGTCCGCCCGCCCGCCGGCCTCCGCGCCGGCGGTCCTACCACAGGTTCGGGAGCAGCCGCTCCCGGCCCGGCTCCAGTTGCAGGTCGAAGGCCTTGAGCGTGATGTTGACGAAGTTGTAGTAGCCGATCAGGCCGGTCAGGTCCATCACCCCCTGGTCCCCGAACAGCTCGCGCGCGTGGGCGAACGTCTCGGCGCTCACCCGCTCGTCGCTGACAGCCTCGCGGGTGAACTGGATGATCGTGCGCTCCACGTCGCCCAGCCCCGGGACGTCGAGCGCCTCGTCGAGCGGCGTGCGCTGCTTGACGATCTCGACGATCTCCGGCTCGAGGCCGGCCGCCAGCGCCGGGGGCTCGTGGGCCGACCATTCGTACTGGCTGCGCACCTCGCGGGCGGTCGCGAGGATCGCGAGCTCGGTGAGCCGCTGGTCCTTCTCGGTGCCGAACCGCAGGTAGGTGCTCGCGGGGAAGATGTGCTCGATCATCTCCGGGCTGTACAGCCACATGGCGACCGGCCCCCACAGGCTGTCGGCGTAGCGGCTGTCCGGGTGGCGGACCATGTCGTAGACGCGTTGTCCGTCCTCGTCCATCCGCTCCCGTGCGGGGAGCGGCAGCCGCGCCCACGAGTCGTCGTGGACATCGGGCGGAATGTCGTCCGCGGTCACGGTGCGCTGCTCGGCGCCCGAGCTCGACGCCTCCTGTCCCGGGAACGGGCCCGCCGCGCGGACGGCCGCCAGGGCGGCGAGGACGATTGCCGCGATTCCGATTGCCACGATGACGTTACGCCACATGAGGTCCTCCAGCTTCGTTTAGACGGGGCTGCGCCCCGCACCCCCGGCGTTCGCTTGCGGGGCCCCTTCGCCCCGCGCCGCTACCGCCGAGGCGCGCCGTGCGCGCCTTGCGCCGGCTGCGCCGGCGCTTTCGTCGGACGGAGCCTCGCCCCGAAGCTCCGGCGTCCGCTTGCGGGGGGCATCGCCCCGCGTGCTGCCGAGGCGCGCCGCGCGGCTCGCGGGCGCCGCGATGGTGCATCATGCGCCGCGGGGTGTCAAGGTCCACTCGGCCAGCGCGCGGCGGCACGTGCAGTAGCGGCCGAGGTGGCACAGGGCGACGCGGTCGGCCACCGCGTCGAGCGTGGCGTCGGCGCCGGGTGCGGCGCCGACGCCCAGCGTGATGTGCGGATCGAAGTCGGCGTGGGACGCGTGCTCGCGAAAGCGGGTCACCCACTCGAGGTCGGCCGGTCGGGGCGGCTCGCCGTTCGAATGGAACGCGGACGCGTCCCCGGGGCCGGCCTCGAAGGGCAGCAGCGCATCCATCACGCCGGCGTGCAGGCTGGCGAGGGCGGCGGTCGGCGCGAGTCGCAGGGAGGATGTCGTGCGCCCGCGGCTCAGGCCGGTCGACCGCAGCCGCAACGGCGCGGTGCCGCGGACGAGGTCCGCCAGGCGGCGGACGAGGTCGTCGAGACGGTCGGCCGCCACGAACTGCTGCGCGAGGGTGACGTGCGGGAGATGCGTGGCGTCGAACCGGAAGCCGCGCGGCGGCGGATCCAGCGCGGCGTTCAGAGCGGAGAGCCGCGGCCGGCACGCCGCGGGCGGCAGGAGCGCGACGTCGAGCGCCAGCAGGCGCGGCGTGCTCGCCGTCGTCATGCAGCTTGGCGGCGGCCGGCGCGGGCGCTCACGGTCGCGCGCCGCGATACGGCTCGAGGTGCCACTCGAGGAATGTCCAGATGCGGTTCCACGAGTCGCGCTGCGCCTTGCTGTCGACGCGCGCGTAGCCGCGCGACCGGTCGACGCGGCGGTTGAAGGTGTGGCCGTTGCCGTACTCGTCGATGGGCGGGTCGTGGTAGATCCGCGTCTCGGCGAGGTGCGGCTTGGCGTACTCGAGGGCGTGGATCAGTTGCTGGGCCTCCTCGAAGTTGACGTCCTGATCGTTGTCCGCCACGTGCACCAGGAGGGGAGTCCGCAGCTTGTCGACGTGGTACAGCGGGGAGCGCTCGACGTAGATGCGGCGCCTCTCGTGCACCGGGCCCCCGATGCGCGGCTGCGCGGCGAAGCGGCGGGCGTAGCGCGGCCCCTTGTACGAGAGCCGGAACACGAGGTTGGTCACCGGGACCAGGGCTGCCGCCGCCTTGAACGACGTCGGGTCGCGGAACACCGCGTGCAGCGCGATGAAGCCGCCGTGACTCCAGCCGATGATGCCGAGGCGTTCGGGATCGACGTGCGGCAGGTTGGCCGCCAGGTAGCCGGCCGCGGTCAGGCAGTCCTCCACCTCGTACCCGCCGTAGTCGATCGCCTCGTGATGCCGGCGCCCGTAGCCGGTGCTGCCCCGGTACTCCGGCGCGATCACGACGAAGCCGCGGTCCACCGCCTCCCTGATGAACGGGAAGTAGAGCGGCGCGAGGTCGCCGTGGATGCCCCCGTGAATCCAGACGAGCGCGGCGTGACCCCGCTCGCCGCGCGGCGCCAGCGGCTCGAAGAGATAGACGGGGATCTCGAGGCCGTCGGCCAGGCTGGCGTACGACGTCTTGCGCATGGCCATGACGCCCTCGCTCAGCTCGCGGAACGTCCGGTCGCGCTGGGCCTTGCGCAGCCGGTCGCGCTCGTAGCGGTCCAGGCGGGCCTGCGTCTCCGCCGCCGCGGCGACCGGCGCCCCCGCCCGCGAAGCCAGGACCGCGACGCTGGCGGCGGCAGCGATTCCCAGCGCCACGTTCACGAACCAGCGCCGGCCTCGCGCCGGCGGGGCGGTGATGATCATCGGCGTTCCTCTCGCGATGCTCCGCGGTTTCCGTCGAGCAGCTCCCGCAACGCGCCGACGAGCCGCTCGTTCTGGGCATCCGTGCCCACCGTGATGCGCAGCCGGTCGGCGAGCAACGGCTCGGCGAAGTAGCGTACCAGGATGCCCCGCGCCTTGAGCCCCTCGTAGGCGGCGCGGGCGTCGCCCCGGGGCGGTCGGACCAGGAGGAAGTTCGCCTCGCTGGGCCAGACGCGGCACCCCAGCGCGGCCAGCGCCCGCGACAACCCGTCGCGCGAGACGCGGACACGCTCGACGTTGGCGCGCACGTGCTCCGTATCGCGAATCGCGGCGGCGCCGACCCGCGCGGAGACGGCATCCACGTTGTAGCTGTCCTTGACCTTGATCAGCCCCGCCAGCAACGGCGGACGGGCGACGGCGAACCCCAGTCGCAGACCGGCCAGCGAGTGGCTCTTCGACAGCGTGCGCAGCAGGATGACGTTCTCGCAGCGCCGCGTCAGCTCCAGGGCGTTGCCCGCCGCAAAGGCCGCGTAGGCCTCGTCCACGACGAGCACACCCGGCGTCCGCTCCGCCAGCCGCTCGAGATCCGCGTTCGGCATCCGGTTGCCCGACGGACTGTTCGGGCTCGCCACGAGGGTGAGCGCCGCGCCGGCCGCGGCAAGTCCGTCCACCGGCAGGCGGTACGAGTCGTCGAACGGGACCTCGACCGTCGGGGCTTCCTGGATGCGGGCCAGCGTGCGGTACAGCACGTAGGTCGGCACGGGGAAGGCCACGGGCCGGCCGGCGCCGGCCACCGACCTGAACAGCATCGTCAGCAGGTCGTCGCTGCCGTTGCCCACCACGATCCAGTCCGCATCCACGCCCAGGACCGCGGCGGCGCTGGCGCGGAACTCGTCGGCGAACGGCCGCGGGTACAGGCGCAGGGTGTCCGCCGGGACGGCCTGCAGCGCGGCCATCGCCCGCGCGCTCGGGGGATACGGATTCTCGTTCGTGTTGAGCTTGACGGCCTGCTCGCCCGCGGCCGGCTGCTCGCCCGGCTGGTACGCGGCGAGCGTGTCGATGGACGGCCGGAAGTACGACATGCGGCGGTCTCAAGCCTCCCGCATGTGAGCGTAGCGATAGTCCCGGGGCGGCGCGAAGTTCTCCTTCGTCGTGCGCGCGCTGGCCCAGCGCATCATGTTCAGGGCGCTGCCCGCCTTGTCGTTGGTGCCCGAGGCGCGGGCGCCGCCGAACGGCTGGCGGCCGACGACCGCGCCGGTCGGCTTGTCGTTGATGTAGAAGTTGCCGGCCGCATTGCGCAGCCTGTCGCTGGCCACGTTGATCGCCTGCCGGTCGCGGGCGAAGACGGCGCCGGTCAGGCCGTAGGGCGACGTCGTGTCGCACAGCTCGAGCGCCTCCTCGTAGCGCTCGTCGGGGTACACGTAGATCGTGAGGACCGGGCCGAACAGCTCCGTCACCATCGTCCGGTAGCGCGGCTCGCGGGCCTGGATGATGGTCGGCGCGATGAAGTACCCGGTCTCGTCGCTGCAGCGGCCGCCGCAGATCACGTCGGCGTCCGGGCTGGCCTGCGCCTCGTCGATGGCGCCCGCGAGCTGGTCGTACGACGCCTTGTCGATGACTGCCCCCATGAAGTTGGTGAAGTCGGCGACGTCGCCGTAGGCGATCGCGCCCACCTCGTCGCAGAGGCGGTCGCGGAACGTGGCCCACAGACCCTGCGGGATGTAGGCGCGGCTGGCGGCGCTGCACTTCTGTCCCTGGTACTCGTACGCGCCCCGGATGAGGCCGGCGGCCAGCTCGTCCGGATCGGCGGAGGCATGCGCGAACACGAAGTCCTTGCCCCCGGTCTCGCCCACGATGCGCGGATAGCTGCGGTACCGCCGGATGTTGCGGCCCACCGTGGCCCACATGCCCTGGAACACCTCCGTGCTGCCGGTGAAGTGCACGCCGCCGAGATCCGGGTGGTTCATCGCCGGCTCGCCGATCGCGCCCCCGCTCCCCGGCACCATGTTGATCACGCCGTCCGGCAGGCCCGCCTCCGCGAGCACGCGCATCAGCCAGTACGCGGAGAACACCGCGGTGGAGGAGGGCTTCCACACGACGGTGTTGCCCATCATCGCCGGACTCGTCGGCAGGTTGCCCGCGATGGCAGTGAAGTTGAACGGCGTCACGGCGAAGACGAAGCCTTCCAGCGGCCGGTACTCCACGTAGTTCCAGGTGCCCGGCTGACTGCTCGGCTGCTGCTCGAAGATCTGCCGCATGTAGGCCGGATTGAAGCGCAGGAAGTCGATCAGCTCGCAGGCCGCGTCGATCTCGGCCTGCATCACGGTCTTGCTCTGGTTGAGCATGGTCGCCGCGTTGATGAGCGGGCGGTATCTGCCCGCGAGCAGGTCCGCGGCCTTGAGAAACACCGCGGCCCGGGCCTCCCAGGGCAGGGCCGCCCAGGCCGGCCGCGCGCGCGCGGCCGCGGCGATAGCCTGCTCCACCGTGGCGGCGTCGCCCTTGTGGTACGTCGCCACGGAGCGGGCATGGTCGTGCGGCAGGATGCAGCGGCCGCAGTTGCCGGTCTTCACGTCCTGCCCGCCGATGATCAGGGGAATCTCGACGCAGTCAGCGGCGAACCGATCGAGCTGGGTCTTGAGCGCATGCCTCTCCGGCGAGCCCGGCGCGTAGTCCAGGACCGGTTCGTTGCGCGGTTCGGGAACGGTGACGGAGCTGTTCATCATTGCGCCGTAAGTATATGCGTTCGGACCGGGGCCTGTTTGCCACGCGGGTTGCGGGTAACGTAATGTGAAGGGAGCCGGCCCGCGCCGGCAGCGCGTATCCGGGGCCGAGGTAGCTCAGTCGGTAGAGCACATGACTGAAAATCATGGTGTCGCCAGTTCGATTCTGGCCCTCGGCACCACCTCCAAGTATCCTGATTCAAAGCGTTTAGCACGATTCATGCCGGATCGGCAATTTGCCGCCTAGGGTCCAAGCAGGGTCCATCTCTGCCGCACACACACTCCTGACAGGTGCCCGTGCACGTGCCCGCCGGCTGGCCGGCGCACGTTCGGACCCGCGCGGAACGCCAGCAGCGGCCGCGAATGCGTGATGGCCCCATGATGGCCTGTTGTTCGGTGCCGACGGCTGCCGCCGCCCAGTCGCGCTCACCCTCACGTCAGAAGTAGTACTTCAGCTCGACGGTCAGGCCGAGCATCTGGACGCCCTGGACCGTGCGCCGGTAGGTCACCGGCAAGCTGCCGTCGCGCCTGAAGTTCGGCGGATGACTGCGCAGTTGATCGAGGAGGCCGCTTGCCTGGAACGTCCCGTACCGGACCCAGCGCGCCTTGAAGCCGATGGAAGCCGCTTCCGCAACGGCGAGGTCGGTCCCGAAGAGCACCTGGTACGCCCTCATCGTGTCAGTCTCCGTGGCGTGGACCGTGGTCGTCGTCCCGGCGAGGTTCCTGCGCACCTCCTCGGCATTGGGCACATGGTCCGGGACGCTCGTGATCGCGGCCGGGTCGAGGCCCCTGGCGAGCACGCGGCCGTGGTCGAGGTCGGTCAAGCCGACGCCGACGCCGAATCCCAGGTACGGCGTGAAGCGGCTACCGGTGTCGAAGTCGATGTAGATGTTGCCGAACAGGTTGTGCGACGTCAGGCTGTAGACGCGCTCGCGAGCGCGGGCCACTTCGCCGGCGATTCTCTCTCTCGTCTCGCCGGACGCACCGAGGATCGGCGACGTCTGGTCGTAGGCGGAGTCCCGATAGAAGTACTCCGCCTCGACGCGGAACCAGCGGCCGGCCCGGTATCCGCCGGCCGTGCCGCCCAGCACGCCCGCCGCGCGGTCGAAGACGCTCGCCCAAGCATTGCCGCTCCCCGGGCCGGCACATTCCGGAAGCTCGGCGTATCGCGGGTTGATGTACTCGTCGCAAATGCTGCGAGGGAGAGGCATGGTGGAACGCCGGGACTCGAGCTCTGGCGCCACGTTGAGGCCGAACCCGGTCGAGAAATACGGCTGTCCGATGGCCGGCGCGGGGATGACGAGCAGGACAAGCAGGATCTTTCTCAAACAGCCTCCTCTGATCGCACGGGGTTGGGGCGTCCGGCGACGACGAGGAGATCGCCTGGCCGACGAATCCTATCGGCCCTCACCCAGCGAGCCGGACCCTTCAGCACGGAGCCTAGTGCTACCGTGCACTTCCTGGCGCCACTCATATAGGGGTGCCTTGCGGGTGACGACGGCCGGCCGAATGGCCTGTTCGGAACGCCACACACGGTCCGTCGGTCGGGTCCTTGATGCGCTGCCCCAAGACCCGGGGTCGTCAGCGCAGAGTTCCCCGACTCTCGGCAATCGACGATACCAGCCGTACCACATCCGCCTGCCGGGAGACCCCTAGTTTCTTGAGGATGCGCTTGACGTGCCAACGAACCGTGTTCTCACCTCGGCCCGTCTTGGCCATGATGTCGCGAACGGTATGGCCCTCGGCCAGCAATGCCGCCACCACCGACTCGGCCGGGGTGAGTCGAAAACCTGCGGCCACCAAATTCGGGTCGACCCGTGGTGATTTCTTCAGGTCGACCAGGAGCACGAGAGCCGCAACGCGCGGACTTCTGAACGACATCTCCGCATCGTCCACGGGTATCACGTGCAGCACGACCGCTGGCGCGCCGGTCAGTCGCTTCACCACCATCGAGCCGCTCACGCCCTGATCGCCGTAACGTGGCAGCGCGCGGCCGAGAAGCATCTGCAACCTGGTATCCTCCGCTGGCAACAGGGCGCCAAGGGTCCCGCCCTGATCCGACAGCGCATCGCCTTGGCAGAGCAACTCAAGAGCACGGTCGCTCGCCGCGGCAACGCGTCCGTGCCGGTCCAACTGCATCACGCCGGCACGCGTGTTGTCGAGCAGCCTGCCGAGCGATGCGGGAAACGCACGGGCCGCGGCCAGTGCGTGACGGACCCGCACGAACTGGCGCAGGTGCGGAAGAAGACACGCGATCAGATCGACCTGGTCCGACGACCAGCCGTTCCCCTCAATCGAATCGCCGATGGTCCAGAGGATGCGCGACCCGTCGGGTCCGTTCAGGCGCACCTTCAGGCTGTTCTGAAGGTGGCCCCGACGCATGCTGTCGTTGTAGACCACCGACGTCTTCAGTTCCTCCTCGGAGAACAGCTCCTTGACGTGGACAATCCGGCTGTCTCTCAGGTGTCTGAACCGCGGAAGATGTTCGTCAATCGGGTAGTAGTCGCGGAGGTACTCGCGCTCCCATTCCCCGTGGCGTTGACCGCGATAGCAGAAACTCGTGAACAACACCCCATCGATCCGGGCGGAGTCGTCGCCGACGGCCAGTATGCTCCCCTCCGTCCGGCAGGCGTCGTCGATCAGTCCGGATGTCCTGACCCATTGAGCATCGTCGAACATGGCCTCATGCAGACCAGCGATGATGCGCTCGAATGCGTCCTTGCCGCCCATTTCCCGGTCCTGTTCACTCTTCCAATCTTAACGGGAACCCCAACCCGGCGGCCTCCGGGAACCGCGACCGCCACGGGTTCGGCGAAGAACCAACAATGATTGAGTCGGGCCGGTGCCGTCGCCACCCATATGGGTGGTTGCGACTGCGCGGAGTCCCAACTGCTCCGGGTCGCGGCGTCCGCCTCACCGGCGGCGACGCGCCGGCTACCAGTGGATGCGCGACGCGATCTGCTGGGACAGGACACAGCTCCCCAAATTTGGGTGGCGCGAGAAAACCCGCGGTTGCGCTAGGTTTCATGCGGGGGGAGGTCTGGGAGGGCAACGCGGGTACCGGCGCCGAGGGAAGTTGTTGGACATGCGACCCGTCCACGTGTTGGTACTGCTGATCGTCGTGCTGGCGTTCCCTTCCCGGAGCTCGGGCGAGCCGGCCAGCGGCTCCTGCCCCGACGACACGCGCGGCTCGCGCGAGCCCTGCCGTGAGTCGACGTTCAGTGCGTACGGCGACGCCCGACTGGCCAGACTGATCGAGGAGGCGATCGAGAACAACCCCTCGGTCCGCGAAGCGCTCGCGTGGTACCAGGCGGAGCTGCAGCGGATTCCGCAAGCCGCGGCGCTGCCCGCTCCGGTGCTCGCGGTGACGCAGCACGCGCGCTCGCCCGAGACGCGCGTTGGCCCCCAGACGACCGTTCTCTCCGTGACCCAGTCGTTCCCCGGCTTCGGAAAACGGCGACTCCGGCGCGAATCGATGTCGAGGGCGTCTGCCGTGCGGGCCGCGGAGCTCGAAGCGCGGCGCGCCGCGGTCGTCCGCCGGCTGAAGTTGTCCTACTACGACCTCGGCTACGTCGACCGCGCACTGCAGATCAACCGCGAAGAAACGGAGCTGCTGGCGCACTACGAGACGCTCGCGCTCGCGCGCTACGTGCAGGGATTCGGCAGGCAGGGTGACGTCCTCCGATTGCAGGCCGAGGTGACACGCTCGCTGAGCGCCCGGGAGGCGTTGCGTTCGCGGAGAGTCGATGCGGCGGCGGTGCTCAACGCGGCGCTCGACCGGCCGCCCGTAGCCGTGGTGGCGCCGGTCGTGCTGGCCGATCGGCCGGCCGTGCGGCTCGAGAACATCACGGGGGCCACCGCCGGGCGAGCCGTGCAGCCCGACGTGCTGGCGTCGCAGCGCCGACGCGAACGCCGGGAAGCCGACCTCGAACTGGCGCAACGGAGTCGGTGGCCGGATTTCCGGGTGGGAGTCGCGTGGGGGAGCGTCCTCGAGCGCCGGGATCCGGCCGGCCGCGCCATGCCCCCGACGAGCAACGGCAAGGACGTCTACAGCGTCACGCTGGGCGTCAATGTTCCGCTGTTCCGGGCGAAATACGATGCCGGCGTCCGCGAGGCCGCGCAGCGAACCGAGGCTGCGCGCGCCGCGTATCGCGCCACGGTCAACGAAACGCAGCGCGCGATCCGGGCGGCGACGTTTCGACTGGACGCAATCGAACGGCAGATAGACCTCCTGGATCGCACGCTGCTGCCGCAGGCCGAGCAAGCGCTGCTTGCCACCGAAGCCACCTATTCCACCGGTGAGACCGGTGTCCTCGACCTGCTGGACGGAGGGCGCATGCTGCTGGACGTGCGCCTGGGTCTCGCCCGGCTCCACGCCGACTACTTCGCGACGCTGGCGGATCTGGAGCGAGCGACCGGGTTCGCGATTCCGGAGGCAGACCCATGATGCGCGCGACAACCTGGTTGCTTGCCGGCGGCCTGCTGGTATGCGCGGGGGCGCTTGCGATCTGGAATCCGTTCGGGTGGACTGCGGCGGATCGGATCGTCGAACGCGCACGCGATGCCGCCGGCATCGTCAGTGCCGACGTCGAGGCGGGCGACGCCGACCTCTACACCTGCAGCATGCACCCGCAGGTGCTCCAGCACGAGCCGGGCGACTGTCCGATCTGCAGGATGGACCTCGTTCCACTCGTGGCCGATGCGCCCGGCCCGGCCGCAAGTCCCGGCGTCCGCGTGAACCAGGGTTTCCTGCAGAGCTTCGGCGTGCGCACTACCCGCGTAGAGCTGGGATCGTTGCCCGTCGCGATCCGGACCGTGGGCGCCCTCGCGCACAACGAGCGCAACGTCTCTTCCGTCAACACGAAATTCGGCGGCTGGATCGAACGGGCTCGCGTCAACAACGTCGGCGAGCGGGTGACCGCCGGCGACGTGCTGTTCGAGATCTACAGCCCCGATCTCGTCACGACGCAGCACGAGTACCTCACCGCAATGGACTACAGCGCCCGACTGCGAGAGCGCGACGCCTACGAGGGCGCGCTGCTGCAGGCCGCTTCGCTCGTGGACGCCGCTCGCGCGCGGCTGCTCTACGCGGACATGACGGCGCAGCAAATCGAGGCGCTGCAGGCCACCCGGCAGGTCAGTCGCACCGTCGAGTTCGTTTCGCCCACTTCCGGCTTCATCGTGGAGAAGACAGGCGACTCTCTGGAAGGGATGCGGCTCGAACCCGGCATGACTGTGCTGAAGATCGCCGATCACTCCACCCTGTGGGTGGAGGTGGAGTTCTTCGAGCGCGATATTCGGCACCTGCGCGAGGGGCAGCGGGTCACCGTCACCGTCGACGCGTTTCCGGGACGGCGCTGGGACGGCGCCATCACCTTCTTCCGGCCCGCCATGAACCCGGGCACCCGAACGTTGACGGCCTTCGTCGAAGTCGACAACGCGGATCTGCGGCTGCGTCCGCGGATGTTCGCGACCGTCGAGTTGAATGCCCCGGGCGCGGCCGACGCACTCATCGTGCCGGCGGACGCCGTGCTGCACAGCGGCGATCAGGCCGTGGTCGTCGTCGCCCGCGGCGATGGCTACTTCACCCCCCGCGAGGTCCGCCTCGGGCTGGCCAGCGATGGCCGGCAGGAGGTCACCGAGGGGCTCGCCGGCGGCGAGGAGGTCGTCGTCTCCTCCCAGTTCCTCATCGATTCCGAAAGCAACCTCGAGGCGGCGATCGCGCAACTGCTCGGCGAGCGCGTGGAGGCGGGCTCCGGGCGCTAGCAGCCCGGGGGCGCAGCGTCGCGCTCCGGAGAGGCCGGGCGCGGGCCCGGCGAAGAAGGCGTGAGGACGCCGGTCGCTACGAATCCCCAGGAAGTCGCGCGTGCTGGAACGCATCATCACGTGGTCACTCGACAACAGGCCCCTCGTTCTGTTGGCCGCGCTGGCCCTCGCGGGAACGGGCGCCTTCTCGCTGTCGCGCACGCCGCTCGACGCCATTCCCGACCTGTCCGACGTGCAGGTCGTCCTCTACACGGAGTATCCGGGCCAGGCGCCGCGCA
>CAZMWA010000134.1:0-9639 GCA_964569405.1 uncultured Vicinamibacteraceae bacterium | reverse complement strand
CGATGAGCACGCTCTCGAAGACGTCGTCGAGGTCGTGCGTCTCCCCCGGCACGAACTGGAAGTACCACTCGAGCGCGCCGGTCGCGGGGTCGAGGGCCAGCACGCTGTTCGTGTACAGGGCGTCGCCGTCGGTCCTGCGCGAGATGCGGGCCCACGGCTTCGCCTGCGACGTCGACCAGAAGGTGAGGTTGGTCTCCGGATCGTAGCTGCCGGGAATCCAAGAGTCGGCGCCGGCGCGGAACGTCAGCGGCAGGTCGCCCCAGGTGTCGCCGCCCGGCTCGCCGGGGCGCGCGATGGTCGACGTGCGCCACACCTGCTCGCCGGTCTCCGGATCGTGGGCGGAGATGAAGCAGACGTCGTTCTTGTAGTTCTGGCAGCCGGTCATGCCGGAGACGACGTTCCCGTTCACGACGATCGGCCCGCTGGTGTAGCGGTAGCCCAGCCGGTAGTCGGCGACGGCGTGATCCCAGACGACCTCGCCGGTGGCCGCGTCGAGGGCCACGATGTGGGCGTCGGACGTGTTGACGAAGATCTTGTCGCCGTAGATCGCGACCGACCGGGTGCGCATGCCGCCCCCGACCGAGTCGAGATACTCGCTCGCGTCCCCCAGCCGCCGGCTGTACTCCCAGAGGCGGTCTCCGGTCACGGCGTCGACCGCCTGCACGACGCTGCGGGGGCTGGGAATGAACATCACCCCGTCGTGCACCAGCGGCGCGGCCTGGTTGAGCCCCGGACCCGTCTGCCAGCCCCAGACGAGCTGGAGCTGGTCGACGTTCTCCCGGTCGATCTGGTCCAGCGGGCTGTAGCCCCAGCCGTCGAGCGTGCGCCGCCAGTTCAGCCAGTCCGCCGGGTCGGGGTCCTGCAGCATCGCGTCCGTGACCGGCGTCAGGACGCGCGTCTGGGCGCCGGCCGCCGCGCAGCCGAGCAGCACGAGGAGCGCCGCTCCCGCGGCGCGGGCGATCGGTTTCGCCGCCGGACTCCGAGCCGGTCCGTTCATCGCGGTCATTGGCGGCCTCCCTGCCTTGCGCATCCCCGACGCTGTCCGACACGCCGGCCGGCCGCCGCGCGAGCTACCTGTCCGCGCAAGCTCGCGCGACGACAGCGGCCGATTCCACCTCTTCGTGCCCTATCCCACCGGCTCGATCCTCAGCACCGCCCCCGCCTCGTGGTCCGTCGTGACGTACAGCAGGCCGTCCGGGCCCTGCTTCACGTCGCGGATGCGCTGGTTGAGCTCGACCATCAGCTCCTGGTGGCGGATGGGCAGCCCCCGGTCGTTGAAGATGACGCGGTGGAGCTGCGTGGTGGACATCCCGCCGACGAACAGGCTCCCCCGCCAGAACGGGAACCGGTCGCCCGTGTAGATGGCCATGCCGCCGGGCGAGACGACGGGGTACCAATAGAGGAGCGGCTGCTCCATGCCGGGGGCGCAGGGATCGGCCAGCTCCGGCCCCGTGCCGCCCGTGCCGGCCGTCTCCTCGCCGGTGTAGGCGCGGCCGTACGAGACGACGGGCCAGCCGTAGTTGCCGCCGGGCCTGACGATGTTGACCTCGTCCCCGCCCTGCGGACCGTGCTCGACCTCCCACAGCTCGCCGGTCTCGGGGTGGATGAGCATACCGAGCGGATCGCGGAACCCCAGGGCGTAGATCTCCGGCCGGTAGCCCGGCTCGTCCACGAAGGGGTTGTCCGGGGGCGCGGTCCCGTCATCGTTGAGGCGCAGGATCTTGCCGGCGTGGCTGCCGGGATCCTGGGCCTGCTCGGCCGTGCCGACGCGGTTGCCGCCGCCGTGCGCCTCGTCGCGCAGGGGCATGCCGATGGACATGAAGATCTTGCCGTCGGGAGCGAAGACCAGCCGCGCGACGCTGAAGCCGCTGGCCCGCGCATCCGACACGAAGATGTCCTCGACGTCCGTCAGGGTGTGGGCGCCGTCGTAGCGGCCGCGCCCGAGCACCTGCGTGCCCGACAGCCCCTGGGCGCCGGTAGCGCCCGCCGGCACCTCGTCGTCGGCGTCGGGCTTCAGGTACGTGAAGTAGACGAGCTGGTTCTCGGCGAACTGCGGATGCACCGCCACGTCCCACAGGCCCCAGCGGCCGCCGTAGCCCGCGTGCACCTCCGGCATGCCCGCGATGGGCTGCGGGTCGAGCACGCCGTCGCGGATGACGCGCAGGGCGCCCGAGCGCTCGCCGACCAGGATGTCGCCGTTCGGCAGAAAGTCCAGGGCCGACGGACGGAACAGCCCCTTGATCGGCACGACGCGGAAACGCTGGTCGCCGAAGCCGGAAATCTGCGGCTCGTCGGGCAGCGTGTCGGGGCCGACCCCTCGCCGCCCCTGCTGCGCGTTGCTGATGGCGATGAACAGGCACATGGTGAGGACGACGAAGCCCAGGGAAAACCGTCTCGGCAAGCGTGCGACTGTCATTGTGATCCTCCGGCTGACGTGGTTGCCTTCGTGACAATCGTACTCGCAAAGGGGAAGAACCTGGCGGTTCATCGGCAGGCTGACGGCGACCGGGCGGCTGAAGGTTGTCGGACCGGCCGCGACCCGCCCGGGCGTGTCACGGACGAGACGGCGCGGGAGGCCGGCGGGCGGCGGAGCCGCTCCCGGCCTCCCGGTTCGGTGTCGCCTACATGCTCGGGCTGAGCATGAGGTCGTCGATGTGCATGTTGAGCAGGTGCGTGACGCGCAGGCCGGTGATGCCGTCGGTGTCGACCTCCGAGCGCGGCTGCGTCGCCACCTCGGTGCCGTTCACCAGGAAGCGCACCGTGTCGCCGGCGGCCTCCACCGAGAGCGTGTTGCTGGACGAGCCCTGGTCGTTGAGATCGTTGATGGCGTCGTGGGCGGTCCACTCGACCAGAATCGGCAGGTCCTCGCCCATCCGCTTCCTGACGAGGAACTCGCCGCCCTGGCGCAGCATGAAGTAGGTGTACTGCTGGCCGTCGCCCGCCAGATCGGAGCCGCCGAGGAACAGGCCGTAGGCGTTGGGATGCCCCGAGGGCTCCATCTGCGTGAAGCTGGCGCTGATCGTGAAGTCGCCCTTGGCCATGCTGTCCGGCTGCCAGAAGATGGCGAAGCCTGCGCCGGTCGTCGTCACGTGGACGCCGGAGCCCATCGCGTCGAAGCTCAACAGGTCGTCGACATCCCCGCCGAAGTCGAGCCGGTGCTCCCAGCCGTCGGCCTGCACGCCCTGCTCCTCCGCGATTGCCGGAACCGCGACGAGCGCCGCCACCGCCAGAGCCGCCATTGCCTTGCTGCGCATGTCTCCTCCTTCAATCAGACGGGGCTGCGCCCCGAACCCCCGGCGTCCGCTTGCGGGGACCCCTGTGCCCCGGGCGCGGACTCCTAGCATGGATCGAACGCAGGCGTGGGATCAACGTGGCCGCAACTGCCCGGCGTTGACTGCCCGCACCCGGTAATCTAATGTGACCGAACCCCGTACCCCGGGGTTCGGTCACAGCTCTGCGCTGCAAGGGGGTTGCAGACGAATGCGTTCCATCCCTCGTTCGACGGTCACCCTCGGGCAAACCGGCCGGCTGGCCGCGCTCGCGTTGGCCCTGGCGTGCTCGACGTGGAGCCTCCCTGCCCAGGGTCCGCTCCCCGAGCCCCTGCCGGAGACCGTGCAGTTCAACCGCGACATCCGGCCCATCCTGTCGGACAAGTGCTACCGGTGCCACGGCCCCGATTCCGGCACGCGGCGCGCGGGCCTGCGTCTGGACGACGCCGAAGCCGTCCTGAAGCACGCGATCCGCGGCGCGCCGGCGGATGGCGCCCTGCAGGTGATCGCACCGGGCGACCCTGACGGCAGCGCCGTGATGCGGCGCATCACGGCGACCGATCCCGCGCGGCGCATGCCGTACGGCGAGGAGCCTCTCGCCCCGCGCGAGGTAGCGCTGATCGCGCGCTGGATCGAGCAGGGCGCGCAGTACGAACCCCACTGGGCCTTCATCGCGCCGGTGCGGCCGGCGCCGCCCACGGTGCGCGACGCGGCCTGGCCGCGGAACCCGATCGACGCGTTCATCCTGGCGCGCCTGGAACAGGAAGGCCTGCGGCCGTCGCCCGCGGCCGACCGGCGCACGCTGCTGCGGCGGGTGACGCTCGATCTGACCGGCCTGCCGCCTACGCCCGCCGAGGTGGCCGCCTTCGTCGCCGACGAGTCCCCGGACGCCTACGAGCGGGCCGTCGATCGCCTGCTGGCCTCGCCCCGCTACGGCGAGCGGATGGCCGCGTCCTGGCTGGCGGCGGCGCGCTTCGCCGACTCGTCCGGCTACTTCGCGGACCAGCGGCGCGACATGTCGCGCTGGCGCGACTGGGTCATCGACGCCTTCAACCGGAACCTGACGTTCGACCGCTTCACCATCGAGCAGCTCGCGGGCGATCTGCTGCCGGACGCGACGCTCGACCAGAAGATTGCCACCGGGTTCAACCGCAACCACCGCATGAACTCGGAGATGGGCATCGTCGAGGAGGAGTTCTTCGTCGAGAGCGTGGTCGACCGCGTCGCCACGACCGGCACCGTGTGGCTGGGCCTGACGGTGGGCTGCGCGCGCTGTCACGATCACAAGTTCGATCCCATCACGCAGGCGGAGTTCTACCAGCTCTTCGCGTACTTCAACAGCATCGCCGAGTCGGGCATCGGGCAGAAGACCGGCAACACGCCGCCGCTCGTCCACGCGCCGACCCCGGCGCAGCAGGCGGAGCTCGATGCCATCGAGGCGCGGATTGCGGCGGCCGAGGCGCAGCTCGCGGAGTTCCGGCCGCAGATCGAGGCGGCGCAGCGGCTGTGGGAGCGGTCGATCGGCGACGCCGAGCCCATCGTCGGGGTGCCGGAGGACGGCCTGACGGCCCACTTGCCGCTATCGTCGCCGCGCGAGCGGCGTTTCGACGGCCGGCGCTTCGTGGACGGCGGCTCGGCCGGACGGCGCGGCCCGAAGACGCTCGACGCCTACCTGCAGGACCCCGACCCCAACGCCTTCGCCGGCGTCCACGGCGGCGGTCAGGCGATGACGCTGGCGGCCTGGATAGAGCCGGAGGTTGCGACCGGGCCGATCATCACGCGCACCCTGCTCGACACCCCGCGCGGGCAGGGCTTCAGCCTGCTGCTCGTGGACGGCAGGCTGCAGCTCAACCTGGTGGGCGGCAACACCGGCCTCTGGATGGACAACGACTCCGGCCACGTCGAGACGGTCGCGGCCATCGCGCCGGGCGCGCGGCGCCACGTGGCGGCTACCTACGACGGCTCGCGGCAGATCCAGGGCGTCGCCATCTACGTGGACGGCGAACCTCAGGAGCTGAAGATCCTGTTCAATGGGCTGGGGCCGCAGGATCCGACGGAGCATCCCCTCCGCGTCGGCGCGGGCGGCGGCGCGGAGCGCTTCCGCGGATCGATCTGGGACGTCCGCGTGTACGACCGGGCGCTGCCGCCGGCGCGGATCGCCGCGCTGGCGGAGCCGGCCTCCCTGGCCGAGATCGCCGCCATCCTCCCCGCGCGACGGACCGCGGCGCAGGCCCGCAAGATCGACGCGTACTTCCTCTTGCACCAGGCGGACGCCCGGATCGACGCGGCTCGCATCGAGGCCCGCCGGCGCGAGCGGCCCAGCGTGTCGCCGCCCCGTTATCCCAAGCCGGACGTGACGGTCGACACGGTCCTGGCGGAGCTCGCGGCCGCGCGGCAGCAGAAGGCCGAGTTCCTGAACACGGTGCCGACGGTCATGGTGATGCAGGAGCTGCTGCAGCCGCGCGCCGCGCATCTGCTGCTGCGCGGCAACTACGATCGGCCGGGCAGGCAGGTGGAGCGCGGCACCCCGGCCTGGCTCCCGCCGCCGCCGGCCGGCGCGCCGAACAACCGGCTGGGTCTGGCCCTGTGGCTGGTCGACCCGTCGCATCCGCTGACGGCGCGCGTCGCGGTCAACCGCTTCTGGGAGATGAACTTCGGAACCGGCCTGGTGCAGAGCGCGGACAACTTCGGCGCGCAGGGCGACCTGCCCTCCCATCCGGCGCTGCTGGACTGGCTCGCCACGGAGTTCGTGCGCAGCGGCTGGGACATGAAAGCGATGCACCGGCTCATGGTCACCAGCGCCGCCTACCGGCAGTCGTCCGCCGTGACGCCGGCGCTGCAGGCGGCCGATCCCGACAACCGGCTGCTGGCGCGCGGGCCGCGCTACCGCCTGCCGGCCGAGATGCTGCGCGACCAGCTCCTGGCCGTCTCGGGGTTGCTGGTGGACACCGTCGGCGGGCCGTCGGTGAAGCCGTACCAGCCGGCCGGCCTGTGGGCGGGCAGCCTGGCCCGCTACGAGCAGGACCACGGCGAGGACCTCTATCGGCGGAGCCTCTACACGTACGTGCGGCGCACGGTGCCCCCGCCGTCCATGTCGCTGTTCGACGTCGCCGACCGGGACAACCCGTCGGTCAGCACGAGCCCGACCAACACCCCGCTGCAGGCGCTCAACCTGATGAACGACGTGACCGCCCTCGAGGCGGCCCGGGTGCTGGCCGAGCGGATGCTGACCGAGGGGGGCGCCACGCGCGCGGAGCGGCTGGCCTTCGCCTTCCGCCTGGCGACGGCCAGGGAGCCCGTCGCGGCCGAGCTCGGGGTGCTCCTGAACAGCCTCGAGAACTTCGACGAGCGCTACCGGCGCGATCGCGAGGCGGCGACCAGCCTCGTGAGCCACGGCGAGCACCCGCGGGACGAGAGCCTCGACGTGGCCGAGCTCGCGGCGCACGCGGCGGTGGCGAGCCTGATTCTCAACCTCGACGAGGTCGTCACGAAGCACTAGGAAAGGTTGACCGCATGGCGGATCCCGGACACGACTACGCACGGCTCATGTCCCGGCGCTCGTTCTTCCGCGCGAGCGGGACGGGCATCGGCTTCGCCGCGCTGGCGGCGCTGCTGCGCGAGGACCTCGGGGCGGCGCCGGTGGGCTCGGAGGCCTTCGGCGGCCTGCTGGACCTGCCGCACTTCGCGCCCACGGCGAAGCGCGTCATCTACATGTGCATGTCCGGTGCGCCGTCGCACCTCGACCTGTTCGACTACAAGCCCCACCTGCAGGACATGGCGGGCGAGGAGCTGCCGGATTCGGTGCGCGAGGGGCTCCAGCTCACCGCCATGACGGCCTCGCAGAACACGCTGCCCATCATCCCGACGGTGTTCGAGTTCGCGCAGCACGGCCAGTCGGGCGCCTGGCTCAGCGAGTTGCTGCCGCACACCGCGCGGGTGGCCGACGACCTGTGCTTCGTCAAGTCGCTGTGGAACAGCCAGCTCAACCACGACCCCGCTCAGACGCACCTGTTCACGGGATTCCAGCTTTCCGGCCGGCCCACGATCGGGGCCTGGGTGTCCTACGCGCTCGGCAGCGAGAACGAGAACCTGCCCGCCTACGTGGCCATGCCCACGACCGGCTCGAGCACCGGCGGCGGCCCGTTCCTGTCGCGCTACTGGGGCAGCGGCTTCCTGCCCCCGCGCTACGGCGGCGTCAAGTTCGGCAGCGGCCCGGACCCGGTGCTCTACCTGTCCAATCCGGCGGGCTTCGACACCGCGGACCGGCGCCGCTTCCTCGACGATCTGGCGGCGCTCAACGAGATCCGGCTGCAGGAGACCGGCAACCCGGAGATCGCCACGCGCATCGAGCAGTACGAGATGGCGGCGCGCATGCAGCTCTCCGTGCCCGAGCTGACCGACCTGTCCACCGAGCCGGACAGCACGTTCGAGCTGTACGGGCCCGAGGCCCGCGAGCGCGGCACCTTCGCGGCCAACTGCCTGCTGGCCCGCCGGCTGGTCGAGCGGGGCGTCCGCTACGTCCTGCTGTCGCACACCGGCTGGGACCACCACAACCACCTGCCGGTCCAGCTCCCGCGCCAGTGCCGGGACGTCGATCAGGGGTCGGCCGCGCTGGTCGCGGACCTCAGGCAGCGGGGCCTGCTCGACGAGACCCTGGTGGTGTGGGGCGGCGAGTTCGGGCGCACGGTGTACGGCCAGTTCACCACCGCCGACGACACGCGGTCGACGGCCCCCAGCTACGGGCGCGACCACAACCCCCGCTGCTACACAGTCTGGATGGCCGGCGGCGGCATCAAGCCCGGCATCACGTACGGCGAGACGGACGAGTTCAGCGCCAGCATCGTCCGCGACCCGGTGAGCATCCACGACCTGCAGGCGACCATCCTGCACTGCGTGGGCATCGACCACACGCGGCTCACCTACCGCTACCAGGGCCGCGACTTCCGCCTGACCGACGTGGCGGGCAACGTGGTGCAGGGCATCCTGGCGTAAGGAGGCGCGCCGTGCGCGCCTTGCTACGCCACCGTCAGCTCGGCGAGGCGGTGGGCCAGGCGCGCCCGGTCGAGGCCGCGGCAGACCTCGACGAGCTCGTCGAAGCGGGCCGGCGGGATGGGAATGCCCGGGACGACGCCGCGAATGCGCCGCACCTCCTCGTCGAAGTCCCAGATGAACTCGCGCCCGGTGGCCTGCTTCGTGTAGCTCCGCCCGTCCTTCGTGAAGATGGTGATGCGGGGACCGAAGAGCGTCATCTCGTGGGACGGGATGATCGTCACCCGCTGCATGAGATCGAGCACCGCGGGCGGGTCCGGCGTGCCCGGCAGGAGCGGGAAGCCCCGCCGGACGACGCCGTACGCGGTGTAGTACTTGGTCCTGCCCGGCGCGGGCGTCGCCGTGTCCTCGCGGCGCGTGGGGAAGGCCGGGCTCGGGTACTGCGTCTCCAGCCAGTTGACCACCGCCTCGACGCGCTCGACGTCCTCGTAGCGGATGCCGTGCTCCGCGCAGAGCTGCGCCGTGACGTCGACGTGCGCGATGTTGTAGCCGGCCGTCGAGTAGATGCGGTAGAGCGTCTCGAGGAAGAGCCACGACCCGCCCAGGCCGGCCGTGAGCGCGGCCAGGCTGGCGCGCGTGTCGCCGACGAAGCTGTACGTGAGCTCGCCTCGGTTGTTGCCCGCGTAGGCGTGGTAGAACCCGGCGTCGCCCTCGAGGGCGCGCTCCCCCGCCGTGCGCCCCTGCTTCGCCAGGGCGACGGCCAGCAGGGCGTTGCGCGCCGCCGCGCTCTCCCGCAGGCCGCCGCTCTCCAGGTTGCCGCCCGCCAGGTTCACGCAGAGGCCGATGGCGTGCGTCAACTGGTCCTCGCTGAGGCGCATGATCTTCGCCGCCGCCACGGCCGCGCCGAAGATGCCGCAGACCGGGCCGGCGTGGAAGCCGCGCGCCATCATGGTCGGGATGAAGTCGGCCGCCAACCGCTCGGCGACCTCGTAGCCGGCCGCCAGACCGGTGATGAAGTCGCGGCCGGAGGCCTGCTCGGTCTCCGCCGCGGCGAGCGCGCAAGGAACGATGCACGTGCCGGGGTGCAGCAGCATGCGGAACGTGTCCAGCTTCCCGCCCGCCCACACCATTTCGGCGTTGGCGAAGGCCGCGCCGGCCCGCGCGGCCCGCGTCCCGTCCACCAGGAGGGTGGCGCCGTTCGCCGCGCCCGCCTCCTCCTCGGTGACGATACGGATGGCCTGCCGCGCCGCGGGCAGTTGCGAGCCGAGCAGCGCGGACGCAAGGGCGTGCAGCGTCAGGCCCTTCGCGCGGTCCACGACCTCCGCGGGCAGGTCCTCGTGGCGCAGACCGGCGACCCACCGCGCGAACTGCCGGCTGATCG
>CAZMWA010000133.1:0-5253 GCA_964569405.1 uncultured Vicinamibacteraceae bacterium | reverse complement strand
CCCCCGGCGTCCGCTTGCGGGGACCCCTTCGCCCCGCGCCGCTGCCGCCGAGGCGCGCCGTGCGCGCCTTATTCTACGGTGGAGACGCTTGGCGGTTCGTCAGGGGCGGGCGCCGGCGGCCTGTATACTCCGGCGGGGAGTTCTGGCGCCCGCCGGCCTCCGCGCATGCGGACCTTCAAGCTCACCCTGGCGTACGACGGCACCGACTACGCCGGATGGCAGCGGCAGCCCGGCGCGGCGACGATTCAGGCGGCGGTCGAGGCGGCGCTGCTGCCGCTCGAGGGACGACCGGTCACCGTGCACGGCGCCGGCCGCACCGACGCGGGCGTGCACGCGCTGGGTCAGGTTGCCAGCGTGCGCCTGGCCCACCCGCTGGCGCCGCCCGCGCTGGTCAGGGCGCTCAACGCGCGGCTGCCGCCCGACGTCCGGGCGCTGCGCGCCGAACAGGTGGCGGATCGGTTCCACGCCCGGTTCGACGCGCGCGGGAAGGTGTACCGCTATCGGCTGACGGCCGGGCCGGTGGCCAACCCCCTGGATCGGCGCTACGTCTGGCACCTGCCGCAGCCGGTCGATTGCGCCGCGATGCAGGCGGCCGGCGCGCTGCTCCGCGGCCGGCACGACTTCGCCGCGTTCCAGACGGCGGCCGCCGAGCGCGGCCCGGGCTCGACCGTGCGCACGATTGCCGATCTGCGGGTCGTGGCCGAGCCCGGCCCGGCCTGGTCCGCGGCCGCAGGCGAGCGCGGCGGCGGAATCATCGACGTCGAGGTCGCGGGCGACGGGTTCCTGCGGCACATGGTCCGCGCCATCGTCGGGACCCTCGTCGAGGTGGGTCGGGCGCGCCGGTCCGTCGCGGACGTCGCGGCGGTGCTGGCCTCCGGACAGCGCGCGCGCGCCGGCCCCACGGCGCCGGCGCGCGGGTTGTTTCTCGTGCGGGTCGACTATTCTTGAACGCATCGCGAACACTCCGTATCATCGAAAGCCGGCCGCTTGCGCCACGCTCGCCCGCCCGACAGGGACGGCGATGTCGACTGTCTGATGAGCCTCGAGAAGATCCTGGCCTGGGTTCCGGACGGATCCGCCGCCGCGGCGCTCGCCCGTCAGGTCGACTACCTGCGCCTCCCCGGTCATGTCGCCGTCATCATGGACGGCAACGGGCGCTGGGCAGCGCAGCGCCGCCTGCCGAGAATCGAGGGCCACCGGGCCGGCATCGACGCCGTGCGCGACGCGGTCGAGGTGTGCGCCCGGCTGGGCGTCGAGGTGCTCACCCTCTACGCGTTCTCGGTCGAGAACTGGAAGCGGCCGCGGTCCGAGGTCAGGCTGCTGATGGAGCTCCTCAAGCGCTATCTGCGACTCGAGCTCGACACGCTGATGCGCAACGACATTCGCCTGCACGTGATCGGCCGGGACGGCGAGCTGGCCCCGGACGTGCGCGAGGAGCTCGCGGCCGGCTGCTCGCGGACGGCCGGCAACGGCGGCATGCGGTTCAACATCGCCCTCAACTACAGCGGGCGCGCGGAGATCGTGGAAGCCGCGCGCCGGGCGCTGGCGGCCGGGATGGCGCCGCGCGACCTCGACGAAGCGCGCTTCAGCGGCCTGTTGTATACCGCCGGGCAGCCGGACCCGGACCTGCTCATCCGCACCAGCGGCGAGATGCGCGTGAGCAATTTTCTGCTCTGGCAGATTGCCTATGCGGAAATCTGGGTCACCGATACCCTGTGGCCCGACTTTCGAGCCCGCCACCTCCTGGAGGCCATCGTCGCCTACCAGAAGCGCGACCGCCGCTACGGGGGCCTCAAGCCCGAGCCGGCGGCCGTGGGACAGTGACGGCGGTTCGGCGCGAGACGCATGCTGCGTGTCCTGAGCGCCCTCGTGCTCCTGCCGCTCGTCGCGGGCATCGTCCACCTTCTGCCCCCGCTCGCGACGCTGCTGCTGGTCGAGGCGGTGCTCCTCGCGGCGCTGCGCGAGTACGCCAATCTGGCGGCGCGCGCCGGCGCGCCGCTGCCGGCGGCGCCGACCGCGGCGGCGGCGCTCGGCACCTGCGCCGTCGTGGGTCTGGCGCCGGCGCTGCTGCCCGTCACGCTGATGGCCGTCACCGTCGCACTGGCCGTCGCGCAGCTTCCGCTGTGGCCCGGGCAGCGAGCCCCGGTGCCGGGCTCGACGGCGACCTTCGCCGTCCTGTACCTGGCGCTGCCGCTCGGCGCGCTGGCCGGGTTGCGGTACGCGCACGGGCCCGAGGTGCTGCTGCTCCTGCTCGCGGCGATCGTCGCGAGCGACACGGCGCAGTACTACGGTGGACGCGGGCTGGGCCGGCGCGCGCTCGCGCCCGCGATCAGTCCCGGCAAGACGGTCGAAGGGGCCCTGTTCGGCCTCGCGGCGGGGGCGCTCGTCGTGTGGGCCCTCGGCGGCTGGTGGCTCGCCGGGCTGGCGCCCGGCTGGCGGCCGCTGCTGGGGCTGGGGCTGGCAGGCCTGGGCATCGCCGGCGACCTGTTCGAATCGATGCTCAAGCGGAGCGCGGGGCTCAAGGACGCTTCGCACGCCATTCCCGGGCACGGGGGCGTGCTCGACCGGCTCGACGGATTCCTGTTCGCCGCACCGGTCTACTACACTGTCCTGCACTTCGCGAGCGGCCCTTGAAGCGAATCGCCATTCTCGGCTCGACCGGCTCGATAGGCCGCAGCGCGCTGTCCGTGATCGAGGCGCAGGCCGGCCGGCTCGAGGTCGTGGGGCTCGCCGCGGGACGGAACGCGGATCTGCTCGCCGAGCAGGCGGGTCGCCATCGCCCGCGGATCGTCGCGGCGTCCACCCCGGACGCGCTCGATCGGGCGCGGGCGGCGCTGCGCGGCGCGGGCGTGGAGGTCGAGCGGGCCTGCGCCGGCCGCGACGGGCTGCTGGCCGTGGCGACGCATCCCGCCGCCGACCTCGTGCTGTGCGCGACCGCCGGCACGGCCGGTCTGGACGCCACCCTGGCGGCCATCGACGCGGGCAAGACGATTGCCCTCGCCAACAAGGAGGTGCTGGTCATGGCGGGGGGGCTCATGATGCGCGCCGCCCGCCGGCGCGGGGTCGCCATCCTGCCGGTGGACAGCGAGCACAACGCCATCCATCAGTGCCTGCACGGACGCGACCCCGACGAGGTGCGGCGTCTCATCCTGACGGCCTCCGGCGGCCCGTTCCGCGAGCGCCCGGCCGCGGAGCTCGAGGCCGTGACGCCGCGCGAGGCGCTCGACCACCCCACGTGGCGGATGGGGCCGAAGATCACGGTCGACTCGGCGACGCTCATGAACAAGGGGCTCGAGGTGATCGAGGCGCGCTGGCTCTTCGAGGCGCCGCCGGAGCGGATCGACGTGGTGGTCCATCCGCAGTCGATCGTCCACTCGCTCGTCGAGCTGCGTGACGGCTCGGTGATCGCCCAGCTCGGCGTCACGGACATGCGCCTGCCGATTCAGTACGCCTTCTCCTATCCGGAGCGGTGGGACGCGCCGCTGCCGGCGCTCGATCTTGCGCGCTGCGGCCGCCTCGACTTCGACCGGCCCGACCTGGAGCGCTTCCCGTGCCTGGCGCTTGCCTACCGCGCTCTGCGGGGACCGACCGCGCTGCCGATCATCCTGAACGCCGCCAACGAGCGGGCCGTCGACGCGTTTCTCGAGCGCCGGCTGGGGTTCACCGCCATCCCGGCGGCCATCGAGCGGGCGCTCGACGCGGGCGAGCGCCGGCAGGCCGGCGACGTGCAGACGCTCGCGGCGGTCCGCGAGGTCGACGCCTGGGCGCGCCGGTTTACGGACGAGCTGATCCGCGGGTTAGAATCAGGACAGCAGCCCGCGCCGTAGCCCGGCGGCGGCTGCGGAGGGATTCGTTGACCAGCCTGCTTGCATTCATCTTCGTCATCGGCGTGCTGGTGTTCGTTCACGAGCTCGGGCACTACCTGGCCGCGCGGCGCGTCGGCGTGCGCGTGCTCACCTTCTCGCTCGGCTTCGGCCCCAAGCTGCTCAGGACGCAGCGCGGCGACACCGAGTTCTGCGTGAGCGCGATTCCGCTGGGCGGCTACGTCCGGATGGCCGGCGAGAACCCGGACGATCGCCGCACCGGCCGGGAGGACGAGTTCCTCTCCAAGACGAAGTGGGAGCGCTTTCAGATCCTCATCGCGGGGCCGGCGATGAACGTGGTGCTCGCGATCGTCGTGATGACCGGGGTCCTGTACCAGGGAGCGGAGGTGCCCGCCTACGAGACCCAGCCGCCGGTGGTGGGCACGGTCGCCGACGGCTCGGCCGCCGAGCGCGTCGGCATCCGGGCCGGCGACCGCGTGGTCAGCGTCGCGGGCCGCGTCGTCGAGACGTGGGAGGAGCTGTTCCGCGCCGTCCTGCCGCGCGCCGCGCGCGAGATCGAGGTGGTCGTCCGCAACGCGGGCGGCGAGCGGGTGCTGCGGGTCACGCCCGACAGCCAGACCCAGTTCGAGATGGGCGATCTGGGCATCGCGCCGGTGCTGCAGCCGCAGATCCGCAGCGTGACGCCCGGGGAGCCGGCCGCGGCGGCGGGCATCCAGGCCGGCGACGTGATCGAGGCGGTGGAGGGGGACCCGGTATCGAGCGACGAGCTGGTGTCGCGGATCAACGCGCACGCGGACGAGCCGCTGCGCGTGTCGGTGCGCCGCGGCGACTCGCGGCGCGACATCGTCGTCACGCCGGCCCTCAGGGGCGACGTCGGCCTGATCGGCGTCTCGATCAGCCCGTTCGAGGTGCGCACCTTCGAGCCGGGTTTCTTCGAGGCCTTCCAGCTCAGCCTCGCCCGCAACTACGAATGGTCCGGTCTGATCTTCGAGACGCTCGTCGGCCTGTTCACCGCCGAGACCTCGCCGCGGCAACTGGTCGGGCCGCTCGGCATCGCGCAACTGTCGGGCGGTGCCGCCGAGATCGGCCTGATCGCGCTCCTGAGCCTCATGTCGATGATCTCCCTGAACCTGGGGATCCTGAACCTGCTTCCGATTCCGGTGCTCGACGGCGGCCACATCGCCATCATGGCCATCGAGGGCGTGTCGCGGCGCGACTTCAGCATGCGCGTCAAGGAGCGCATGCTGCTGGTCGGCTTCGTCGCGCTGATGATGCTGATGGTCACGGTCATCTACAACGACCTGACGCGCATCGCCTGGATCGAGCGCTTCATGCCCTGGCGCTAGCAGCCCACAGCGCGCCTCCGCCGCCCGCGATGCCGAAAGGCGCGCACGGCGCGCCTCGGCGGGAGCGGCGCGGGGCGCAGGGG
>CAZMWA010000132.1:0-6134 GCA_964569405.1 uncultured Vicinamibacteraceae bacterium | reverse complement strand
ACCAGTACCTGCTCGTCTTCGTGCCGGCCGCCGGCGGATGACCACCGCCCTGACCATCGCCGGGAGCGACTCCGGCGGCCGGCACGAAGACGAGCAGGTACTGGTAGCGCAGGAACCGCTCGTGGGCGAGCAGGCGCAGCCCCGCCCGCTCGGCGCTCCCGATGACGAGGCGGGGCTCGATCCGCTCCTCCAGCGGCGGCCCCGGCCCACCGCCGTCGAGCGTGAAGTCGACGATGCCGAGCCGTCCGTCCGGCTTGAGCGAGGCGACGACGTTGCCCAGCAGGGTGACGGGATCGGCGATCTCCGGATACGTGCCGACGATGAGCACGGCATCGAGGGCGGCCGGCAGCCTGGGGTCGCTGGCCGTGCCGAGGATGGTGCGCACGTTGGTGAGCCCCTCGCGGCCGACCCGGCGGGAGATCGACTCGATCATGCGGGGCTGGATGTCCTGGGCGTAGACCACCCCGCCGGGCCCGACGCGGCGGGCCAGCCGGACCGTGAACCAGCCGCCGCCCGCTCCCAGGTCGGCCACCCTGGCGCCGTCCGTGATGCCGAGCGCGTCCATGACCTCGTTCGGCATCTGCCAGGCGTCGCGGTCGGGGCCTTCGAGGATGCCGAGGTCCTCGGGCGGGAAGAGCCTGCTGTGCGGCACGCGGTCCTGCGCGGCCGCCGGGACCAGCAGCAGCGCCGCCAGGGCGAGACCGGTACCGGTACCTAGTCGCATGGGTCGCGATTATAGGCCTCGACCTCGCGCATCGCCGGCCGCGCATACCCGCGCTCCACCGCGCCCGCGTCGAGGTCGCTCGACGCCAGGTCCTCCACCGGCAGCAGCTCGAACGGTGTGGGGGCCGCCACGGTCAGGCTCTTGAGGTAGCCGCCGCAGGTGCGGCACAGCTCGAGGCGCCGCACCGCCTGCTCGCCCTCGGTGAGCGCCGCCGCCAGCAGCGAGGTCCCTTCCTCGGCGCAGTAGATGCACCGCCGGGTGGGCGGCCGCCACGCGGCGCCGCAGAACGAGCAGCGCAGGCTCCGGGCGTCGTCCACGACCTCGGAAAACGCCGGCCAGGAGCCGCACGCGGGGCAGGAGCCCTCGTCCCAGGCGTCCAGCGCGGCGCGCAGCCCCGTGTCGCCGGCCGCCGCGCCGGTCAGGCAGCGCGACTGCAGCCGGTGCGCGAGCGGCGCCACGGCCAGCTCCGCAACCAGCCAGAGCAGGTCGGGGGCGACGCCGACGTGCTGGGCCTTCATCCGGATGGCGTGCTGCCGGCGCAGCAGCGAGGCGGCGAGCAGCGAGCCGAGGTCGATCTCGCGCCGCTCGAGCGTGCTCCGCAGGCGCGCGGCCGGCCCGGCGGCGCCGCCCCGGGCGAAGTCGTCGCAGAAGGCCAGCACGAAAGGTTCGAAGCGGTCCGGGTCCAGCTCGACGGCGCTGTCCACCAGCACGGGGCGCTTCGCGCCGAGTCTCGACACGGCCTCGGCGGGCGCCAGCGCCGGCGGCGGCGGGGGCCGCTCGTCGAGCATCGCGCCCAGTTCCAGGCTCCCCCCGACCAGCCGGCGTTGAAGATCGATGGCCGCGGCGAGGTCGGGCCGCGCGCTCGCGAGCGAGGCCCACCGCTGGCGGGCCCTCTCCAGCAACCGGTCGGCGTGCACCCGCATAGCGTAGCAAAGTGCCCGGGACGCCCGGCGCGTGCGGGAGGGCGGCCCCGTCCGCTATAATGTGCATCATGGCAGTGGAAGGCATGGGTACGATGGAAACAAGCGGATCGACCGTTCCTGTCAGCGTCACCGAGGCGGCGGCGAGCAAAATCGCCCAGTTGCTGGCCGAGGAAGAGAAGCGGGAGGCGGGCCTCCGGGTGTTCGTTCAGGGCGGGGGTTGCTCCGGATTCCAGTACGGACTGATGATCGAGGACGGCGCCGGGGACCCGGACGCCGATCGCATCTTTCAGTCGAACGGCGTCACGCTCTTCGTCGACCCCATCAGCATTCGGTACCTGACTGGCGCCGAGGTGGACTTCGTCGACAATCTGATGGGCGGCGGCTTCACGATCAAGAACCCGAACGCCAAGTCGACCTGCGGCTGCGGCCAGTCGTTCGGCGCCTAGGCGTCTGCGCCCTGCAACGGCGCGGATTCCGGTCGTCGGTCAAACGCCGCAGCGCATCGGATCAACCGGGAAATGGAGCCGCAGTCAGCCTACCTCGAGCGTCTGCGCCCGCCGGGCGGACGCCGCTCCAGCAAGCGCGAGCTGATCGTCAACGTCTTCCTGCGCCAGCAGGGACACCTGAGCGCCGACGACCTGGTGGCGCTGATGCGGGCCGAGGACCAGCGGATCAGCCGGGCAACCGTCTACCGGACCCTGCGCTGGATGGTCGAGGCCGGCATCGCCCGCAAGGTCGATTTCGGCGAGGGCCGCTTCCGTTTCGAGCACTCGTACCGCCACCCGCGCCACTTTCACCTCATTTGCAAGTCCTGCAACCGGTCGTACGAGTTCCTCAGCTCGGACGTCGAGAGCCTGCTGGAGGAGATCGCCGACGAGCGCGGGTTCACGGTCGGCAAGAGCGTCGTCCAGATCTACGGCACGTGCGAGGAGTGCCGGGCGGGGCGCCGGCCGTCGGGGGCCGCCGTCGACACCGAGCTGCTGTTTGCCCGGGACGCCCTGCGCATCGCCATCGCCACCGAGCGCAGCGGGCTGGAGTTCTACTCGCGGGCGGCGCGCCTGACGAAGGACGCGCGCGGGCGGCGCGTCTTCGAACGCCTGGCCGGGGAGGAGCAGGAGCACCTGGCCAAGCTCGAGGCCCGCTACCAGGAGCTCCTGGCCCAGGATCCCGATCTCGAGTCACGCCCCACCTTCCTGTTCTTCAAGGGGGCTGCAAACGGCCTGTTCGCGGCCGGCGCCGACGAGCTGGCGAAGGGCGTGGACGACCGGCAGGCGCTCAAGATCGGGATTCGCTGCGAGCGCGGGTCGCATCGTTTCTTCAAGCGCTACGGCGAGCAGTTCGAGGACTCGGAGGGGAAGCAGATCTTCCTGGAGTTCGCCGACGAGGAACGCGAGCACCTCGACCTGCTCATCCGCGAGTACCGGTCGCTGGTGCGCCGCAGCTCGACGGCCGCCGCGCAGTCGGGCCGGGCTGCCGCCGGCTGATATGATCCCCGCGTGTCCGCCGCGCTAATCACCGCCGCATTCGTGGGGATCGCCGCGCTCGGGTACGCCACGGTGCTCGGCTTCACGGCGCTCGGTCCTGCCGATGTGCTGCGTCACACGTCGCTCGGCATCTTTGCCACCCTGGTCACGCTCCTGGCGCACTCGATGACGATGTTCTACCTGATCGGGAAGGGCAGGGCCGTGCGCGAGGCGGTCCAGGAGGCGCAACTGTCGGTGGAGCTGTACCGTGCCGTGGCCCGCGTGCGCCGCCCGGTGTTCTCGATTGCCACGATCGCGATGGGGCTCACGATGGCTACCGCCATCATGGGCGGCGGCGTCGACACGGACACGGTGCCGGCCGTGGTCCACTCGGTCCTCGCGCTGGCTGCCGTCGCGGCCAACCTCGCGGCGCTGCGCACCGAGATCATCGCCATGCTGTCGAGCGCACGCATCGTCGCCGAGGTCGACCAGTTGCTCGAGGACCGCTAGTGGACGCGTGCGCAAGCGGGCCGGCGCGGCTCATCCTGTTCGACATCGACGGCACCCTGCTGCTCTCGGGCGGGGCCGGCAAGCGCGCCCTGAACCGGGCGTTCCAGGAGCTGTTCGGCGTGGCCGGCGGCTTCGACGGGATTCCAGTCGCGGGTCGCACCGACCCGCTGATCTTCGACGACGCGCTGGAACGCGCCGGGGTCACCGCCGGGCCGGCCGTGCGCCGGCGCTTCCACGCACGCTACTGCGAGCTGCTGCAGGGGGAGATCCTCGGTCCCGGCCCGCGCAAGGGCCTCATGCCCGGCGTACGGACGCTGCTCGCCCGGCTGGGCGCGCGCACCGACGTGGCCAGCGCGCTGCTGACCGGCAACGTCGCCCGCGCGGCGCGGATCAAGCTGGAGCACTTCGACCTCTGGAGTCACTTTGCGTGCGGCGCCTACGGGGACGACGCGCCGAGCCGGGACGAGCTGGTGCCGATTGCGGTCGACCGGGCCCGGCGGCAGGGAATCGAGGTACCGTCAGCCGCGCAGGTCGTGGTCGTCGGCGACACGCCGCTCGACGTCCGCTGCGCGCAGCGGTCGGGCGCGAGATCGGTGGCGGTGGCGACCGGCCCGTTCGACGAGGCCGAGCTCAGGCGGCACGGCGCCGACAGCGTGCTGCCGGATCTCGCGGACACGGGCGCATTCATGAATCTGCTCTAGGCATCTGCCCCGCAGACGCCCAAAGGCGCGCACAGCGCGCCTCGGCGGTAGCGGCGCGGGGCATTGGGGTCCCCGCAAGCGGACGCCGGGGGTTCGGGGCGCAGCCCCGTCTAATGGAGGATTTCGTGGATCGATTCAGGGCGTATCGGGTGTTCCAGGACGGAGACACGATTGGGGGCCGCCTCGTCGAGGCCGGCCTGCAGGACCTCGCCGCCGGGGACGTGGTCGTGCGGGTGGCGTACTCGGGCGTGAACTACAAGGACGCCCTGGCCGCCACCGGCGCGGGCAAGATCATGCGCCGGTTTCCGCTCGTCGGCGGCGTCGACCTGGCCGGCGTCGTCGAGGCGAGCGAGGATCCGCGCTTCACGCCCGGCGACGAGGTCCTCGCCACCGGCTTTGGCTTGGGCGAGAGCCATGACGGCGGATTCGCCGAGTACGCCCGCGTGCCGGCCGACTGGGTCGTGCGCCTGCCGCGCGGACTCGACCTGCGCGAGGCGATGGCCATCGGGACGGCCGGGTTCACCGCCGCCCTCAGCGTCGTCGAGATGGAGCGGAACGGGCTGACCCCCGCCAGCGGCGCGGTCATCGTGACCGGCGCGACGGGCGGCGTGGGAAGCCTGGCGGTGCAGTGTCTCGCCGCCGCCGGCTACCAAGTCACGGCGTCGACCCGCAAGGCGGACGCGCACGAGTTCCTGCGGTCGCTGGGAGCCGCCGACGTCATCTCCGCCGAGGTCCCGGCCGCGGCCGCGGCGCGCCCGCTCGAGAAGGCCGCGTGGGCCGGGGCCGTCGACCCGGTCGGCGGCGACACGCTCGGCTGGCTGACCCGGACCATGCGGCGCGGCGGCTGCATCGCCAGCTCGGGCCTGACGGGCGGCATCGAGCTGCGCACGACGGTCATGCCGTTCATCCTGCGGGGGGTCAAGCTCCTCGGCATCGATTCCTCGATGTGTCCGATGGACCTGCGGCTGGAAGCGTGGCGCCGTCTGGCCGCGGACATGAAACCGGCGCACCTCGCCGCCATGACGCACGCGATAACGCTGGAGGAGCTGCCGGCCGCGTTCGACACCCTGCTGCGGGGCGCGGCGCGCGGCCGCTACGTCGTCGGGATCGGCGGGGCCTGGCCCGGGACGGCGTCGGCGCGCTGGCGGAAGCGCCTGGGAGTCGAACCCAGCCCCCCCGCGTTGGCGGGGAGCGACCGATTTTGAAGACCGGGAGGGCCACCGGGCCCCGTTCGCTTCCAGGCGAGAGAAGCCAGCGTGAACCAGGACGGACGAAGAATGGGAAGGGCGGCTACTCGAGTGTCCACCGCCGGAGGACGAGACGCCGATCTAGCTTTCGATGAGACGAACGTCGCCCGCGCGGGGCCCCTTCTGCGATTCCTCGGGCGTGAAGTCCACCCGCTGCCCCTCACGCAGGAGCTCGAACACGGCGCCCCGAACCGCACTACGGTGGAAAAAGTGCTCGATTCCGCCCTCGTCGCGAATGAAACCGAACCCCTTGTCAATCAGAAGACGCGCGATCGTGCCGGTTGGCATACCGTCCCTCCGAAGGCCTGTGACTCGCTGAACACACTGCAGGCCACGGTGCCGCGAGATGTGAGCGCACTCGCCAAGCGGCGAAGGTGGCCAGTCTAGTGAGGTCCATGAGAGAAGTCAAGCGTGTAATCCGCGGTGGGTGCACGTCAGGATTGTGATCGGCCGAGGGGCTGTCCGAAGTGTGTGGGGTGGCATGGTATTCTTCTGACAGCCTGTTTCGCTGTCAGCATGAGGAGGATTCCATGTCGGCCATTGCAGACCTCGAGGAACTCGAAAAG
>CAZMWA010000131.1:0-5359 GCA_964569405.1 uncultured Vicinamibacteraceae bacterium | reverse complement strand
CACGGCCAGCGCCTCCCAGCCCTTCGGACAGGCGACGCCGCGGTTCACGGGATAGCCGGCGGCCGGCGTGAGTCCCACCGCCTCGCCGTCCTTGAGGTGCACGGTGAGGCTGCAGCCGGTCGAGCAGTAGCCGCACACCATGTCGGTGGTGGCGTCCGGCTTGCGCTTCGCGGGGACCTGCCCGAGGCCGAAACCGCCGGGCGTCCGCCGAAGCTCGCGGGTCAGGTACCCGTCGCGTTGATGCAACATCGGTTACAGGGTTCCCGGCATGCGCGGCGAAGCGACCGCCGCGAAGAACAGGTAGCGTTCGAGGAGCTCGCCGGCGAGACACGCGACGAACAGCATCCCGACGAGCACGGCGAAGACGAGGTCCTGGCCCTGCCCGGGCGGCGCGGGCACGCGGCTGAGCAGAAGCAGGCCCGGCATGGCGAGGCCGCCGAGAAACCCTGCCGCGAAGCGCGCCATGGTGACGTTGGAGAGCGCGCCGGACATCAGCCACGCCGTGCGCTTCAGCGATGTCGTGGACCGGGACGCCAGGTGGCGGAACAACGCCGCCTCGAACAACAGCTTGGCGGCCATGGCGACGACGAGTCCGCGGCACAGCATGGCGCCGTAGCGATCGACGGCGGCGCCGGCCAGCTCCGCGTCGCTGCCCGCGGCGACGATCAGCAGCGGCAGCCAGGCCGCGGCGAGGCCCAGCACGGCCGTCGTCAGGAAGAAGCGGCCGGCGGTGGCCGGACCGTTCCAGAAATCGCGCTTCGTGTAGTCGTAGACCATCACCGAGCAGAGCACACCGGCGACGCCCGACAACGCGACGCCCCAGCCGAGCCACCACCCGAAACCGGCCTCGAACGCGGCCCCCGCGCAGACGCCGATACCCCAATCCCCGATGCCGCCGAGGACAGCATCGTCTGCGCCGGAGCCATTCCCGGCGGCGCAGACTCCCGGCCAGCCCGCCGATCCCGCCCAGGACCACGCCGCGTAGACCACGGCCAGCCCCGCGAAGATGCCGAAGGCCAGGATCTCGCGGCTGAGCCACGAGTGCCGCAGCCCCAGGACGGCCCGGTAGGCATAGCGAGGGCGGCCGAGGTGCAGCACGCTGACGCCTAGCGCCAGCAGACCGAATACCAGTGCGCTCGCGCTGTGGACGGGGCGGATGCTCGCCGTCAGCGCCCCCGGGACGAACAGCTCCAGCAACCGCTCGACCAGGAAGGCGCCCACGGAGAGCTGTGTGAGTGTGAGCATCAGGATCAACGGCCAGTGCGCCTGCTCCGGACGCACCGTGCGGTAGTCCGCCGGGACCATGTTGCGCGGCAGGACGCGCCCGGTGCGGTAGGCGGTCGTGGGCAACGTCAGGGCCGGCTCCGGCGCCCCGGGCACGAACAGGTGGGTCTCGGATTCCTCGATCACCTGCTCGACGTCGACCACGCGGATCGCGATGGCGCCGTTCGGGCAGGACTGCACGCAGGCCGGGGCTTCCCCGTCGGCGAGCCGGTCGCTGCACATGTCGCACTTGCGGACTATTCCCTTGGCGCGGCTGTACTTGGGCGCCTCGTAGGGACAGGCGAGCGTGCAGTACTGGCAGCCGAAGCACTGGTCGTCGAGGTGCTTCACGATGCCGGTGACCGGATCCTTCTCGTAGGCCTCCACCGGACAAGCGTGCATGCAGGCGGGATCCAGGCAGTGATGGCAGGCCGTCGTCACGTGCTGCACCACGGGCAGGCTTCGGCTCCCGCCGTGCAACAGCCCGACGTCGCGCCACGACTCTTCCTCCTCGAGGCCGTTCAGCGAGTGGCAGGCCGCCACGCACGACTTGCAGCCCGAGCAGGCGTCGAGATCCACGTCGAAGGCGTACTGCTGGCCGGGAGCCGGCGGGGTCGCCGGCATCAGCGCCGAGTAGCGCTCGGCCAGCGCCGAACCGCCGGCGTGCGCCGCGTCGTGCGCCTGCGCGAAGCGCGCCACGGCGGTGACCTGCTGTTCCTCCAGATACCGGTCGACGAGGGTCGACGCACCCGCCGGAATCGCGACAGCCGCGCCGGCCGGCGGCGGCGCCGGGGCCGGCTCGGGGGCGGCCTCCGATTCGAGAGCCAGGACGCTTCCGGAAGCGGTCATCGCTTTCACCCCGCTCGCGCGAGCCGCGGCGCGGCGTGGAACTGCTCGGTGTGCACGCGGTCGGCCGGGACACCCTCGGATCCCAGCCAGCCGGCGATCACGTCCATGAAGGCGGACGGTCCGCACAGGAAGTAGCGGCTGCCCTTCAGGTCGCGGACGAGCGGCGCCAGCCGGCTCCCGTCCAGCCTTCCTCGCGGGCCTTCCCAACGCGATCCCGGCCGCGACAGCGAGACGTGGTAGTCGAAGAACGCCAGCGTGTCGTGCAGGCGCTGGCACTCGGCCCGGAAGATGATGTCGTCCTCCGTGCGCGCACCGTGGACGAAGGTGCACGGGCGCCGGGGATCGGTCTCGGCCAGGAAGCGGGCGATGCTCATGACCGGGGTGATCCCGCTGCCGGCCGAGACCAGCACGAGCGGCTCGCGGTGACGCGGCGGATCGAAGTAGAACCCGCCTTGCGCGCCGCGCACGGTCAGCTCGCTCCCGGCGCGGACTTCCTCGAAGAGGTGGTTGGTCACGTGACCCGCCCGGTTCCGCTTGATCGTCAGCTCCAGGAACGACGGGTCGGTCGGCGACGAGGCGACGGTGAAGCTGCGCCACGCGTCGGTACCGTCGATGGAAGCGCAGACCTGCAGGAATGTCCCCGGGTGCGCGTGGGGAATGCGGCCGGCGCGGTTGTCGAGGCGGAACGTGCGCACGTCGGCCGTCTCGTTTCGGACCTCGGCCACTTTCAGCGACGCCGTGGCCGGGCGGGGCGGCTGTGCGCGGGGCAAAGGGACCGCGGACAGGACACTGCCCGCGGAAGGCGACCCGACAGGAGCCGTGACGCTGCCGCAGGAGGATTGCTGCGCCACGGACGCCGCCGGCGCCTTCGGCTTCAGGTAGACGTTTCCCTCTTCGACGAGCGTCGGATAGTGGGCGACGTCGTTGCCGGCCGGCTCCAGGCTGCATCCCGTGCACGCATCGAACGTCCAGCCGTGCCAGGGGCAGGTGACGACTCCCTTGGCGAGCGTCCCTTCAGCCAGCGGCCCTCCTTCGTGCGGGCACTGGCCGTCGATGGCCAGCACCCGGCCGTCGACCCGGAACAATGCGTAGGTACGGCCGCCGATGTCCACGGAGACTGCTCTGCCGTCGGCTACTGCATCCTCCCGCGCCGCGAACACGAAGCCGTCGTCGCGGTCGGGCGGGGTCTCGACGGGCGTGTCCGCCGAGGTCTCGGCGTCCCCCTCCTCTACCCGGGCAAAGAGCCGGCGCACGCCGGCGCAGCCGGGACAGAACACCGGCGGGTCCTCGCCCAGGTGGCGGTACTCGCAGCGCTCGCAGATCCAGGTCGCCGGGCGGTAGTCCTCCTCGCCCACCTTCGCCGCCTTGGCCTCGCGCAGCTTCGCGCGCCAGTAGTCGCTGAAGGTCTGTCCCGCCCGGTGCCGGATGTAGTACTCGTTGACCACCTCCTCGATGACGAGCGGCAACTGGTCCACGTCCACCCCGAGCCGGTAGCGCAGCCCGAGGTGGACGTCGCCGGCCACCCCGCCGCCGAGATAGACGTCGAAGCCCTCGCGCGTCCCGATCAGCCGCCGCACCCGGACGCCCTTCAGGCCGATGTCGGCCGTGAAGTGCTGCGCGCAGCTCGACGGGCAGCCGCTCATGTGGATGCGGATGCCGTGCAGGGCGAGCATCCGCTGGCGCAGGGTGTCGACCAGGCGGAACATCGCGCCCTTGGTCTCGGTCACCGCGATGTTGCAGAACTGCGTCCCGGTGCACGCCACGGTGTTGCGGGCCAGGGTGTCGGCGTGCATGCTCAGCCCGACCGCGGCGGCATCGGTTGCGGCCGCGTCCCGGTAGCCGCCCGGGACGTCGACGACCGCGATCCCCTGCTCGTGCGTCGTCCGCAGTTGCCCGTCGCCCCAGCGCTTCGCCAGCACCGCCAGCGCCTCGAGCTGCCGCCAGCTCAACCGGCCGAGCGGGACGCAGAGCCCCATGGTCCAGAGATCCGGCTGCGCCTGCGGGAACCACCCGACCAGGTCGTCGCCGCGGGCGGCCGGCGACGGGGCCGGCACGTCCGGCCAGGGACGGAGCGGCACCCGCTCTTCTACCCAACCCTTGACCGCATCGATGCCGATCCGCTCCACCAGGTAGCGCAGCCGCGCCTGGTGCCGTTTCTCGCGCGACCCCTGGGCGCGGAACAGATCGAGCAGCGCGGCGGTCACCGCCACGACCTGGCTCGGGTGGACCAGCACCGGCAGGTGCCACGCCAGGTGCGGGTTCTGCCCCTGGGTGCCGGCCACCAGCACCTGGAACAGCACCTCGGAGCCGACCCGGCAGGCCAGGAAGCTCAGGTCCTGCGTCCAGAAGTGCACGGAGTGCCCGGCCGTCCCGTTGAGGCAGATGTTGAACTTGCGCGGCAGGTCCGAGTACTCGCGGCTGTCGACGAACAGCGCCGTGACGTCGCGGCAGAGCTGCCGCGTATCGATCAGTTCGTCGGGCAGGAGCCCGCTGAACGGGTGCGCGAAGACGTTGCGGATGTTGTCGTGTCCGGTCTGCTTCGAGGTCAGCCCGACCGCGGCCAGCCGTTCGGCGACCGCGGGTAGATGCTCGATGCCGAGCCCCTGCACCTGGAGGTTGGCGCGGGTCGTGACGTCGACGATGCCGTGGCCGTGCTCGTAGGCGATAGCCGCGATCTCGCGGGCCTGATCGGAGGTCAGCTCCCCCGCCGTGATCCGGATCCGGTTCATGTACCGGCCCGGCGTATCCCGCTTGCGGTAGAAGAAGCCGTACCACTTCATGCGCTCGAGGTCGGGCGTCTCGATCTCGGCCATCGGCGTCCGCGCCGCCGCGTGGCGCAGCACGTCGGGCCAGACGTCGAAGCTGTGCCGCTTCGATTTCCAGACTTCCGCCGGATTGACCATCGTCCCCTCTCCCGTCTAGCCGGCGGCCCCGGCCGGCGCCGCCCCGCCGCCGGCGGCGAGTCCGCCCCGCCGATCCGCCAGCGCCGCGTCGAGCGCCGTCCGCGCCTCGGTCTCCGTCCGGGTGTCGAAACGCACCGCGAAGGCAAGGAACGCGGTGACGGTCACCAGCGCGCCGATGACGAGGAACGCCGTCGGCCACGGGATGGCGCCGCGGAACAGGAACCCCGCCGCCACCGCGCCGGCGTTGCCTCCCGCCCCGACGATGCCGGCGACCGAGCCCAGCGCCTTCTTGTTGATGAACGGCACCACCGAATAGGTCGCGCCCTCGGACATCTGCACGAACA
>CAZMWA010000130.1:0-6249 GCA_964569405.1 uncultured Vicinamibacteraceae bacterium | reverse complement strand
GCGCGCAGGTGGCCACGCGCGAGGCGTACGGCACGGCGCTGGCCGCGCTCGGCGCCGCCGACCCGCGGGTGGTGGCGCTCGATGCCGACGTCGCCAACTCGACCTTCAGCGGGAAGTTCGAGCGGGAGCACGGCGACCGGTTCTACGAGACGCACATCGCCGAGCAGGTGATGGTGGGCGCGGCGGCCGGCCTGGCCAGCCGCGGCGCGATTCCGTTCCCGTCGACCTTCGCCTGCTTCCTGACGCGCGCGTCGGACTTCATCCGCATGGCCGGCATCGGCGGGAGGAAGGCGAACATCAAGTTCGCCGGCTCGCACGCGGGCGTGTCGATCGGCGAGGACGGCCCGTCGCAGATGGCGCTGGAGGACCTGGCGATGATGCGCAGCGTGCCGGGCTGCGCCGTGCTGTACCCGTGCGACGCCGTGAGCTGCGAGCGCCTCGTGGCGGCCGCCGCCGCCCACGAGGGCATGGTGTACCTGCGCACCAGCCGCCCGAAGACCGAGGTGCTCTACGGGAACGCGGAGCGCTTCGCCATCGGCGGCTCGCAGGTCCTGCACGAGAGCGCGGACGACGTGGCCACCGTCGTCGCCGCGGGGGTGACCCTGTTCGAGGCGCGCAAGGCCTACCGGCAGTTGCGGCAGGAGGGGATCAGCATCGGCGTGATCGACGCGTACTCCGTGCAGCCGATCGATGCGGCGACCCTCGTCCGCGCCGGCCTGCGCACCGGACGGCGCATCATCACCGTGGAGGACCACTACGCGTCCGGCGGGCTCGGCGACGCCGCCAGCGACGCGGTCGCGGCGCACGACATCGCGGTGTTGCGTCTGGCGGTGCGCGACGTGCCCCGCAGCGGCAAGCCCCACGAGCTGCTGGAGCGCTACGGCATCTCGGCGGCGCACATCGTCGCAGCGGTCCGGCGCTGCGCCGGCTGAATGCCGCCGGTCAGGAGCCGGCGCCGGCCAGCGCACGCAGTGAGTCGAGGATCTCGTCCGTCTCGGGGAAGCGGCCCTCGCGGTGCTTGGAGAACACCATCTCGCCGTCCGCGACGATGTCGAAGACGCCGTTGGTGCCCTCGACGAGCTCCGGCTCGCAGTCGACCGCGCTCTTGATCGCGGCTGCCAGACTGGCAGCCCTGGGCAGGTACTTTCAGCGGGTGCAGTAGGTGATCGCGATATGCATGACAGTATCGATCCTAGCCCGAAAATCGTCGCCTGCGGCTCCGTTTTTCGCCCGGCCGGCCTGACTGCGGGCCTGCACCGCTCCGCGGCGCAGGCTCGTGGCGTGTCCGGGAGCGGTTCACCAGCCGGCGGCGGCGCGCGGCTGCAGATCTCCACGGCCGACATCACGACGCTCGCCGTCGACGCCATCGTGAACGCCGCGAACACGACGCTGCTGGGTGGCGGCGGCGTGGACGGCGCGATACACCGGGCGGCCGGACCCGAGCTGCTGGCGGAGTGCCGCACGCTCGGCGGCTGTCCGACCGGCGAGGCCAGGCTGACCCGGGGCTATCGACTGCCCGCAAGGTACGTGATCCACGCGGTCGGTCCGGTGTGGCGCGGCGGGACGCAGGGCGAGGCCGGGCTGCTGGCCGGCTGCTATCGCGCCGCGCTCCGGCTGGCGCGCGACCACGGCCTGCGGACGGTGGCGTTCGCGGCCATCAGTTGCGGGGTCTACGGCTATCCCGCGGATCAGGCCGCGGCCATCGCCGTCGGGGAGACCCGCCGGGCGACCGCGTCGTCCACGACCATCGAGCAGGTCTGGTTCGTCTGCTTCGAGCCGCGCGTCCGCGCGGCCTACGAGGCCGCCCTCGCGGGCGGGCGGTGATGTCCCCGGCGCCCGCGGCGCTGCGCGGCGTGCGCGGCCTGCTGCTCGACCTGCCGGCGCGCGGCCCTCAGCGCGTCCAGGCGAACCAGCGGCTCAGCAGCGACTTCTGGCGGGCCGAGAACCGCGCCCGGCGCACCTGGTTGGCCACCTTGCGGAGCGCGTCCGCCTGCGTCGGGTAGGGATGGATCGTGCCCGCGATGGCCCCGAGGCCGGCGCCGGTCTTCATCGCCAGCGTGAGCTCGCTGATCATCTCGCCGGCGTGGCCCGCGACGATCGTCGCCCCCACGATCCGGTCGCTGCCCCGCTTGAGATGGACCCGCACGAAGCCGTCGTCCTCGCCCTCCAGGACCGCCCGGTCGACCTCGTCGAGCGTCTGGGTAAAGGTCTCCACCGCGACGCCCTGCGCCCTGGCGTCGGCTTCGTACAGACCGACGTGGGCGATCTCCGGCTCCGTGTAGGTGCACCAGGGGATGACGAGCGAGTCGGTCGACGCGCGGCCGAGGCCGAGGGGGTGCGGGAACAGGGCGTTCTGGATCAGGATCTGCGCCATCGCGTCGGCCGTGTGCGTGAACTTGAACGGGAAGCAGATGTCGCCGGCGGCGTAGACCCGGGGGTTGCTCGTCCGGAGGTGGCCGTCGACCTTCACCCCCGTCCTGTCGTACGCCACGCCGGCCGCCTCGAGCCCGAGGCCCTCGACGTTGGGCGCCCGGCCGACGCCGACGAGGATGTCGTCGACCGCCAGCTCGTGGCCGGCGCCGCCGGCGGTGTAGCGGATCAGCTTGTCCCGCTCGCGCGGCACGACTTCCGTGATGCCGGCGTCGAGCGCGAGCCGCACGCCGTCGGCCGCCATGCGCCGCTGCACGATCGCGGCCGCGTCGGGGTCCTCCCGCGGCAGGATGTGGCCGGTCTGCTCCAGCAGCGTGACCTCGCTGCCGAAGCGTGCGAACGACTGGGCCATCTCGCAGCCGATGGGTCCGGCGCCGATGACCGCCAGGCGCGGGGGCAGCTCGGTCAGCGAGAAGAGGGTCTCGTTGGTCAGATGGCCGGCCTCGGCGAGGCCCGGAATGGGTAGCGCGGCCGCGCGCGCGCCCGTGCAGATGGCGGCCCGGCCGAAACGCAGCGGGACGCCGCCGGCCTCGACCGTGTCCCGGCCCGTGAAGCGGGCCGCGGCGATGAAGACGTCCACGCCGAGGCCGGTGAAGCGCTGCGCCGAATCGACGCTGCTCAGTCCGGCGCGCAGCCGCCGCATGCGCGCCATGACCGCGCCGAAGTCGCGCTGCAGCGAGTCGGGACCGCTGAGCCCGAACTCGGCGCCGCGCGGGACGGCCGCCCAGGCGCGGGCTGCGCGCACGAGGCTCTTCGACGGCACGCAGCCGACGTTGAGGCAGTCGCCGCCCATCAGGTGGCGCTCGACCAGCGCCACGCGGGCGCCCAGCCCGGCGGCCACGGCCGCGGTGACCAGGCCGGCGGTGCCCGCGCCGATGACCACCAGGTTGTAGCGCTCCGCTGGCTGCGGGTTCCGCCACGCCGGCGGATGGACGTTGGAGACGAGTTGCCGGTTGTGCTCGTCGTCGGGGCTCAGCGACACCGCCCCGGGCGTCGTCATGGCCGGCGGCACCGTCAGCGCGCCGTCTGGCCCGGGCGCAGGGGCCGCTGCGGCGTGCGCGGCTCGTCCGGGTAGAGCTCCCCGACGTACTCGTCGTAGCCGTTGTAGATCGGGGCGGCGAACGTCTCCTCGGTGTCGAGCCAGTAGGAGATGTTCTGCGGCCAGCGCGGATGCGGAATGTTCGGGTTGGCGTTCGAGAGGAAGCCGTACTCGTGCGGCTGGACCTGCCAGAAGATGGACGGCTCGTCGCGCACGAACTCGATCTTCACGATGGACTTCGGGCTCTTGTAGCCGTACTTCCAGGGCACGATGATGCGCACCGGGGCGCCGTGCTGGCGGAGCAGCGGCTCGCCGTACACGCCGGTGACCACCAGGGTCAGATCGTTCATCGCCTCGTCGAGGCGCAGGCCCTCGTGGTACGGCCACGGGTACCACGGCGAGCCGGTCACGCCCGGCATCTGCTCCTCGTTGACCGCGGTCTCGAAACGCACGTAGCGGGCGTTGCTCGTCGGGTCGGCCTTCTCGATCAGCCGGCTCAGCGGGAAGCCGGACCAGGGCACGTTCATCGCCCAGCGCTCAACGCAGCGGAAGTGATAGACCCGCTCCTCGTGGTCGAAGGCGAACAGATCGTCCAGGTCGAGCGTCAGCGGGTTGTTGCACTCGCCGGTGATCTCGATCCGCCACGGCTCGACCTCGAAGTCGCCGCAGAACTGCCAGACCGGCCCGCCGCGGCCGGACAGGAACTCGTAGAAGTTGTTGTGGGAGGCGGCCACGTCGCGCGGGGTCAGCTCCTGCCGGCCGATGGCTCCCGGCGGCGAGTCGAACGCCGCGTTGCGCTGCGTCGGGAACACGTCCGGCCGGCTCAGCGGCACCTCGAGGAGCGACGACTGCGCGCGGGCCTGCGAGGCCCCGGCGCGGCACGCGGCGAACGGCGTCGCCAGGATGCCCAGTCCCATGGCCGACAGGAACTTCCGTCGATTGAAGAAGACCTCGGGCGGGGTGATCCGCTGTGACGGGATGTTCGCGGTGAATCGTCGGCCCACGACTGCCTCCCAGCTTCGACTGCTATCCTACGTAAGTACAGGTTATCATCAATCTTCCGCGGCTATGTGGCATACCCTGATCGATCCCCGCAAGCTGGTTCTGCCAGGGCCGGGCGAGGCCCTGGCCGGGCGGGCGGAGCGCATGCTTGTGCCCGCCACGCACTTCGTGGCCGGCACGCCGCTCGAGCCGCCGTTTCCCGAGGGCCTGGAGCGCGCCGTGTTCGGGATGGGCTGCTTCTGGGGCGCGGAGCGCAAGCTGTGGGAGGTGCCCGGCGTCTACACGACGGCCGCGGGCTACGCCGGCGGGACGACGCCGAACCCCACCTACCGGGAGGTCTGCAGCGGGCAGACGGGCCACACGGAGGTCGTGCTGGCCGTCTTCGACCCGGCCCGGGTCGGCTACGAGCAGTTGCTGCGGGTGTTCTGGGAGGGCCACGATCCGACCCAGGGCATGCGCCAGGGCAACGACGTGGGGACCCAGTACCGCTCGGCCGTCTACTGCGCGACCACTGCGCAGCGGCTGGCGGCGGAGGCCTCGCGCGACGCGTACGGGCGCCTGCTCGCGGCGGCCGGCTTCGAGCGCATCTCGACCGAGATCCTGCCGGCCGGCGAGTTCTACTACGCCGAGGACTACCACCAGCAGTACCTGGCCAAGAACCCGGGCGGCTACTGCGGGCTCGGTGGGACCGGCGTCGCCTGCCCCACAGGCCTCGGGCGGGGGTCGTGAGCGCCTGCCGACAGGGCGTATCTGAATCATTGCGGAAGCCGGCGGGCTAGCCCTTACGGGCTTTCTCGTCCGCGGCAAGAGAGCAGGCGCCCACGGGAGCCACCGGCGACCTCCTCAACGGCATCCACGCGTTCATGGCACGCGACTGGCAGCGGGCGCTCGATCGGCCCGAGGCGACGCGACGCGCTCGCGAGCGCTGGAATGCCGAGGCGGGGAGCGCCGCTCGGCCTTGACCGGGCATTGCCCCGCGGGTACTTTCGCGGCAACGCATGCCCCGCATCCTCGACAACATCGAGCAACGTCTCCGGCCGGCGCTGGCCGAGACGATGCGCGTCGCCCACCGGGCCGACTTCTGCGGCTTCACGGACGAAGAACGGGACTTCATCATCAATTACGACATCAAGTACCGCATGGGCCGGGGGATGCTCGGGATGAATGATGGGGATCGCGAGGCATGAGGAAGAAGAAGACGGTCTACATCGAGACCACGGTCGTGTCGTATCTGACGGGGCGGCCCACAGGTAACCTAGTGGGGGCCGCATGGCAGGCGATCACGGCGGACTGGTGGGAGACGCGGCGGGGGCGGTTCGACCTGCGCGCATCGGAAGTGACGGTCAGTGAGGCAGGCGGGGGAGACGCGGGCGCGGCGGCACGGCGGCTGGCGGCGCTGGCGGATGTTGTGCTGCTGCCGGTGACGAACGCGGCGGTGGCGTTGGCGGAGGCGCTGGTTCGGGGCGGCGCGGTGCCGGAGAAGGCGGAGAGCGACGCGATGCATGTGGCGGTGGCGGCGGTGCACGGCATGGACTATCTGCTGACGTGGAACTGTCGGCATCTGGACAACGCGGAGACCAAGCCGGTCATGCGGAGGATCTGCGGGGAATGGGGATACGTGGTGCCGGAGATATGTACTCCGCAGGAATTGATGGGAGGAGTGGATGATGGCGGATGAGATCATCGAGGAAGTTTGGCGGATCAAGGACGAGCTCGCCCGGGAGCACGGCTACGACGTGGGGCGCTTGGGCGCGTACTTTCAGCGGCGGCAGCGGGAG
>CAZMWA010000129.1:0-11177 GCA_964569405.1 uncultured Vicinamibacteraceae bacterium | reverse complement strand
TTTCAGCACAACACGCGGATCGGCAGCGACTACCTCGACGGCAACGGCGAGACGGTGGCGGGCGACTACGAGTCGTTCGATACGCGCTGGAGCCTGGGCGGGCGCCTGGGCGGCGGCACGCTGCTGGAGTACACCGGCGGCTACCAGAAGCAGAACGACATCGACTACCCGGGCCGCATCCTCGATGCCACCCTCTTCGAGACGCAGTCCCACGCGCTCGATCTCTCGCACGTGCGGTCCACCGGCCTGGTCAGCGAGCTCGCGGGGCAGATCTACCTGAACGACAAGCGCCACGTGATGAACAACGACGACAAGCCGACCGCGCTGGCGGATCCGCACCGGACGCCGCCGTTTGCGCTGGACGTCTACCTGCCGGCCGCCGCGGATACGCTCGGCGGACGGTTCCACGCGGCGCTCGCGACCGGCCCGGTGCGCTACAAGCTCGGTTTCGACACGTACCGCTTGCAGCAGAACGCCACGCAGACGATCAGCGACCGCGACACCGGGCAGGTCCACCACAATCGGCATCCCGTCTGGCCGGACGCCGAGCTGAGCAACGTCGGCGGCTACGCCCAGGTGGTCTACGACCAGGGGCGCAGCAGCTTCGGCGGGACGCTGCGCCTCGACCGCGAGCAGGCGCGGGTGGGAGGCGTCACCGCGTTCTTCGCAGACAACGCCGTCCCGGCCTACGCGCTGCACGAGGCGCACGGCCGCTTCCCTCCCCGGACGCCGAGCCATGGCATGGGCGGCCATGGCGGCGGCGCGGATCACGGCGGCGGACATGCCGCCGGCGGCCGCGACGCGGGCGGCCACACAGCGGGCCACCAGAGCGCCGGCTCGACGATGCTGGTGCCGGCCGACCACTTCGGGCAGGACAACCTGAACTTCAGCGCGGCCGCCAACGCCAGCCTGCGCGTCACCGACCGCTGGCTCGTCACGCTGGGCGCAGGACGGGCCGTCCGCAGCCCGTCGGCGCTGGAGCGGTACGCCGACCGGTTCCCGGCCGTCAAGTTCCAGACGGCGGCCGAGTTCGTCGGCAACCCGCTGCTCGTGCCGGAGAAGAGCATCGAGCTCAACGCCGGCACGACGCTCCACATCGGGCAGGCGACGATCCAGGGCGACGCGTTCTGGCGCACGATCGACGACTACATCACCGTGGCGCACGATCCCAACCTGACGCGGCGCCTGCCGCTGAGTCCCGCCCAGGTGTTCCGCTACGTCCAGGCCGACGCGGCCCGCTTCGCGGGCTTCGACGTGCGCGCCGAATCGGCGGCCGGCCCGTGGATCAGCCTGCGCGGGGGTTGGTCGTTCGTGCACGCCGAGGACCTGCTGTTCGACGAGCCGCTGTTCGGCATCCCGCCGTTCGAGCAGCACTACGCCCTCGATATCCACAATCCGTCCAGGACCCGCTGGGTGGAGCTGCTGGTCACCGGCACCGCCGCGCAGGACCGGGTGGCGACGACACGCTTCGAGATGGCGACCGCCGGGTGGACGACGGTCGACGTGTCGATCGGCCTGGAGCTCGCCGCCGGCGTGACGCTGCGGGGCGGGGTGCGCAACCTGACCGACGAGTTCTACGTCAACCACCTGAACTCGCTCAACCCGTTCACCCGGCGGCGGATAGCCGAGATCGGGCGCAGCGGGTATCTCGGACTGGAGTACGCCTTCTGATATCAGACGGGGCTTTGCCCCGAACCCCCGGCGTTCGCTTGCGGGGACCCCATAGCCCCGCGCCGCTACCGCCGCTGTGCGCGCCCTGTAGCGTTCGGTGCCGACGGGAGGGGGTTGGTGGCGTATGCTTGAGGCGTCACTCGCCGGGGGTCTGCCCCGGCGCGAGCGAAGCACGAGGTCATGATGATTGGATCACTCGTCGCTGGCTGCCGCGCGGCAGTCCGTGCCGACTGCCACGACGCCCGCGCGGATGCCCCGCGCGGCGACTTCCAGGTGGGCGACGTCATGCGCGGCGGCGTCCGTGTCCCGTGGCGGTGAAGCGGCGATCAGCGTCCCGCCGGGACGACGCTTCGGGCGCGCCCGCCCGGGCCGCGGCGCGCGAGCCCGCCGGGGCGGGCGGCCTCCCGCGGCAGGCCGCGCCCCAGCGCAGACGCAGGCCGATCGACGCGACGATGCGGGCCGCGGCGCGCTCGTCCAGCCGAGTTGCGCCGCCGTCGCAGCGGCAAGTAGACTTCACGTCTCCGGACGAGCCCGACGGCCTCCACGACACGGCAATGGCGATTCCCGCGAGCAGCGACGAGGCGCTGGTCGGCGACCTTCTGGCCGCCGACCCGTCGCTCAGGCTGCAGTTGGATGCCCCGGGCGGCATTACGAGCATCGGCCGCGACGTCACGGTCAGGGGCGAGTTGAGCGCGACAGCGCACATCGTCATCGAGGGGCGCGTCGAGGGCAAGATCGCGGCGCCGGACCACAGCGTCGCGGTGGCCGAGCACGGCCGGCTGGAGTCGGACATCTTCGCGCGCAGCATCACGGTCCGCGGCATGGTCAAGGGCAACCTCACGGCGATCGAGTGCCTCAAGATTCTGCCGCACGGCCGCGTGGCCGGACACCTCGCCGCGCGGCGCCTGGCCATCGACGAGGGCGCGGTGGTCAACGGCAGCGTGGACACGCACCTGACGGACGCCGCCATCGCCGTCAAGCGTCATCGCTTCAAGGGCCGCGGCTAGATCCCGCAGCAACTCTCCCACTGCATCACGGGCTTCCAGTTGGCTGGCGCCGCTGCTCTCCAGGCCTTCGCCGACCGCTTGAACCTCGCCAACCGGCTTGCAGCCTTCCGGGACCGGCGCTGGCGCCCGGCGGCCGCGGACCGGCGCGTGCTGCACCTGGAGGACGTCTCGGGCATTCCGTTTCTCACCGACATCGCCGGCGTCGAGGAGTACGAGCACCGGGCGCGGGTACGGGCTCGCGCGGGGGATCTGTATGCGACCGAGACGCTCCCCGATCCCGACTACGAGACGTACTGCCGACAGCGCCTCGGGCTCGGCCCCGTTCACTGGCTCGGCGCCGACTGCGGGCCGGCACCCCTCGCGCTGGCTCGCGGCTGCTGCGCGACTGCCGTGCTCGACCGCATCGTCGCTTTCGCCCGCGAGGCGGGCGGCCTGACGATTCACCCGTACCTGGCGACCGACGACGTGTGGACGCTCGCGGGACGCGTGGCGGCGGCGGCGGCCGTGCCCGTCGCGGTGCTGGGTCCGCCGCCGCCGGTGACCTGGATAGCGAACGACAAGGCGCTCTTCGGCGAGCTGGTCGAGCTCGTGCTCGGCCCGGGCTGGATTCCCGAAACCCGCGCGGCGACCACCGTGCCGGGCTGCGTGGACCTGCTGCGCGCGCTCGCCCCGCGCTGCGCGCGGGTGGGCCTGAAGCGCACGCGGTGCGCGTCGGGGACCGGCAACCTGGTGCTCGACGCAGCGCAGGTCCGGGCGCAGGCCCCGGCGGCCACCGCGGCGGTCGTGCGCGGTTTCCTCGCGCGCACGGAGTGGCGGGGGCCCGAGCCGGTGCTGGTCGTCGCCTGGGAAACGGCCGCGTCGTCGCCCTCCACGCAGTGGTGGATTCCGGCGGCGACCGCCGGCGAGCCGCGCCTGGACGGCGTCTACGAGCAGATCCTGTCCGGCGCCGGACAGTTGTTCGTGGGCAGCCGGCCCTCCACGCTGCCCGCCGCGGTCAACCGGGGGCTGGCCGACGCCAGCCGGCGGGTCGCCGCGGCGCTGCAGACCCTCGGCTACGTCGGCCGCTGCTCGTTCGACCACCTCGTGCTCGGCGACCCGCACGCGGAGTTCACCCTCCGCTTCACCGAGTGCAACGGCCGCTGGGGCGGCACGAGCACGCCCATGCACCTCGTCGACCGGGTCGTGTACGGCCCGCGCCCGCGCTACCGCGGGCAGGACTTCGTGCACGACCGACTGCAGGGGCTCGGCTTCGCGGAGGTGCTCGAGCGGGTGGGCGGTCACGCCTTCGACGCCGGCACCCAGACCGGCCGCTACATCTTCTACAATGTCGGCCCGCTGGCCGAGCACGGCAAGCTGGACGTCATCGCGCTCGGCGAGACTCAGGCCGAGGCCGAACAGGCCCTGCTGGCCGATCTTCCCCGGCTGCTGGGACTGTAGTATGAACACGTGACGATTCCAGCCCTCCCCGACGACACGTTTCGGCGCATGGTCGATCTTCGCCGCCACTTCCACCGGCACCCGGAGCTCTCGTTCGAGGAGGTCGAGACCGCGCGCGTCATCATGGCGGAGCTCGACCGGCTGGAGATTCCCTACGAGTACGGCGGGGCCGGCGGCGGCGTGGTCGGCCGTCTGGCCGGGACCGACCGCCAGGGCCCGACCGTCGCGCTGCGCGCCGAGATGGATGCCCTGCCCTGCGCAGAACGGACGGCGCTGGCGTTCGCGTCCGAGGCGCCGGACCGGATGCACGCCTGCGGACACGACGCCCACATGGCCATGCTGCTGGGCGCCGCCGCCCTGCTGCGGGCCTCCCCGGCGGCCGCCACCGTCCTGCTCGTGTTCCAGCCGGCGGAGGAGCGCGGCAACGGTTCCCTCGTCATGATGCGCTCCGGCCTGCTCGCCCGCGCCGAGGCCATCTTCGCCGGCCACGTCACGCACCACTACGAGCTGGGCGAGATCATGGTCTCGCGCGGCACGATTACCGCGCGCGCCGACCGCTTCACGATACGCGTCCGCGGCCGCGGCGGGCACGGCGCCCGGCCCCACGAGGCGATCGACGCCATCGTCATCGCGGGCATCCTGATCACCACCGTCCAGACCCTGGTATCCCGCGCGATCAACCCGGCGTTCCCGTCGGTCGTCACCATCGGCTCGGTGCGCGCCGGAAGCGCCCCGAACATCATCGCCGAGGACGCCGTGCTCGAAGGCACCATCCGCACCACGCGCGCCGAGGCGCGCCAGCAAATCGTCGACGGCCTGCACCGCATCGCGAACTCGCTCGCCCACCTGCACAACGCCGAGATCGCGGTGACGATGGGCGAATGGTCGCCGCCGGTCGTCAACACCGACCGCGAGACCGCCATCGCGCACCGCGCGGCGCAGCACGTCGTCGGCCCCGAGGCAGTCGTCGAGCAGGAGTATCCGAGCATGGGCGCCGAGGACTTCTCGTACTACCTGCACGAGATCCCCGGCTGCTACGTCCGCATCGGCACGCGCGGCTCCGACGGCGAGTACATCCCCCTTCACAGCCCGCGCTTCGACGTCGACGAGCAGGCGCTGAAGGTGGGCGCCCGCTTCTACGAGCGCGTCGTGCGCGAGGCCGCAACCGGCCTGACGGCGGCCGGCGGCGCGACCGCCGCGGAGAACGCGTGAGGACGCCGCCGCGGCCCGCGGCACGGAGCGCGGCGGCCGGCATGGCCCTGCTCCTCGCGGTCTCGGGTTGCGCGCCGCACGCGCTCGACTGGGGTGCCGTCGAGCGGATGATCGCGGAGGAATTCCCGGACGTCCCCGGCCTGACGACGCGGGAGCTGGCCGAGCGGCTGGCCGCCGACCCGGCCGGCGTCGTGCTGCTCGATGCGCGCGCCGCCGGGGAGTTCGCGGTCAGCCATCTGGCGGGCGCGCATCACGTCGGTGCGGATGCCGCCGCCGCCACCCGGCTCGCCGCGGCGGCGCCGGGCGCCGCGCTCGTCGCCTACTGCTCGGTCGGCTACCGCTCGGCGGCGCTGGTCGAGCGCCTGCGCGGCATGGGTCACGTGAACGCGATCAACCTCGAAGGCTCCATCTTCCGCTGGGCCGCGGAGGGACGGCCCGTGTACCGGGGCGCCGCCCGCGTCGCGCAGGTCCATCCCTACGACGACGCCTGGGGCGCGCTGCTGCCCCGGCCGCTGTGGGCGTTCGCGCCGGGCGGCGCGGCGCCCTGAGCGGGATGGGCGCACTTGCATCCGCTATTATCCAGTCTGCCCGTTGCGGATCCGGGTCTCCGCGCTCTCGTCTCGGGCAGGTTGCGCATGCCGACTCACCAGCATCTGGATCGCGTCGAGATTCGTCGCTTCCGGGGACTGTCGGAGCTCGATCTCAACGGTCTGGGCAACTTCAATGTCCTCCTCGGGGCCAACGACGTTGGCAAGACGTCGGTCCTGGAGGCCCTCTTTCTCCTGACCGGCTTTGCCAACCTCGGCCTTCCGCTTCAGATTCAGCGCTGGCGGAGCCTGCCCATCGATCGCTTCGAGCACTTGGAGGCCCTGTTTCATCAGCTCGATCCGGATCAGCCGATAGAGTTGGTGGCGCATTCCGCCGGGACCATCGTCCGGCGTACGGTCCGGATTTCCGCGCCGTACACGGAGATCGAATTGGATTCCGACGCACCTGCCTCGCCCGCCGGCGGAAACGGCGGCACCCGCGCCTCGGCCAGCGTCGGTCCTGCCGGTGGTCAGTCTTCTTCCCTTGCTTCGGGGCGACGTCGACTTCTCCGGTACGACGTCACCTTGCAGCCCTCCGACGGGGAAGCCGCTTCGTTTTCCGCCATGCTGCGTCTCCACGGAGACGGTATCCAGGTGAAACAGACGGCGGAACCCGTGGCCGACGTGACCATTTCGGCCCGGTACATGACGCCTGGGGTCGGCTACGACGGGGCGGTGATCGGCGATCTGATCGTCCGCAAGGAAGCCGCGCGGCTCGTCAAGTTCCTGAAGGTGCTCAATCCGCGAGTCAGGGACCTCGGGGCCAGCGGCGATCTCGTGTACCTGGACATTGGTCTCGAGCGGATGATTCCCTTGAACGTCTTCGGCAGCGGCATGGTCCGTGCTGCCAGCATTCTCTCGCATTGCATGCTGGGCAACGAGCGCCTTCTTTTCCTCGATGAGCTGGAGAACGGCCTTCACCATGCGGCCGTCCGTCCCCTCCTGGAGGCGCTCCTGGCCCTGTCTCGCGATCAGGGCATGCAGGTGTTTGTCTCCACTCACAGCGTCGCCGTCCTCCAGACCCTGCTGGACGTACTGGGCACTGATGGCTTCGCATCCCATCGTTCGACCACTCACTGCTACACGCTCAAGCGTGATCGCAACGGGCTTGTCCGTCCCTACCGCTACGAGCACGAGCAGTTCGAGCACTGCGTGCGGCACGGGATCGAGATCCGATGAGCTGGGCGTTGTTCGTCGAGGGCGACTACGACGAGGTGTTCGTCCGCTGGCTTTTCGGAACGCTGGACGTCGAAGACGTCCAGCTCAACCGTATCAACGGTGGCGTCTCGAAGCTGCACGCTGTTCAGAATGAGATTCGCAAGAGCCACGACGCGGGTCGGCAGGTAGCGCTGCTCCTGGATGCCGATACGAATCCGCACAGCACGCGTCAGCAGTTGGCGCAAGAGATCGCCCGGCTCAAACTGCCCATCGAGCGTTCATTCCTGCTGCCTGACGGCGTCTCTCCGGGCAACCTCGAGACGTTGCTGGAGCAGATGGCCCCCGCCGAGCATCGCGTTGTCTACACCTGCTTCGACAACTACGAGGAGTGCCTGAGCGCACCCGACCGCGACTACACGACTCCGAATCGCAAGGCACGGGTCTATGCCTACTGCGACGCGGTAGGCGCCAAGACCGGCCCCGACAAGAACTACGCCGATGCCGCGCATTGGGACCCTGCGGTCCCCGGCTTGGAGCCATTGCGCCGCTTCTTGCTCGATCTGAATCGAGTCGACGAGACCGACGTGGATGCGGCGCCGCAAGACACAGACGCGGGTAACGAATGACGCTCTCGGGGTCCCGGTGTCCTTGCCGGGAGAGTCGTCGACGTCTGCGGCGGCGTGTGACGTGACCGGCCGGCTAGTCACCCGGTGTCGCGTTCCGGGCAGCCTCGTACCGCTGTCGAGGTTGTTCAGCCAGTCGCGCGTCTGCAGGTCGATGCTCTCGCGGACGCTTGGCTCGTATTCTGTGGGCGCGGACAGGGGCGCGCGGCCGCACCGCGTTGCCAACCATCACTCGCCGCAAGCTCTCGGGCCGCCGGCGCCGGCCTCGTCCAACCCCTTCGCTGGCACGTTCTTGCGTGTTCTTTCTGGCCGATCCGACCTGTTTCCCGTTCGTGCTACAGTTGTCCGCCCCCATGGGCGTCCAATCTCTCTCACACTTTCACGAGGGATTCCGATGAGATGCAGGTTCCCTATCGTCACCGCGCTCGCCTGCCTGGCAGGACTGGGCGCCGCGCTCGCTCCCGCCGCCGCCCAGCAGGGCGCAACGGGAGGCGAGTGGCACAGCTACGCCGCGGACGCGGGCAGCACGAAGTACTCGCCGCTCGAGCAGATCGACCCGGACAACTTCGGCGACCTCGAGGTCGCCTGGCGCTGGCAGTCGGCCGACGCCTACGTCAGCACCTCGACGGCAGGCGGTGGGGAATGGTCATCCAGCCTGCCCAACATCGTCGAGTACCTCGAGACGCAGAATCCCGATCTGTACCGCCGGGGGAACACGCCGCGCATCTCGTCCATGCAGGCCACGCCGCTGATGGTCGACGGCGTGCTCTACCTCAACACCGCGCTGTCGCAGGGGGTCGCAATCGACGCCCGCACCGGCGAGACGCTCTGGGTCCACAACCCGAAGAGCTACGAGGAAGGCACCACGACCATGACCGTCACGTGGCGGCAGCGGGGCGTGGCCTACTGGACCGACGGCACGGACCAGCGCATCTTCTGGGGCACCGGCAACGGCTATCTCATCTGCGCGGAGGCGAAGACCGGCCTGCCCTGCGCCGGCTTCGGCGATGGCGGCCGGGTCGACCTCACCGTGGGCCTGCCGCGCGCGGACCGCAACGAACGCGACTATCTGAACGCCATGCTGTACTCCGTGCAGTCGCCGCCGGTGGTCGTGCGCGACGTCGTCATCCACGGCTCCTCGATCGCCGACCGGCGCATCATGCAGGAGGCCGTTCCGGGCTGGGTCCGCGCCTGGGATGTCCGCACCGGGGAGCACAGGTGGGACTTCCACACGGTGCCGCAGGAGGGCGAGGAGGGGGTCGAGACTTGGCTGAACGACTCGTGGCGCTACTCCGGCAACGCCAACGTCTGGTCGATGCTGAGCGGCGACGACGAGCTCGGCTACGTCTACCTGCCGACCGGAACTCCGACGAACGACTACTACGGCGGCCACCGGCCCGGGGACAACCTGTTCGCCGAGAGCATCGTCAGCGTGGACGTCGAGACGGGGCGCAAAGTGTGGCACTTCCAGGCCGTGCACCACGGGCTCTGGGACTACGACTTCCCCGCCGCCCCCAACCTGCTCGACGTGGTGGTCGACGGACGCCCGATCAGGGCGCTGGCGCAGGTCAGCAAGCAGGGCTTCCTCTACGCGTTCGACCGGGTCACCGGCGAGCCGATCTGGCCCATCGAGGAACGCCCCGTCCCGACCGAGACCAACATCCCCGGCGAGGTGCCGTCGCCCACGCAGCCGTTCCCGACCCGCCCGGCGCCGTTCGAGTACCAGGGCGTGACGATCGACGACCTGGTCGACTTCACGCCCGGGATTCGCGCCATGGCGATCGAGGCGGTGGACGGGTTCCGGCTCGGGCCGCTGTTCACGCCGCCGGACCGGGCCGTGGCGGGGGTGACGCGCGGCACGCTGTTCCGGCCGCCCGGCTCCGGCGCGGCCAGCTGGTCGGGCGCGGCGGTCGACCCGGAGACGGGCCTGCTCTACGTGCCGTCGACCAATCACTCGACGGTGGTCCGTTTCTACAGCCCGGAAGGCCAGGGCGGCAACCTGCGCTTCACGCACGGGGCGCCCGAGGACGTGATGCTGGCCGGCAGCGGCGGGCGCGACCTGCCGCAGATGCCGCAGGGCCTGCCGCTGTTCAAGCCGCCCTACACGCGCATGACGGCGATCGACATGAACACGGGCGAGCATGCCTGGATGATTCCGACCGGCAACGGCGACCGGATCCGCAACCATCCCCTGCTGCGCGACCTCGACCTGCCGCCGCTCGGCGGCGACTGGGGCCGGAGCGGGCCGCTGGTCACGAAGACGCTGCTGATGCTCGCGCTGTCGGTCGGCGGCAGCAACGGCGGCCCGCGCTTCGTCGCCTACGACAAGGCCACGGGGGAAGAGCTCGCGTCGGTGGATCTGCCGAGCGGGGCGCTGGGAGCGCCGATGACGTACATGCTGGACGGCAGGCAGTACATCGCCCTGACCGTCGGCGGCGCGCCGCCGGAGCTGATCGCGCTCGCGCTGCCGCAGGAACCCGCGCCGTAGATCGGCGCGGGTTCCTGGAGGGCCGGACAGCCGCCAGGGTTGGACGGCCAGCGGAGCCGGCGGCGGACGTCCGGCCCCGACGGCGGGCGGCAGGCTACTCGGAGCCTGCCGCCGCCGCCTCTTCCGCGCGCGCGCCCGCAAGGATGCCCGGCATCGCGTAGTTCCCCTCGTGGCAAGCGTACTCGAAGAGCGGGTCCTCGGTCTGCCTGAGGTAGATCATCACCGTCCAGGGCTGGGTCCAGGTGGTCGGATCGTCCAGCGTCACCTCGTGCCGGATCGTGTCCGGGGCGATCCGCGTGAACCGCTCGACCATCCGCAGATGCTCGCTGCCCCCCTGAAAGCGGGCCTGCGGCGAGAAGTTGGTCGTCTCGACGACCAGCGTCTCGCCCTCCCACCGGCCGCGGGCATTGCCGTTCCACAGGCGGATGTCGTCGGCGACGTGCGGCCGGCCGTCCAGCGGGATGACGCGCGCCTCGTGCCCCATCTCCTGCAGGATGGTGACGTGATCGGCAGTCTGCAGGATGTGGAAGTAGCTGTTGTAGCCCGCGCCCAGGCGCGGCGCGCCGAAGTGCAGGCAGCGGTCGCCCAGCGTGCGGTCCTCGGGCCCGTCGGAGGGATGATCGCGCACGTAGGCCTGCCGCTCCGCGGCCCGCTGCTGCGCCGCCGGGGTCATGGGCGGAAAGCGGCCGTTCGGCGGATCGACGATGAGCGACGTGCGGTTGTCGAGCTGCCGCTCCACCAGCCAGAACGCGTTGTAGTTGCCCGTGATGACGTCGAAGTCGTTGTACGTGGAGTTGCCGAGCGCCTGCTGGAACAGCCGGTCGCCGAGCAGATCGCCGGCCTGCTCGTTGTCGCGGAACTCGGCCACCGTCTGCTGCAGTTGCGCCAGCTCCTCTTCGGTCAGCTCGCTCCGGTCCGCCAGGATCTCCGGCCGCTGCATCGGGGTGGCGCTGTTGTTCGACCAGATCCCCTGCAGATCCGGATGGCCGAACGG
>CAZMWA010000128.1:0-9076 GCA_964569405.1 uncultured Vicinamibacteraceae bacterium | reverse complement strand
GCGCTACATCGCCTTCTACCCCGACGGCACCGAGGAGCTGCTGCTCGACGTGCCGCACTACGACCAGAGCTGGCAGGTGACCTACAAGTACGCGGAGCCCAAGCTGCTCCCGAAGGGCACCCGCATCGAGGCGGAGTTCTGGTACGACAGCACGGCGGAGCGGGGCGCGCGGCGCGGCTTCGACGCCGATCGTCCGGTCTGGTTCGGCCAGCGGACGAACGACGAGATGTCGCTCGGGTTCATCAGCTACGCGAAGCTCGGCGGTGCGTCGACCACGACGAACCAGCAGGACTAGCCCGGAAATCGTCGCCTGCGGCTCCGATTGCCGCCCAACCAATCCTGCTGGCGGTCTGCGCCGTTCTACGGCGCAGACCGCCAGTTGAGCGCTACTGACCGATGCAGTCCCGATCGCGTTCGTCAAGTCGCAGCCTGCCGGCGCTTGCTCTCGCGTTCGTGTTCCTGGCGCTCCCGCCCGTCGCGGGAGCCCAGGAAGCGGGCGAGGCGGGGCCGGCGGACGTCGTTCGCACGGAGCTCGCGCTCGACATCCGGCCGCTGTCGTTCGCTTTCGACGCGACCCTCCGGGCCACCGTGCCCCGGCCGCTGCTGGCCGCGGCCGGGGCCGCGCCCGAGTCGCGGATTCGTCTCGGCGAGCTGACCGTCAACCCATTCCTCAACATCGGCGACCTCGACGCCGCGGCACGGCGGGAGGCGGGCCGGCCGCCGGTGGCCGGTGAGACCGTCGTCTGGCTCACGCGGGCCGACGCGGGCTGGGCGCTCGAGCTCGAGAGCGTCCCCGCGGAGAGCGCTGACGACGAGGGCGCCGAGGCAACCTCGGACGCCGCCGGCGATACGGACGAGGCCACCGCCGGCATCGTGGCCCGCGTGCCGCTGACGCGGGAGGCCGCGGAGCCGCAGGAGACCCTCTCGGCCGTGCTCGTCCCGACCTCCGACGACGCGGGCCAACTGGTGCTGCGGTGGCACGATCACCGCTGGACCGCGAAGTTCGACCTGCTCCCCCTGCCGTCCCTCACCGAGCGCGCCGCCGCCCCCGCCGCAAAGGCCGCGGCAGCCGCGGGGGAAGACGAGGACGAGGGACCGCGGGTCCCGACCGACACGGAGCAGCTCACCTTCGATTCCGACACGAGCGTCGCGGCGCGCTTCCTGACGCTGGACGAGCGGAACGAGACCGCCGTCGTGCTGCCGGACGAGTCGCGCATCGCCGTGCTGGTGTGGCAGGAGCAGCTCGTCGACGGAGACGACTTCGCCGCCCTGGCCGCGCTGGGCGACGGGGAGGTCGTCCGACTGACGCAGGGGGCTGTCATCCGGCTGCGCAACGAGGTGCCGCTGCGGTTCGGGGACACGCCGATTCCGACCGAGAACCTGGCGCCCGACTTCCCGGGCTCGTACGGGCTCTGGCTCAAGCGCGCCGGCGACGGCTGGCGCTTGGTCTTCAACCACGAGGCCGACTCCTGGGGGACGCAGCACGATCCGGCGTTCGACGCGGCGGAGATCCATCTGGAGCACTCGGAGGACGGCCTGGCGACCCGGCCGCTCGGGGCCGCTCTCGTGCCGGTCACGGCGCACGCCGGCCGGCTCGTCATCCACTGGGGCGCCCACGAGTGGGCGGCCGATTTCACTATTCCGGAATAGCGCCGGTCCACCACGGTTGCCCCGCCCGTACACCGCGCGTCGACGCCCGTTCCCGGGGGTTGGCGCGCCCGTGCCCGACGTTGCTGGTGGGAGGTCTGCGATGAACAGTCGATCCGTACCGTCGATGCCTGTCCTGATTGGCGTGGCGGTGATGGGGCTCGGCGCGGTTCCAGCCGCCGGCCAGGACAGCGCCCCGGCGAGCGCGTGGCAGGCGCCGCGCACGCCGGACGGGCACCCGGACCTGCAGGGTCTCTGGACGAACGCGACGATCACGCCGTTCGAGCGCGGGTCGTCGTTCGCCTACTCGGGTGTCACCGTGCCCGACGCGGTCGCCGACAAGGCGTTCTTCACCGCCGAGGAAGCGGCCGCCTTCGAGGAGCAGACGGTCGGCCAGCGCATCGAGACCAACGGCGTTGCCACGCCGGGCAGCGTCGGCGGCTACAACAACCACTGGCTCGATGCCGGCACGCAGTTGCTGTCGACGCGGCAGACGTCCCTGGTCGTCGACCCGCCCGACGGCCGGGTGCCGGTGCAGGCCTGGGCCGAGGGGGTCCGCGACTACAACCGCGAGCATCGGGACGACGACTACCTGCACATGAGCGTGTGGGACCGGTGCATATCGCGCGGCGTGCCGGGGTCGATGTTCCCCGCCGGCTACAACAACGCCTACCGCATCCTGCAGGTGCCCGGCTACGTGGTGATCCTCCACGAGATGATTCACGACGCGCGGGTCATTCCGGTGAGCGACCGGCCGCACGTCGATGACCGGATCCGCCAGTGGATGGGCGACTCCCGGGCGCACTGGGAAGGCGACACGCTGGTGGTCGACACGCGGAACTTTCACGGCCGGGGCTGGATCGCGTCGAGCGGCGGCGGCGGGCGGATGAAGGGCATCCCGGCCAGCAGGCGGCTGCACGTCGTCGAGCGCTTCACGCGCGTGTCGGAGGACACGCTCATGTGGGAGGTCGAGGTCGACGACCCGAACGTCTACGACGCCCGGTGGACCGTCTCGATGCCGCTGACCCGGGACCCGGGCTACGTGATGTACGAGTACGCCTGCCACGAGGGCAATCTGGCCGTGGTCAACACCCTGGGCGGCGGACGGGCCCTGGACGCGGCGGGCCGCTAGGTCGCTCTCCGGCTACGGCGCGGGAGCCTGGAGGCCATCATGAGGCTTGAATCCGTTGTGGCGCTGGCTTGTCTCGTCGCGGTCGGCGCGGCCGCATCGCACACCGGAGCGCAGGACCGGACGCCGCCCCGCACGCCGTGGGGCGATCCCGACCTGCAGGGGATATGGACGAACGAGGTGACGTCCACCCCGCTGGAGCGGCCGGCCGAGCTCGGGGACCGGGAGTTTCTCACCGACGAAGAGGTAGCCGTGCGGGCCGACCTGGACGCCAGGCTCGCCCGGGGGGCCACCGCGGAGGAGCTCGCCGGCGCCGTGCGTCCCCGGGATCTGCAGCGGGTCACGGGCTACGACAGGAACATCGTCGGGCAGGAGTACAACCGGTTCTGGACCGATACGGGGCCGCGCAGGCAGCGGGAGACGTGGCGGCGCACGTCGCTGGTCATCGATCCGCCGGACGGGCGGATACCGCCCTTCACGCGGGAGTTGCTGCAGCGCTGGGAGCGGCGGGAAGCGGAGGCGCGCGGACGCGGCCAGCGCGACGACTGGTTCGACGCCAACCTGGGGGAGCGCTGTCTCAGCTCGGCACGCAGCCGCCTCGGCGGGAGCAAGCTCATCCTGCAGGCCCCCGGGTACGTCGTGATTCGGGTCAACACGCTGAACCAGAACGACGTGTACGTCGTCCCGCTCGACGGCCGGCCGCCCCTGCCGCCGCACCTGCGCCAGTGGCTGGGCGTTTCGCGCGGCCGCTGGGAGGGCGACACGCTCGTGATCGAGAGCACCAACATCCTGGGCAAGCAGGACGGCGGCGACGTCCTGCCGATCCATGGCGGGCTCACGGAGCACGTCCACTACTATCCGGGCTCCGGCGCGGGCCTGCGCTACGTCGAGCGTTACACCCGCGTATCCGAGGAGCGGATCGAGTACCAGTACACCGTCGACGATCCGCTGACCTACGTCCGGCCTTTCACCGTCCTGCGACCCCTCGGGAGGGAGGACGACAGCTATCTGCTCCTCGAGCCCGGGTGCCACGAGGCGAACTACGGCATGCCGAACAGTCTCAGCGCCGCCCGGGCGGACGAGGCGTATGCCGTCCAGGCCCGCGAGGACGAACGCGCCGTGCGCCTGCCGCAGTACGCGGCGCTCCACGAGGAGCTGGCGCGCTGGGAGGCGTCGCGGCGGCCGTGACGTTCAGTGTCCGATGGGCGACGCCTGCGCGGCCTGCCGCGCGGCGTCGGCCTCGGGCGCCAGCAGATAGCCCGCCTGCTCGAGCCGGTCGACCGCGGCGTTGAAGCGGCTCACGAACTGCGCGTGGGTCGGATAGAGCGCCGCGAGCGTCTCGCGGTCGAACGGCACCGTGTGCCCGAACAGGAAGCAGAAGTTGCGGACGCCGCCCGCGCTGCCGCCGGCCGCGGCGGCGTTGGCCCGGCCGTCCAGGGTGGCGGTGGGCGCCTCGACCTGCGGCAGGCGGATGCCCCCGCGCGCGTTGCCGAACCGGTCGCGCACCACCGGGTCGTCGGCGGCCGGGTCGCCCAGCTCGATGCGCGGCGACTGCGGCGGCGCGACGCCGTCGCGCACCCAGCGCACGAGGGCGCGCAGCGCCGCCTTGACCACGGCGTGGTGCGGGGCGGCGTTGACGGGCGCGGCGCAGCCGCCGGGCGCGAAGCCGCCCGGGCCGTCCGACGGCGGCGCGGCCTCGCTGACCACCCACACCGGCACCTCGGCGTGTGCGGCCCCGGCGATCTCCCAGTGGCGCAGATGGTCGTGCGGGTCCTGCCGCGCCAGGTGCGAGCGCAGCGTCACCATGTCGCCCTCGGCCTGCACGTCGAGCACCGGCACGTCGATGTCGGCGCGGATGTGGGCGCCGGCGGGCAGCGAGTCGGCCGCGCCGGTCAGACGGTCGGCGCGCAGGCCGGCCGGCGCCGCGCCCCGACTGTGGACGAGGTAGCCGTCCACGAGGCGCTCGCGGGCGTGCACGGCGTTGATGTAGGTGATGAGCCGCATGGCCGACTGCGAGCGGCCGGCGGCGAGCACGTGGCCGATCTCGAAGCCGGGGAGCGGATCGACCCCGGCCGGGCGCCGCAGCGCCCGGATGGCCTGCGAGAAGATGTCGAACGAGAACGGGTCGCCCGGATGCGCCAGGGGTCCGTAGCGCACCGGGTCCCACGCCTTCAGCCCGGTCCGCGGCGCGTTGACGCCGACCGACTGCGCGCCGACGCCCACCCAGACGTAGCCGCCGCGCAGCAGCTCCTCGCGCAGGTGCTGGTAGTCGGCGTCGCCCTCGGCCATCGCCGAGACGTTGAGCCACTCGACGACCACGACCCCGTTGAATTCCGCCGGGTCGACGGGCCGGCGCACGAGCAGCCGCACGGCGTACTCCGCCTCGCCGGCGGGCCGCGCCTCCCAGCGCCCGTCGCGCAGCCAGTCGCCGACCGGCGCGTACGAGCGCGCCGTGCCCGAGAGGAAGCGCTCCTCCTCCACGTAGCCGGCCGGGAGGCTCGCGCCGGCCGAGCCGAACGGTCCGGAGTGGGTGCCGCCCGTAGTCGGCCCGCTCACCACCGGGTCGAGCATGTCCTGAGCGTACAGGTTGGAGCCAATCGACAGCAGCAGGAGGAGGAGAAGGACGGTCGGTTGAACGATGGCAGTCATCATTGGTCTCCGCATTCGCGAAGTTGCTCACGGGATACGGTCTGCCAAGCGGCTCAGGAACCGCAGGAGATCGACCGGACCGCTGGCGGCGGCCTAGTGAACGCGTTTCATGTCCAGCGATTCGTAGGCATGCGCCACCACGTTGCGGAACCCCGCCGCGCGCACGAGGCGGTCGGCGAGGGAGGACTCGATGACCTCCGCGTGCTGGAGCCGTCGGAATGCGTCGGCGTAGCTGCCGGGGGTGCCGAGCCGCAACGCGAGACAGGCACTCATGGCGACGTCGATGACGATTTGCGTTGCCTGCCAGAGGTGGAGCACGACGGCGTCAGAGGCGTCGCTGGCTGGTTGGAACCCGGCTGTCGACGCGGGCAGCCGGCCCGCCACCCGCGCCAGATGACGCTGGACGACCATCGTGCGCTCGGCGAGCAGGGCGCGATCGAGAACGCTCAACGCGGCAGGGACTCCAGCACGTCATCGTATCCGCGCTCGAAGAGCGGCGCGTAGTCGGACCAGAAGCTCGCGGCATCGAGCCGATACCGATCGAACAGGCCGGCAACGGCCTCGTACACCAGCCAGCCCTCCCGCGCGGCCCGATAGCGCAGCAACCCGCCGGCGGACCCCAGGTCCACCAGATCGACGTGGTCGTCGTCGAGCGTCTCGACCAGCGCGGCCAGCAATCCCGGGATATCGGCCGCCTCGTTTGCCAGGTACCCGATATCCCAGTCGCCATCAGGCCGCGCATCGCCGCGCGCGCGCGAGCCGAACACGATGAGCAGCTCGAGGCCGCCCGTCGAACGCGCTGCCCGCGTCAGCGCATCGAACGGCGGACGGGGCGCGGTCCGCCCGCCCCGCCATCCTCGCGATGCCTCGCGAGAATGTCCATGGGTCATCGAGCCCTCCTGGTTTCCACGTCCAGCGCCCAATGTACCACGGCGCCGCGATGGCCCCGCGCTTGCATGGGAGGAGCGGCAGCACGACAGGTTGAAACGTCGGCGGACCATCGTAGAATCGGAAAGGTGCCACTCCCATGAGTCCTGAGCTCATCGCGATCCTGACCATCGGCGTATCACTGGGCGGCGGCCAACTGGCGACCGCGCTCTGGGTCGCCGGCCGCTTCGAGCGTGTCGGCAACGAGATGGCTGACCTGCGCGAGCGCCTGGCACGCCTCGAAGGGCTGCTCGACGGGCTGCGCGAAGCGATCAGCGGCCGGCGGGAAACCGTCTGAACGCCTCAGTCCCTCAGACTGTGTCGTTCCGTCGCCTCCCGAGGTGCCCGCAGGATGCCGCCGGCTGATTCTCCATGCGCGGCTCAGTACCTGAACAGGTACTGGAACTTCAGGAAGATCGCGCGGTTCGTGCGGCGGCGGTCGGCGGTGTAGAAGCGGCTGGCGGCGAGCTCGTCGCGGTCGACGTTCCAGTCGATGCGGTCGGCCTGCTGGTAGTGGTCGTCGTAGCCGGCGTAGAAGACGGTGCCGGCGTTGACGCGGTAGGTGAACAGGACGTTGAGGTCGAACGTCCGGTCGAACGTGTTGTACTCGCTGATGTTGCGCACCAGCAGGCGGTTGGTGAACTGCCAGGTGGTCAGGGCGCGGAGGATCCGGACGGAGAACACCTCGGCGTTCCCGCGGCGCGGGTCGATGAAGCGGTTCGTGTCGATGTTGATGGCCGACTGCAGCCGCGAAATCGGCCGCAGGTTGACGGTGGCCGAGATGCCGTTCTCGTGGCCGAGGTACGGGTTCTCCGGGTCGAAGAAGACCTGGTCGCCGCGGCGGTACTCGAAGGTCAGGCCGAAGCGCCGGCTGGCGTCCGTGCGGGCGAAGACGCGGAAGCGGGTCTTGACGAAGTCGATGCCCTGGTAGCGCTCCAGCTCGCGGTCGAGGTTGGTGGCGACGAAGCTGTTCCTGACGAAGGCGAAGTTCAGGCCGGCGCCGCCGGCCTCGTCCTGCAGGACGCCGCGGAAGTCGTAGTTGCGCAGGTAGTTGAACTCGGGCCCCCACCGCAGCAGCCACTTCTCGGGCCACCAGACGTACGAGCCGATGCCGGACAGGACGCGCTGGTCGGTGCGCCGGACGAAGCCGGCGTCGGTGCGGAAGTCGGGCGACAGCTCGTAGGCGTTCAGGGAGTACCGCAGGTGGCGGCCGCGCCGCCGGAACTCGGCGTCGAGCAGGTGCCCCGTCCGCTCCTCGCCGTCGAGGTCGCGGTGCTGGGTTCCCATGGCCCGCACGCCGAACGAGTAGTTGTTGTTCAGGCGGAAGTTCGAGTCGAGGCCCGCGAGCCGGCTGTGGCTGTCGAGCAGCTCGCGGTCGGTGACGATGGCGCCGATGTGCGACTCCGTGTAGAGGTCGTAGCGGACGCGTCCCACGAACGTCTGCGCCGCGTGTCCGAGCGCGGGATTGGCGGGGTCGTCCACGTTGCCGGACGCCTCGTCGTCCGCGTACATCACGCCGACCGTCGTCCGCCCGACCTTGCCGGTGAGCTTCGCGCCGAACAGCGGGTCGACGATGCGCCGCGTGTGGACGGCCGTGATCGGCCCCTCGATGTCGAAGATCTCCGCGCCCTCGATGAAGAAGGGGCGCAGCTCGGGATAGAAGAGGGCGAAGCGCTGGTTGACCTCGATCTGCGGCAGGTCCGACTCGATCTGCGAGAAGTCGGGGTTCAGCGTGAGGTCCGCCGTGAGGTTCGACGTCACGCCGTACTTGAAGTTGACGCCGCCCTCGGGCTGCGGGTCCTTGTCGGCGAAGGTCCCCGTCGTGCGGTCGAGGGCGCCGAAGCGGATGGCGGTGAACGTGGGCAGGATCTCGATGTTGCGGCTGCGCGACAGGTCGGTCAGGCCCTCGAGGACGCCCATCTGCGGCATGAAGCCGGCGACGTCGCGCGAGATGGGCGACCAGAGGACGACCTCGTCCTTGCCGCCGATGATGCGCGCGATCTGCAGTCCCCACTGGTGCGGCACGTCGGCGGCGCGCGCCGGGTAGCGGAAGCTCTTGAAGGGGATGGCCATCTCCGCGGTGAAGCCGTCGGCGACGAGTTCGGCGGCCGTGTCGAACAGCACGTCCCACGACGTGTCGCCGCGCGGCACCCCCTCGCGGCCGCGGCCGAAGCCGCGCGTGTTGAGGATGGCGTCGCCCTGCACGCCGTAGCCGTTCACGGTGAAGACGTACGCCCGCTGCTGGTCGAGGAACGGGTCGAAGTAGACCAGGAAGAGGTCGTCCTCGAACGTCTCGTCGCGGTCGCGGCGGTTCGCGCGCAGCATGCGCGGGTCGGCATAGTGGGCGTGGAAGCCGAGGTACAGGTTGGTGCTGTCGTACGCCAGGAAGATGTCGGTGGCCTCGGTGGCGGGCAGGCCGTCGTAGGGGCGTCGCTGGAAGAGCTCCGTGATGTGGGCCGCGTCGCGCCACACCGCGTCGTCGAGCCGGCCGTCGATGACCGGCGCCTCGGCGAGCCGCGGCGCGCTGACGCGCCGGCCCGTGAGGGCCTCGGCCCCCGGGGCCTGGGCCTCCGCCGCGCGCGGCGCGAGCGCCGCCGCCAGGCAGATCGCGACGGCGACCAACGGGTGGAGGACGCGGCGCGGCGGCGGGGCAGGCGGCACGGCGGACGGCGCTGGCACTTTCGCATCATCGTATTTCAGACGGGGCTTTGCCCCGAACCCCCG
>CAZMWA010000127.1:0-2527 GCA_964569405.1 uncultured Vicinamibacteraceae bacterium | reverse complement strand
CCGTTCGAGGTCGCTGTGCAGTTCCCCAATCTCAGGCGTTTTCCGGTCGACGCTCGTCACGCCATCGTTATGTCACAATTCGTAAATTTGTACAAGTCAAAAAATTGACACCTCCGCCCAGACCCGGTAACCAAAGACGATTCTACTACCCGGTTGTCGCCGACAGGGTGCAGACGCAGGCCTTGCCGGAGGGTCGAGGCGCGCCGGTCGCGCGGGGCGTACGCTGGAGAATAGACGCAATGCGCCAGCGGGGTGCGGCAGCACGGCCGGCGGAGCACGACGCGGCCGGGTTCGAGGGCCAGGCGTCGACCGCCACGCAGCGGCGAGCAGCAGGTCGACGACGGCACCGCTGCCGGCGCGTGGGGTAGTCATCAGCAGCGTGTCGCCAGTCGGCTTGACGGCGTGCGGATCGGCGCCCGCCACGAGCAGCGCCCCGACGAGCGTCGCGTTCCCGTTCCGGCTGGCCTGCGTGAGCGGCGACTCGCCGTAGTCGTTGGCCGCGTCGACGTCGGCGCCGGCAGCGATCACCAGCGCGGCGGTCCCCGCGTCGTCGTAATGGGTCGTCCACAACAGCGCCGTGGCCCCGTCGGGATGGCGCACGTCGATGTCCAGCCCCTCGGCGAGCAGGAGGCGCACGGCGGCCGGATCGTTGCGCTTGGCGGCGTTGACGAGCCGCAGGTCGTCCGCCGTGCGCGCCGCCCGCATCCGCGTATCGCGTGCCGCTTGCAACTTGCGCGGTTTTGATTTGAGATCCGTAATGCATGCCGGTGACGACGTTCTTCGGCGCACGGCTCGTCGCGCTGCTCGCGGCACTCGTGTGCCTCGCCGCCGCCCGGGCCGACGCCGCGCCGCATCCCGGGCAGGGAGAGCGGCCCGCCGCCGCCGGCCGCGGCCTGCTGGAGCGCTACTGCGAAGCCTGCCACAACGACCGGCTGCGAACGGCCGGCCTGACGTTGCAGGGGCTGGAGATCGGCGCCGTCGAGCGCGACCCCGAGCGGTGGGAGAAGGTCCTCGGGAAGCTCCGCAGCGGCGACATGCCGCCCGCCGGCCGGCCGCGTCCCACGCCGGGTGAGACAGCCCCGTTCGTCGCGCAGCTCACCGCGGCGCTGGACGGTTTCGCCCGCGAGCACCCCGACCCCGGCCGGCCCGCGGTCCACCGGCTCAACCGCACCGAGTACGGCAACGCCGTGCGCGACCTCCTCGATCTCGAGGTGGACGTCGCGGCGCTGCTGCCCGCCGACGACTCGGGCGGCGGCTTCGACAACATCGCGGACGTGCTGACGGTCTCGCCGCTGCTGCTGGAACGCTACCTGTCGGCGGCGCGCAAGGTCAGCCGGCTCGCCGTCGGCGACCCGGCGGAGCGCGCCGTGCTGTACCGCGTGCCGCGCACGCTCGCGCAGGACGGGCGCACGGACGCCGAGCTGCCGCTGGGCACGCGCGGCGGCGTCGCCATCCGGCACTACTTCCCGATGGACGGCGAGTACCTGCTCAAGGTCCGCATGCAGCGCAACCGCATCGACGAGATCCGGGGCCTGCTCCACAGCTACCGCATCGACGTGCTCATCGACGGGCAGCGGGTCGAGTCGTTCGCGGTCGGCGGCGAGGAGATGGAGCGGGGCGCCGAAGGGCTCGAGGCCACCTACACGGCGCTGGCGAACTACCTGACCCACGCGGACGACGAGCTCGAGCTGCGGGTCGCGGTCAGCGCCGGGCCGCACGTGGTCGGGGTGACGTTCCCGAGCCCGTCGAGCGCGATCGAGGGACCGCCCGAGAAGCCCGTCCAGCCGAGGTCGTGGGACTACTACCACGCGAAGCTCGGGCTCGCGGGCATCGGCGGACTGGAGATTCGCGGCCCCTACCACGTGACCGGACCGGGCCGGACGCCGAGCCGGCGCCGCATCTTCACCTGCCGGCCGGCGCCCGGCGACTCGGCGGCGCGCGAGCGGCGCTGCGCGCGGGAGATCGTCGCGGCGCTGGCGCGCCGGGCGTTCCGCCGGCCCGTCACCGCGGCCGATCTGCGGACGCTGCTCGGCTTCTACGAGTCGGGACGGGCCGCGGGCGGGTTCGAGGCCGGCATCGAGCTTGCCCTGCAGCGGATTCTCGTCAGTCCCTATTTCCTGTTCCGGGTCGAGCAGGATCCCGCCGGCGTCGCGCCCGGCGCGCCGTACCCGCTGGCCGACCTGGAGCTGGCGTCGCGGCTGTCGTTCTTCCTGTGGAGCAGCCTGCCAGACGAGCCGCTGCTGACCCTGGCGTCCGCGGGGCGGCTGGGCGATGCGGCGGTGCTGGCGCGGGAGGTGCGGCGGATGCTGGCCGACCCGCGCGCGAGCGCCCTGGTCGACAGCTTCGCCGCGCAATGGCTCGGCACGCGGAACCTCGCGTTCGCCGTGCCCAACGAGGACCGGTTCCCGGCGTTCGACGAGAACCTGCGGCGGGCGTTTCTGCGCGAGACCGAGCTGTTCGTCGGGAGCATCCTGCGCGAGGACCGCAGCGTCTTCGACCTGCTCACCGCGAGGCACACGTACGTGAA
>CAZMWA010000126.1:0-22992 GCA_964569405.1 uncultured Vicinamibacteraceae bacterium | reverse complement strand
GAGCAGTTCTCCTGCAGCGAGGGGATGACGGCGAGCCGGCCGGGCCGGGCCAGGTAGGCGACCGCCTCGTCGGCGCCGGCGTCGGTGATCGTGCGCACCTCGACCGGCCACTGCCGCGCGGCGCGGCGGATGAGCCCGGGGCCGTCGATGCGCGGCGAGCGGCCGCCGAGAAACGTGACCCGCGGCGGCGCCTGGCCCCGGCGCGCGAGGCGGTCGACGGCGTCGACGAACAGCAGCAGGCCCTTGCGCGGCTCGAGCCGCCCGAAGAAGACCACCTCCTCGAGCGGCGCGCCGTCGCGCGCGGCGCGGGCGGCGGCGGCGGCCGGCGCCGGGTCGGGCGGGGGGAACGCGTTGGGCCAGACGAACGACCGCGCCGGCAGGGCGTAGCCGGCGTCGCGCATCCACTCGATGAGGTGCGCGCTGACGGAGATGAACGTGTCGGCCAGCTCGACGCTGCGCCGCTCCAGGAAGACCCAGCCGAGCTCGGCCTCGGTGTGGACGAGCTGGCGGCTGCCCTCGGTGGCCCACAGCGAGGGCGAGTGGCCGATGACGACGAAGTGCGTGTCGCCGAACGCCAGGCCGAGCGACTTGGCGAGCAGGGCGCCGTAGCCCAGCCCGTGCCAGTCGGGGACGTGGACGATGTCGAAGGTTCGCTCGCGGGCGCGCAGCCAGTCGAGCAGGGTCCAGCCGGGCGCGGGAACGCGTGCCAGCGGGGTGTCGGCGGCCGGGCGGGGCACGACCGGCTCGAAGGCGACGCCGTAGCGGGCGTAGAGGGCGCGGGCCGCGGCCATCTGCGCGGCGTCGGCCGCGTTGTAGTTGACGTAGGCGATGGTGACCTGGTGGCCCCAGGCCGCGAGCTGGCGCGCCAGATGGTGATAGGCGGTACCGATGCCGCCGTTCTTGATGGGGCCGAGGATGTCCGGCGTCGCGATGCAGACGCGCTTGGGCCGCGCGGGCGGCGCGCCGGGCGCGCCCGCGAAGTCCGTGTCCAGGGTCGGCCAGGCGCGCCCGCCCCGGCCGGCGTCCGTCGCGCCAGGCGCGTCGCTCATGCCTCGTCCGTTCCGGCCGCCGTGGCCTGCCCGCCCTCGACGCGCACGGGCGAGCCGCGCAGCGGCCGGCCGGTGTCGGCGTCGAAGACGTCCACCCGCGCCCCCTCGGCCTCGGGCGCGGGGACGCGCCAGCGGAATCCGTGCCGCCCGTCGGTGCCCAGCCAGCGCGCGATGTCGCCGCGCGGCTCCTCGGCGACGACCACGTCGCGGAGCCGGCCGTCGAGCTCGATGGCGACGCGCCGACGCCGCTCTGGGCGAGTCGTGTCGAGCAGCCAGCCCCGGATCTCCGGCCGCGGTCGGCTCTCGACCGCGCCCCGCACGCGGCGGGCGCGCCAGACCGCGGGCGCGGTGAGCGCGGCCAGCCCGACGCCGGTGGCGGCGTCGTGGACGCTGTAGAGCGCCCCGGCGGCGCCGCGCCGGGACGCCGGGACCGGCATGCGCAGGGTGTCCTCGTCCGCGGCGGGGACGGCCGCGCGCGCCAGCGCCCGCCCGTTGCGGCGCAGCTCCAGGGCCGGCCCGGCGCCGCGCCCGCGCGCTGCGGCGAGCCACTCCGGGGTGGGCCGGACGACGGCCTCCAGCGCCTCGAACCCGAGCCGCCGCCCGCGCCGCGCCAGCGCCAGCAGGTGCCCGCGCCGCGCAACGTCGAGGTCGGCCGCCAGCTCCGCGATCCGCGCCGCCTGTCCGGCGACGGTCTGCCGGGCGGCGTCGCGCTGTCGCTGAGTGGTGTCGAGCTGTTTCCGGGCGGCGTCGCGCTGCTGCCGGGTCGTCTCGAGGAGCCGCTTCCGCTCGGCCAAGGTCCGCCGGGCGGCCTCCAGATCGTGCCAGCGGGCGGCGAGCCGCCGCCCGCGATCGGCCAGCTCCCGCCGGGTGGCCCCGAGCGCGCGGGTCGTGGCGCAGGTGTAGGCGCCGTACGCCCGCTCGTCGGCCGGCAGCCCTTCCAGGTGCGGTCCCAGCGCGCGGGCGCGGCAGGCCTCCGCCCGGTAGCCGTCCGCCATCATGTCGATCATGCTCGCCGCGGCGTGCTTGCGATAGTAGTACACCGGATCCGGCAGCGGCTCGATGCGCCGGCCGGCAACCATCAGGCGGTTGAACAGCTCGAGGTCCTCGAGCCCGAGCCCGTAGATGTCGGTGAAGCCGCCGGCTGCCTCGAAGGCGTCGCGGCGGATGAGGGCGCAGGCGTCGCCCGCGACGTTGCGGATGCGGTTCCAGGCTCGCGCGGCGCCCAGGAAGCGGATGGTCGCTTCGTGCGACGCGGCGTCGGTGCGCGGGTCGCCGTCGCCGGTGAAGCGGATGCTGGCGGCCGGCACGCAGTCGGCCCCGGAGAAGCAGGCGGCGCGCACCAGGCGCGAGACGGCGTCCGGGAACAGGACGTTGTCGTCGTCGAGGAACAGCAGCCACTCGCCCTCGGCCGCCGTCGCGGCGGCGTTGCGGGCGGCGCCCAGGTAGCGGTTCTCCTGGCGCACGACGCGCCAGCCGCGGGCGGCGAAGTCGGCCTCGAGGGCGTCGAGCGCGGCGCGCGCCGCGGGGCTCTCGCTGCCGTCGTCGACCAGGACGGCGTGGAGATTGGGGTAGTCCTGGGCGAGCACGCTGTCGGCGGCCATGCGCAGCAGCGCCGGGCGCTCGTGGTGGACGAGGCAGACGGTGACGCGCGGCGTCCCGGCCGCGGCGTCGTGCGCGCGGGCCGCGAAGCGCGCGGCGGCGGCGGCGAACGGGCCGGTCTGGGCGTGCCAGCGCTGCCAGACGTCGAGGGCGGCGGCGAAGTCGCGGCGCGGGCGGACGGCGCGCAACGGCGCGGCGGCCAGCGCGGCGAGCCGGTCGCCGAGGGCCGCGTGGTCGGGTGGGACCAGGGCGCGGGCGTGGTCGGCGGGGTCGATCAGCTCGGGCGTGCCGCCGGTGGCGGCCGCGACGAACGGAATGCCGGCCTGCAGGCACTCGGTGACGGCGATCGAGGCGTTCTCGAGCAGCGAGGGGATGACGGCGAGCCGGCCGGGCTCGGCCGCGAGGTAGGCGACCGCCTCGGCGGCCCCGCGGTCGGTGAGCGTCTGCACCTCGCCGGGCCAGCCGCGCGCGGCGCGCTCGATGAACGCCGGCGCGTCGAAGCTGTCGACCGGCTTGCCGAGGAACGTGACGCGCGCCGGGGCCCGCCCCTGGCGCGCCAGCCGCGAGACGGCGTCGGCGAACAGCACCAGCCCCTTGCGCGGCTCCAGCCGGCCGAAGAAGACCACCTCGCGGAGCGGCGCCCCGTCGCGCGCCGCGCGGGCGGCCGCGGCGGCCGGGTCCGGGTCGGGCGCCGGGAAGACGTTGGGCCAGACGAACGCGCGGGCGGGCAGGTCGTAGCCGGCGGCGCGCATCCAGCCCAGCAGGTGGGCGCTGCCGCAGATGACCGTGTCGGCCAGCTCGACGCTGCGGCGCTCCATGAACACCCAGCCCAGCTCGGCCTCGGTCGAGACGAGCTGGCGGTTGCCTTCCAGCGACCAGAGGGTGGGCGACGAGCCCTTGACGACGAAGTGCGTCGTCCCGAAGTCGAGGCCGAGCGACTTGGCCAGCAGGGGGCCGTAACCGAGGCCCCGCCACTCGGAGACGTGCACGAGGTCGAACGGCCACTCGCGGGCGCGCAGCCAGTCGAGCAGGGCCCAGGTGGGGGCCGGCGCGTGCCTGAGCGCGCTGTCGCCGCCGCCGGGGCAGGGGACGATGGGTTCGAAGCCGACGCCGAAGCCGGCGTAGAAGTCGCGGGCCGCGGCCATCGGCTCCGCGTCGGCGGCGTTGGCGTTGACGTAGGCGATGACCACCTCGTGGCCCCAGGCCGCCAGCTTGCGCGCGACGTGGTGGTAGGCGGTGCCGATGCCGCCGTTCCTGATCGGGCCGAGGATGTCGGGCGTCGCGATGCAGACGCGCTTCGGCGGCCCGGGCGCCGCGCCCGCCGGGTCGTCGAAGTCGGTGTCGAGCGCCGGGAACGCCGCGCCGGCGCCGTCGGCCTGACTCATGCGGCTGCCGCCGCTCATTCGGTTGCGGCGACGGGCGCGGCCGCCTCGGCCCGCTCCCGCGTCCAGTAGGACGTGCACGGGATCTTCGTGCGGTCGCAGCGGTGCGCGTACTTGCGGGCGATGTCCGAGACCTCCGCCATCAGGCCCTCCCCGAGGCTGATCGGCTCCCAGCCGAGCGCGCGCAGCGCGTCGTTGCTGGCCAGCAGGTCGTTCTCGGCCCGCTCGTTGCGCGGGTTCGGCAGGTAGGCGATCTCGCAGCCCGTCATGCGCTGGACCAGCACGGCCAGGTCGCGCAGGCGGTGGGCCTCGGCCATCTGGTTCATGATGCGCGGCCGCGCCCCGCGCGCGGGCGCGCTGGCCACGGCCCGCTCGATGCAGCGGCACGTATCCTGCATGTGGATGAAGGCGCGCGTCTGGCCGCCGGTGCCGTGCACGGTCAGCGGGTAGCCGACCGCCGCCTGCATCAGGAAGCGGTTGAGCACCGTGCCGTAGTCGCCGTCGTAGTCGAAACGGTTGATCAGCCGCTCGTCGCGGCGCGTCTGCGCGGTCTGCGTGCCCCAGACGATGCCCTGGTGCAGGTCGGTGATCCGCAGGCGATCGTTCCTGGCGTAGTACTGGAACATGTGGGCGTCCAGCACCTTGGTCATGTGGTAGACCGAGCCGGGGCTGGGCGGGTAGACGATGCTGTCGGTCGCCTCGCGTCCGTCGGCCGTGTCGAAGCGGACATCGAGGTAGCCGTCCGGCAGCACCACCGGCTCGTCGTGGCCGTAGCCGTAGACGCCCATCGTGCCGAGGTGGACGAGGTGCGTCTCGCCGCCCGTCTCGACGATGGCGTTCAGCAGGTTGTGCGTGGCCGTGACGTTGTTCTGGACGGTGTAGTTCTTGTGCGCCGGCGACTTCATCGAGTACGGCGCGGCGCGCTGCTCGGCGAAGTGCACCACGGCGTCCGGCCGCTCGGCGCGCAGCAGATCGACCAGGACGTCGAAGCGGCAGGCGTCTGCCTCGACGAAGCGGAGGGTGCGGCCGGACACCGACTGCCAAGCCTCCAGGCGCTCCTCGATGGGGCGAATGGGCGTGAGGCTCGACGCGCCCAGCTCGTCGTCGATCCGGCGGCGCGACAGGTTGTCGGCGATGAGCACGTCATGGGCCAGATCCGAGAGGTGCAGGGCAGTGGGCCAACCGCAGAAACCGTCCCCACCGAGCACGACGATCTTCATTGTCCAAGCGTCTCGACTGACCCGGTGGACCTCCTGGAAGCGTGCATTGCCGCCATGCCGTCGCCAGTGTCAGAGTGTCACATATTAACATGCAGGGCACGCCAGCGGCGGCGCTCGGCCAGGTAGGAGAGGCGCAGCAGCCAGGACGCGAGGCGGTGCCGGCGGCCGCCGCGGTCGGTCGCGTAGACGATCGCGGGGGCTATCCGCACGTCGGCGTCCACGCCGAGGAAGGCGAAGACGCGCCGCAGGACCGCGTCGTGGCGCCGCCGCAGGTCCTCCGCGCGCACGACGAGCACCCGCCGCGGATCGAAGCAGCGGTAGAGGTTGCGGAGCTGCAGGCTGTAGAGGCCGCGCCGCCGGTACGAGTGCCGGCGCAGGGCCGCGTCGCGCCGCGCCGGGTCGCGCCGCCGCAGCCTGAACGGCTCGCCCAGCAGCGCCAGCCACAGCGGCCGCCGCTCGCGGCCGCGGTTGCGCTCCATGTAGTAGTGCGAGATGGCCCGCTCGACCGGGTCGCGCACGAGGACGATGAGCTTCAGGTCGGGGTTGTAGCGCCGGAGCTCGCGGGCGATGGCGGGCAGGAACAGGTAGATGGGCGTGGCCTCGCCGCGCAGGGGCTCGGCGCGGGCGTGCGCGAAGAACGGGGCGTAGCGGGCGTCGATCGCGGCGGCCGTCCAGGCCGGCGAGTAGTCCGGCGCGTCGAACAGGTGCGCCTCCTTGGGCGCCGCCATGGCGATGGCGGGGTGCTGCGCGAGGAAGTGGGCCAGCGCCGTGGTGCCGCACTTCTGGGCGCCGACGATCATGAAGCCGAGCGCGGGCCGGTGGGAAGCCGGCCGGGCGGCGGGTTCCCGTGCGGGCGCGGCGGCGGCGGGCAGGGGCGCTACTCCAGCTCGAGCCGCGCGGTCGCCTCGGCGCGCACGTCGCCGTCCGGGCCGGAGACCACGAAGCGGGCCCGGTAGGCGCCCCGAGACCAGCCGTCCTCCGGCGGGCGCCTGCCCGCGAAGTTGAAGTACTCGGCGAAGTCGCGCTCGACGACGGCGCGGCGCTCGAAGATGCGCTCGCCGCCCGGCGCGTTGATGAAGGTGTCGATGGTCGTGCCCGCGGCTGCGCCGAGCAGGATGACGTAGCCCACCAGCGCGGGCGCCGTCGCGTCGGCTGCCGCGGGATACCCCTCGTGGCGGGCCCGGGTGCGGTCCGGCGGGCCGGTGGTCAGGCCGGCGCGGAAGACGACCGTGGGCCGGTAGGCGGTGAACCGCTGCGCGGCGGGCGTCCGCCACAGCGCGCCGGCCCGCGAGCCCGAGGCGTCGCACGGCGGCCGGCGGGCGGCCTGCGCGCCGCTGAACGGGTCGACGGGCTCGCCGTCGCGCTCGACCTGGAAGTGCACGTGCGGCGTGTCCGACTCGCCGGAGCTGCCGATGGCGCCCAGCACGTCGCCCGCCGCGACCGCGTCGCCGCGGCCGACCTTGACGCTGCCGCGGCGCAGGTGGCAGTACTGCGACGTCCAGCCGCCGCCGTGGTCGACCCGCACCCCGTTGCCGCACTCGCGGCCGCGCCGGCTGTCGTCGCCGTCCTGCAGCGGGCTGTCGTCCATGCCGTCGCGCGCGCCGACCACCGTGCCCGCGGCGGCCGCCAGCACGTCGATCGGCGCCCCGCCGGGATCGGTCGGCGCGATGTCCGTGCCCGCGTGGCCCTCGGAGGCGCGGACGCCGCAGCGGTGGTCGCGGTAGGCGGGCCCCGCGTCCAGGTCCATGTACTGCCGGTACCAGCAGTCGCCCCCGATGTCGCAGCGCGCCGGGAAGCGGAGGCGGAGCCCGGCGGCGTCCTGCGCCGCGGCGCGCGGCGCGCCCGCGAGGAGCACGGCGGCGGCCAGGGCGACGGCGGGCAGCGGCGGCGGCCTGCGGGGCATGGCGGCGGTCCTTCCCGGTCCGCGCGGGACGGCGGCGCGGACCATTCGCGGCAAGTCTACCGCAGGGCCGGGGCGTCCGGACGCCGCGGCTGCGCGCGGAACCAGGCCCAGGTGCGGGCCAGGCCGTCGGGCAGCGGGGTGCGCGGCGTCCAGCCGAGCTGCTCGCGCGCCTTCGTCACGTCGGTCCAGGTGTGGCGGATCTCGCCCGCGCGGAACGGCTCGTGGCGCACGCGCGGCCGGTGCGCGGGGCCCGTCACCGCGGCGATGCGCTCGATGAGCGCGGTCAGGGTGGTGCCGCTGCCGCTGCCGAGCTGGAACGTGCCCGAGGCGCCGGCCGTCATTGCCGCGACGATGCCGTCGCACAGGTCCTCGACGAAGACGTAGTCGCGCGTCTGGCTGCCGTCGCCGTAGACGACCAGCGGCGCGTCGTCGAGGATGCGGCGCATGAACGCGGCCACCACGCTGCCCTTGTGGAACGAGAGCGGGCCGTAGACGTTCGAGAAGCGCAGGGAGACGGCGTGCAGGCCGTAGCTCTGCGCGAACGCGGAGCAGTACGCCTCGGCGGCGGCCTTGGCCGCCCCGTAGGGCGAGGCCGGCCGGGGCGGCATGTCCTCGTGGACCGGCGGCGGCGCCTCGCCGAGGATGGCGCCGCCGGTGGAGGCGTTCACGAGGCGCGGCACGCCCGCCTCGCGCATCAGCCCGAGGAGGCGGAACGTGCCGACGACGTTGACGTCGAAGTTGCGGGCGGGGTCCGCGATGGAGTCGATGACGCGGGTGTCGGCGGCGAGGTGCACCACGGCGTCGACGCCGCGCAGCGCCCGGCGCAGCAGGTCGGCGTCGCGGATGTCGCCCGGCACGAACTCGGCGCCGGCGCCGGCGATGGCGGCGCGCGAGCCGAGCGATTCGTCGTCGACGACGCGGATCGTCCGGGCGAGACCGCGCGCCGCGACGCGCCGCACGAGATTCGCGCCGATGAACCCGCAGCCGCCCGTGACGAGCAGATGGCCGAGCAAGGCCCGCAAGTGTAGCCGTCCCGCGCGCCGCGCTGTCAAGGACGGGGGACGCGTGCGAAACATGTCATACTCGCCGGCGGGATGAAGCCGGACGTGTCGGTGGTGGTCGTCAACTGGAACAGCGGCGCGCAGCTCCGGGCCAACCTCGACGCCCTCTTCGCCAACATGCCCGGCGCCTGGGAGGTCGCCGTCGTCGACAACCGGTCGTCCGACGGCAGCGACGGGTTTGCGACCAAGCGCGGCGCGAACTGCCACCTCATCCGCAACCGGCGCAACCGCGGCTTCGGCGCGGCCGTGAACCAGGGCCTGTCGAAGACGCGCGGGCCGCTCGTCCTGATCGTCAACCCGCACTGCCTGATCGAGCCGGGCACCGTGAACACGCTCGCGAAGGCGCTCGGGAACCACGACGACTGCGCGGTCGCCGGGCCGCGCGTGTTCGGCGACCCGCGCCCGGGGCTGAGCGCCTTCGGCCGCTCGTCGCTGCTGGCGCGCCTGTTTCCCCGCGCCGGGATGACCCCGGGCGCGCTCTCCGACGCGGAGCTCGAGAAGCCGGGCCTGGCGGTCGAGGTCGACTGGGTGTCGGGCGCGTGCATGCTGGCGCGGCGCGCCGCCCTGCGCGCGGTGGGCGGGTTCGACGAGCGCTACTTCCTGTACTGGGAGGACGCGGACCTCTGCTGCCGCCTGCGCGGCGCCGGCTGGACGGTGCGCTACGTGCCGGAGGCCCGGGTGCAGCACGTTACCGGCGGGCCGCGCCGGACGGCGGCGCCGTCCGCCGTGCGGGCGTTCCACGACAGCGCGTTCCTCTACTACGCCACCCACGTCGCGCCCGGCCGCTGGAACCCCAAGCGCTGGATGGCGCGGTCGCTGCTGCGGACGCGCTGCCGCTGGGAGCTCGGCTTCCGGCGCGGCGCCGACGACGACGAGGCCGCATCGTGAGCCGCGCGCCTGCGCCGCGGCGGCGCGGACGGGCTACGGCTCGCGCCGCCGATCGTCGCAGCCGGCGCAGCGCACCGGGCGCCGCTCCTCGACGGTGAACCCGAGCCGGTAGTACTCCCAGCCGTCCGCGACGTGCGGCGCGAGGAGCAGGATCTCGAAGCCGCGCCGCTGGCCGATCGGCAGGGCCCTGGCCAGGTAGTCGTAATCCTCGAACAGCAGCGACCCGTCGGGGCCGTGGAAGCTGGCCCAGACGCGCGGGTAGACCCCGTCGAGCACCCGCGACCCGCTGTTCCGGACGGTGCCCCGCACCCAGTAGGATCCGGTGGGCGCCCGCTCCAGCCGCACGTCCGAGACCGTGACGTGCCGGGCCGCGGCGTCGGGCTGCGGCCCGAGGCCCTGCGCCGCGCCGGGCGCGCCCGCCACCGCCATCAGCAACCCGGTGACCATCAGCGTCCGCATCGCATCGCTCCTTGCCCGCCGCGATTGGGCGACGTCGGCCGGCGCTCTTCCGGCCGCAACGCCCGGGTTATCGGACGCTGGGCCGGAGTCCTGCACCGGCGTCGGGCGGGGCCGGCCCGCGACCGGGGTTTCACCACGGACTGTTAAGCTTGTAGCGGGGCAGATGGCTGAAGCGAAGAGGCGGCTGACGGCCGGCGCGTGGCAGGAGGCGCGCGCGCTGGTCTGGCGCTACCGGTACCGCCTGGCCCTGGGGCTGCTGCTGATGCTGGTGAGCCGCGGGGCGGGGTTCGTGCTGCCGGCGATGACGCGCTACGTCATCGACGACGTCATCCCGGGCGGCCGCGCCGACGAGCTGCTGCTGCTGGCCGGCGTGGCGGTGGGCGCGACGTTCGTGCAGGCCGCCACGTCGTTCAGCCTCTCGCAGCTCCTGGGCGTCGCCGCCCAGCGCGCCATCACCGAGGTGCGCAAGCAGGTCATGGCGCACGTCACGCGCCTGCCGATCCGCTACTTCGACGCGACCCAGACGGGCGTGCTCATCTCGCGCATCATGACCGACGCCGAGGGCATCCGGAACCTGGTGGGGACCGGGCTCGTGCACCTCTTCGGCGGCGTGGTCACGAGCGTGCTGGCGCTCGGCTGGCTCTTCTACCTCAACTGGCGGCTCACGAGCGTGACGCTGGTGATCCTGGTCGTCTTCGGCGCCTTCATGTCGCTCACCTTCTCCCGGCTGCGGCCGATCTTCCGCGCGCGCGGCAAGATCAACGCCGAGGTCACGGGGCGGCTCGGCGAGACGCTGGGCGGCATCCGCGTGGTCAAGGCCTACACGGTCGAGAAGCGCGAGCAGATCGTCTTCGCCCGCGGGGCGCACCGCCTGTTCCGCAACGTGGCGCAGTCGGTGACCGGCGTCTCCGCGGTCTCCTCGGTCGCCACCCTGGTGATGGGGACCATCGGCGCGCTGATGATCGTGCTCGGCGGGCAGGCGCTGATGGCCGGCTACTGGACGGTCGGGGCGCTGGTGCAGTACCTGATCTTCACCGGCCTGGTCATCGCGCCCATCGTCCAGATCTCGTCCATCGGGACGCAGATCACGGAGGCGTTCGCCGGCCTCGACCGCATCCGCGAGATTCAGGCCACGCCGACCGAGGACGAGGAGGACGCGGCGCGCGCGGCGGTGGACGCGATGGACGGGGGGGTGCGCCTCGAGCACGTCTGGTTCGAGTACGACAAGGGCGTGCCGGTGCTGCGCGACGTGTCGCTGAGCGCCCCGCCGGGCACCACCACCGCGCTGGTCGGCTCGAGCGGCTCCGGCAAGAGCACGCTGATCAGCCTGGTGCTGGCGTTCAACCAGCCCACGTCGGGACGCGTGCTGGTCGACGGCCGCGACATCGGGTCGGTCCGCCTCCGGGACTACCGCTCGTTCGTCGGCGTCGTGCTGCAGGACAACTTCCTGTTCGACGGCACCATCGCGGCGAACATCAGCTTCTCGAAGCCGGAGGCCACGCCCGAGGAGATCCGCAAGGTGAGCCGCATCGCGCACTGCGACGAGTTCATCGAGCAGTTTCCGGACGGCTACGACACGGTGGTGGGCGAGCGCGGCGTGAAGCTGTCGGGCGGCCAGCGGCAGCGGGTGGCCATCGCGCGCGCCATCCTGGCCGATCCGCGGATCCTGATCCTCGACGAGGCGACCTCGAGCCTCGACAGCGAGAGCGAGGTGATGATTCAGGACGGCCTGCAGGCGCTGCGCGCCGGGCGCACGACGTTCGTCATCGCGCACCGCCTGTCGACCATCCAGACCGCCGACCAGATCCTGGTCCTCGAGGCGGGCCAGATCGTCGAGCGCGGCACGCACGCGGAGCTGCTGGCGGCCGGCGGCCGCTACCGCCAGCTCCACGACACGCAGTACCGGCTCGAGCGCAACCGGTTCATCAACCCCGGCGAGGACTTCACGCCCGACCTGCCGGCGGTTGTGCCGGCCGGCTAGGGGCTTGGGGCGCAGCCCCATCTGGAGGGGACACGCGATGAGACGACCACTGGTGGCGGCAATGGCGGGGTGTCTCGCCGTGGCCGGACTGACGGCGCTGGTGCGCGGGGAGCAGCAGGGCGGCACGCTGGCGGGCCGCGTCTCGGTGGAGGTCGTGCCCGAGACGGTCATGGTCGAGGTGGACACCGACCAGGCCGTCTGCGGCAACGAGATCGAGGACCAGGCGACGCTGGTGGACCCGTCCGGCGGCGTGGCCAACGCGGTGGTGCTCGTCCCGGGACTGGAATGGACCGCGGACCCGCCCGCGCCGTCGATCAACAACGCCGGCTGCTTCTTCGTGCCGCGCGTGCAGGTGGCCCGCACGCGCAGCCAGCTCGCCATCACGAGCGAGGACGACACGCTGCACTCCACGCACGCCTACGACGACCGGCAGCGCACGCTGTTCAACATCGCGCTGCCGTTTCCCGGGCTGAACGTCAACCGCCCGCTGCGGCGGCCGGGCGTCGTGCGCATCGAGTGCGACTCGCACGGCTGGATGCGCGGCTGGATCTACGTCACCAACGACGTGGCGGCGGTGACGGGCGCCGACGGGCGCTTCGAGATCGCGGGCGTTCCGCCCGGGACGTACGAGCTGGCCATCTGGCACGAGCGCTACGAGGGTGACGCGCAGACGATCACGGTGACCGCGGGGGGCGTCACCGAGGTCGACTTCACCCTGCGCTGAGCGTCCGCCGCGGGCCGCCGCATGGAGCAGCGCTTCGTCTACACGCTGAAGGGCCTCGGCAAGGTCCTGCCGGGCGGCCGGCGCGTGCTGCACGACCTCTGGCTGTCGTTCCTGCCCGGCGCCAAGATCGGCGTCCTGGGCCTCAACGGGGCCGGCAAGTCGACGCTGCTGCGGATCATGGCCGGCGAGATCGCCGAGTTCGAGGGCGAGGCGTTCCCGGCCCCCGGCATCACCGTGGGCCACCTGCCGCAGGAGCCGCGGCTCGACGAAGCGCGGACGGTGGCCGCCATCGTCGACGAGGGCGTGGCCCACGCCCGCGGCCTCCTCAAGCAGTACGACGCCGTGACCGCGTCGCTCTCGTCGGGGCTGACCGACTACGGGCCGGCGATGGAGGAGCAGGGGCGGCTGCAGGACGCCATCGACGCCGCGGGGGCGTGGGACCTCGACGCGCGCGTCGCGATGGCGATGGACGCGCTCGGGCTGCCGCCCGGGAAGACGCCGGTGGCGACGCTCTCGGGCGGCGAGCGGCGCCGCGTGGCGCTGTGCCGGCTGCTGCTGCAGGCCCCCGACCTGCTGCTGCTCGACGAGCCGACGAACCACCTCGACGCGCAGGCGGTGGCCTGGCTGGAGCGCTTCCTGGCGCAGTACCCGGGCACGGTCGTGGCGGTCACGCACGATCGCTACTTCCTCGACAACGTGGCGGGCTGGATCCTCGAGCTCGACCGCGGCGCGGGCATCCCGTGGGAGGGCAACTACTCGTCCTGGCTGGAGCAGAAGCAGCGCCGGCTGGCCGTCGAGGCCCGCCAGGAGGCGCGCCGCCGGCGCACGCTGGAGCGCGAGCTCGAGTGGATCCGCATGGCGCCGCGCGCGCGGCAGGCGAAGGGCAAGGCGCGGCTGAGCGCCTACGAGCGCCTGCTGGCCGAGGATCCGGCGCAGCGCATGGCGTCGGCCGAGATCACCATCCCGCCCGGCCCGCGGCTGGGCGACGTCGTCGTCGAGGCGGCCGGCCTGCGCAAGGCCTGGGGCCGGCGCGTGGTGATCGACGACCTGTCGTTCACGCTGCCGCCGGCGGGCATCGCCGGCGTCATCGGGCCCAACGGCGCCGGCAAGACGACGCTGCTGCGCCTCATCGCGGGCGAGCTCGCGCCGGACGGCGGCACGCTGCGGCTGGGCGAGACCGTGCGCGTGGGTTACGTCGACCAGTCGCGCGACGCGCTCGATCCGGAGCGCACGGTCTGGGAGGAGATTTCCGGGGGGCAGGACGAGCTGACGCTGGGCCGCCGGACCGTGGCCTCGCGGGCCTACGTGTCGTGGTTCAACTTCCGGGGCGCCGACCAGCAGCGCCCCGTGGGCGCGCTGTCGGGCGGCGAGCGCAACCGCGTGCACCTGGCGAAGCTGCTGCGCGGCGGCGCGAACCTGCTGCTGCTCGACGAGCCGACGAACGACCTGGACGTCGACACGCTGCGCGCCCTCGAGGACGCGCTGGTCGCCTTCGCCGGCTGCGCGGTCGTCGTCAGCCACGACCGCTGGTTCCTGGACCGCATCGCGACCCACATCCTGGCGTTCGAGGAGGCCGGCCGGGCCGTCTGGTTCGCCGGCAACCACGCCGACTACGAGGCCGACCGCCGCCGGCGCCTCGGTCCCGCGGCCGACCCGTCGCGGCGCGGCAAGTTCCGCAAGCTCACCCGCCGCTGAGCTTCAATCAGGCGTCATCCAGATGGGGCTGCGCCCCAAGCCCCCGGCGTCCGTTTGCGGGGACCCCATAGCCCCGCGCCACTCCCGCCGAGGCGCGCCGTGCGCGCCTTGCGGGCTGCGCCCGCTGGTCACTCGCCGGCCGGTTGGCGGGCCGGGAAGACGACGCGCTCGAGCGTCGCGAGGCGCTGTTCCACCTTGGCCAACGCGACCTCGATGGCATCCAGACGCTCGTCGAAACGGACATGGTCGGCGCGGAGATCGCGGATGTCGGCGCGGAGATCGTCGATGCGGATGTTCACATCGTCGATGCGGGGGTTCACGGCGGCAATCTGCATCGACAGCACGGTGATCACGATCGTGGTCACGGCCAGACCGGTGCCGACGATGGTGAGGATGAGCGCCCGCGTGTCACTCATGAATCGAGCGTAGCATGAATCAGACGGGGCTGCGCCCCGGACCCCCGGCGTCCGTTTGCGGGGACCCCTTTGCCCCGCGCCACTCCCGCCGGGGCGCGCCGTGCGCGCCTTGTGCGCGGTCAGTAGGCCAGGGCGTAGCAGTCGCGGCGGGGGTCGCCGGCCGCGAGGCGGTTGCCGGTCGCCGGGTCGAGCAGGACGGCGGTGGCGCACCCGGAGATGCCGAACGCCGGGACGTCGTTGACCTGGTGGCCCCGGCGGCGCAGCTCGCGCACCACCTCGGGGGAGATGCGCGACTCGACGTCGAGCTGGTTGAAGCCGGCGGCGTGCGGCCAGAACGAACCGTGCAGGTGCTGCGTCCGCACCCGCGGCCACGCCAGCGCGTCGTGCAGGTTGGGGTACCAGTCGGGCCAGAACTCGACGATGTTGAGCAGCGTCTGCAGGATGGTCTGGTCCTGGTTGTCGCCGCCCGGCGTGCCGATGGCCAGCAGCGGCGCGCCGTCCTTGAAGACGATGCTCGGCGTCAGCGTGTAGCGCGGGCGGGCGCGGGGGCGGATCTGGTTGGCGCGGTCCGGGTCGAGCCAGAACTGCTCGCCGCGCGTGCTGAGGCCGATGCCGGTCGCGCCCAGGATGACCCCGCCGCCGGTCCAGCCGCCGCTCGGGGTGGCGTCGAAGACGTTGCCGTCCGCGTCGATGACCGCGACGTGCGTCGTGTCCTTCGTCCCGCCGGCCGACGGCACGAACGAGCCGTCGGCGTCGCTGGCCGCCACGCCGTCCTCGATGCGGGCCACCCAGAACGGCCAGTCGGCGACGTCGGGGTCGTGCGGCAGCGGGTCGCCGGCCCGGAACGCGACCGAGGCCTGCGCCGGGTCGATCTGCGCCGCGCGCGCCTGCGCGTAGGGCGTGGAGAGCAGGCCCGCCGCCGGCACGGCGACGAACTCGGGGTCGGCGTAGTAGGTGTCGCGGTCGGCGTAGGCCAGCTTCATCGCCTCGACGACGGTGTGCAGGTAGTCGGGGCTGTTGTGCCCCATCGCCTGCAGGTCGAACTCCTCGAGGATGTTCAGCGCCTGGAGCAGCACCGGGCCCTGGCTGTTGAAGCCGTGCTTGTAGATGGTGTAGCCGCGGTAGTCGGTCGCCGTCGGCGCCTCGACGCGCGAGTGGAACTCGGCGAAGTCGGCGAGCTCGAAGGGCGCGCCGTGGGCCTGCAGGAAGGCCACCATCTCGGCCGCGATGTCGCCCTTGTAGAAGCGGTCGCGGGCGGCGGCGATGCCCTGCTCGCGGCCCAGGTGCGCGCTCGCGCGCTCGGCCTCCACCATCTTCGTCAGGGTGGCGGCCAGCGTGGGGAACCGGATGGTCTCGCCCGCCGCGTAGAGCGAGCCGTCGGGCTTCAGCCAGAAGCGCCGGTTCGCGGGCCAGGCGGACATGAACTCGAGGCTGTCCTCGATGGCGCGCGCGGTGAGCGGCCGCAGCGGGAAGCCGTGCTCGGCGTAGGCGATGGCGCGCTTCGAGACGGCCTCGAAGCTCAGCGTGCCCCAGCGCTCGAGCACCGTGAGCGCGCCGTGCAGCGCGCCGGGGACGACGGCCGGGTCGAGCCCCTCGCCGAACAGGTCCCGGCCGCGCGAGCGGTACCACTCGATGCTGGCCCCCCGCGGCGCCCAGCCCTGGCCGACGACGGACGTGACCTCGCCTTCCGCGACGGGGTAGACGAGCACCAGCGACTCGCCGCCGAGCCCGTAGAGGTCCTGCTCGACGACGCCGCCGACGAGCAGCGCCGTCACCCCGGCGTCGAACGCGTTGCCGCCCTGGACGAGGATCTCGAACGCGGCGGCGGTGGTCAGCGGATGGCCCGTCGAGACGGCGCCGTTGGGCCCCGACACCGGCGGCCGCTGGGCGTCGAGCGGCGCGGCGAGGGCGAGGACGAGCGCGGGCAGGAGCAGCCAGGCCAGGGCCGCGCCGGCGGTGCGCCGCGGCAGGGCGCGGTCGCTGGTGGTGCGGTCGAGGCGTTGCGGCGGCGTTGGCGGCTTTGACGTCATGGCTCGGCGGTCTCCCCGGTTTCGCGGTTGTGTCCGATCCAGTGTAGCGCGACGGCCGCCGCGAACAGCGCCAGACCGGCGAGGCGCGTGCCGGTCTGCGGGTAGAAGAGCAGCAGCCCGCCGGCGATGGCCAGCACGCGGTCGCGCCGCGCCAGCTCCCCGCGCAGCCAGCCGCCGCAGCCCATGGCCAGCGCGCCCACGCCGAGCGCGGCGGCGGCGAGGGTCTGCGCCGTGGCGGCGGCGGGCGCCTGCAGCAGCACGCCGAGACCCTCCGGGCCCAGCGTGAACGTGAACGGCACGAGGAACGCCGGCAGCGTGTACTTCCACGTCAGCATCATCGTGCGGAACGGGTTGCCCCCGGTGATGGCGGCCGCCGCGAACGGCGACAGCGCCGTCGGCGGGCTCACCTCCGACAGCACGGCGTAGTAGAAGATGAACATGTGGGCGGCGACGTCGGGCACGCCGACCAGCGTCAGCGCCGGCGCGATCATGACGGCGGCGATGATGTAGGAGGCGGTGACCGGCACGGCGAGCCCCAGCATCCACACCGCGATGGACGCGTAGACCACGGTCAGCAGGACGCTGCCGCCGGCGAGCTCGACGAGGATGCCGGAGATCTTCAGGCCGAGGCCGGTCAGCGTGACCACGCCGACGATGATGCCGGCCGTGGCCGTGGTGGCCGCGACCGACAGGACGCCCCGGCCGCCGTCCTCGAGCGCGCCGAGCAGGCGCCGCGGCGACAGCGCGGTCGCCCGGCGGAGGAAGCTCAGGCCGACCGCGCACAGCGTGGCGAAGAAGACCGCGCGGAACGGCGTCATGCCGGAGACGAGGAAGACGACGATGGCGACCAGCGGCAGGAACTGGTAGCCGGAGCGGCGCATGAGCGTCCCCACCGGCGGCAGGTCGACGGCCACGGGCCGCGTGTGCAGGCGGCGCGCGTCGGCCTCGATCATCAGGACGATCGAGAGGTAGTAGAGCACGGCCGGGCAGATGGCCATGGCGATGACCTGCAGGTAGGAGATCTGCAGGAACTCGGCGATCAGGAACGCCGCGGCGCCCATGGTGGGCGGCGCCAGGATGGCGCCGATGCCGCTGGCCGAGAGGATGCCGCCGCCGACCTCCGCCGAGAACCCCGCGCGGCGCAGCAGCGGCCAGGCCACCGCGCCCAGCGTGACGGTGGTCGCCACGCCGCTGCCCGAGACGGTCCCCAGCAGGAAGCCGGAGATGGTCACCGTGCGGCCGGGCCCGGCGCCGCTGCCCGAGCGTCCGAAGGCGGCCATCGTCCAGTTGATGAAGAACTGGCCGGCGCCCGAGTGCGCCAGGACCGCGCCGAAGATGGTGAACAGGACGATGTAGGTGGAGGCGACGTCGAGCGGCACGCCGAAGATGCCCTCGAGCGTCATGTACAGCGTGCCCACCAGGCGCGCCGCGTCGTAGCCGCGGTGGGCGAACAGGTCGAGCCCCACCAGCTCGAACAGCGGACCGAAGTAGCCGTAGACGACGAAGGCGACCGCCGTCACGGGCAGGATCGGCCCGACGGTGCGGCGCGTCGCCTCGAGCACGAGCAGCGTGGTGACCGCGCCCAGCACGAGGTCGATGCCGGCGGGCGTGGCGGCGCGGTAGACGAAGCGGTCGAAGTCGATGAGCGGCCAGGCGAGGGCCGCCACCGCGACGGCCGCCAGGCACCAGTCGCCGGCCGTGATCCGCGCCCGCCCCCGCGCGCGCACCGGGTAGAGCAGGAACGTGGCCAGCAGCACCAGCAGCAGGAAGCTCATGCGGTAGACCTGCGGCTGGACGATGCCGACCACCCAGTACAGGGCGTAGAGCGACAGGCCCGCGGTGAGCAGCGTGGCGAGGACCCGCGGCGCGCCGGTCAGCGTCCGGATCCGGATGGCCGACTCGTTCGGGTCGGCGGCGCCGCGCGGCGGATCGGGTGTGGTGTCCAGTGGCGTGGACCTTGGATCGGTGGATCAGTGCTGCGCCGGGTCCCAGGCGCCGCGCTCGCGGTAGTAGCTGATGGCGCCGTCGTGGAACGGCACCGGCGAGCCCGCGACGGCGGTCTCGAGCGCCAGCACGCCCGCCATGGGATGGACGGCCGCCAGCTCGTCGTGGTAGTCGAACAGCGCCGCGGTGATGCCGCGCGCCAGATCCGCGTCCATCGCCTCGCTCGCCACCAGCACGTTCGAGACGGCGATCGTCGCGACGTCGGCGTCCATGCCGGGGTAGGTCCGCAGCGGGATGACCGACTCGTGGTAGACGGCCGCGCCGTAGCGCGCCTGCAGCAGCGGCAGCACCCCCGCGTTCGGGACGACGCGGATGGTGCGGCCGGGCGTCGAGGCCAGGTCGAGCACCGAGCCGGTGGGGATGCCGCCGCTCCAGAAGAACGCGTCGATCTTGCCGTCGCGCAGCGCGCTGACGGACTGCGAGGCGCCCAGGCTCTGGCGCCGGATGTCCTCCTCCGGGTCCACGCCCGCCGCCTCGAGGATGCGGAACGCGCTGATCTCCGTGCCGCTGCCGGGGGCGCCCGTCGAGACGATGCGGCCCGCCAGGTCGGGCACCGCGCGGATGCCCGTGCCCTCCAGCGTCACGACGTGGTTGTGGTTGTCATAGAGCACCGCGATGGCCCGCGCCGGGACGGCGCCGAAGTCGCTGAACGCGCCACGTCCGTGGAAGGCGTCGTCGAGCGAGTCGGCCAGGGCGAACCCGAGATCGGCCGACCGGCTGGCGATGAACTTGAGGTTGTCGACGGTGCCGGCCGTGACCTCGGCGGTGGCCTCGACGCCCTCGAGGCTGTCGCTGATCACCTTGGCGATGCCGCCGCCGTACGGGTAGTAGACGCCGCCCGTGCCGCCGGTGGCGATCGAGAGGCGTTGGGTGAGCTCGCCGGGCTGCGTGCAGCCGATCAGGAGCGCCGCCGCCAGCGCACCGCCCAGCACGGGGCCTGCCAGCCGGAGTGTCTTGGTCACGAGGCTGATCTTACTCCCGGTTCGCCCGCATGCAACCGTGGCCTCGTGCGCGGTCCCGCGCCCGGTCCGATGCCCGGGCTCGGGACCGGCCTCGTGGCCTGGCCTCGCGCCCGCCTCATGCCGCCTTATGATGGATGCGCGGCGACGGGGAGGGAAGGGGAATGACGACAGGACTCGGGACCGCCTGGCGGCGAGCAGCGGCGGCCTCGGTAGCGGCGGGAGCGCTGGCGGCCGCGCTGCTGCTGGCGCCGGCGGCGGCCGGCGCGCAGATCGTCGAGGCGCGGCGCGGCATGGTGTCGGCGCAGGAGCCGCACGCCGCGCGGGCCGGCCTCGAGGTGCTCGAGGCCGGCGGGTCGGCGGTGGACGCCGCGGTGGCGACGGCCTTCGCGCTGGCCGTGACCCATCCGCAGGCGGGCAACATCGGCGGCGGCGGCTTCATGATCGTCCGCCCGCCCGCCGGCCCGGCGGCGGCGTACGACTTCCGCGAGGCCGCGCCGGCGGCGGCGAGCGCGGAGATGTTCCTGGTCGACGGCGAGTACGACCCTGCGCGGCACCACGACAGCCACGTCGCCGTCGGCGTGCCGGGCACCGTGGCGGGCCTGCACCTGGCCTGGTCGGAGCACGGGCGGCTGCCCTGGCGGCGCCTGCTCGAGCCGGCGATCGCGCTGGCCCGCAACGGGTTCGTGGTACCGGCGCACCTGGCGCGCTCGCTGGCCGGCGTGCTCCCCGCAATGCGGCGCTACCCCGCGTCGCTGGCGCAGTTCGCGCGGGGCGGCGCGCCCTACGCCCCCGGCGAGACGCTGCGCCAGCCGGACCTCGCGCGGACATTGGAGCGGATTGCCGCGGCGGGGCCCGACGGCTTCTACCGCGGGCCGACGGCCGATCTCCTCGTGCGCGAGATGCAGGCCAACGGCGGCCTGATCACGGCGGCCGACCTCGCGGCCTACCGCGCGGTGCGGCGCGAGCCGGTGCGCGGCACCTACCGCGGCCACGACATCATCTCGATGCCGCCGCCCAGCTCGGGCGGGACGGTGCTGGTCGAGATGCTCAACGTGCTCGAGGGCTTCGACCTCGCGGCCGCGGGGCACGGCACGGCGCGGACCGTGCACCTGATGGCCGAGACCATGCGGCGGGCGTACGCCGACCGCGCGGCGCACCTCGGCGACCCCGACTTCAACCCGGGGCTGCCGCTGCCGCGGCTGCTCTCGAAGGCGTACGCCGCGCGGCTGCGCGCATCGATCGACCCGGCGCGGGCCTCGCGCTCGTCGCCCGCCTCGTTCGCCTGGCCGCCCGCCGGCGAGGAGACGACGCACCTGTCGGTGGTGGACGACGAGCGCCAGGCGGTCGCGCTGACCTACACCCTCGAGCAGCGCTACGGGTCGAAGATCGTCGTGCCGGGCGCCGGGTTCCTGCTCAACAACGAGATGGGCGACTTCAACCCGGCGCCCGGGCTGACGACCGCGGCGGGCCTGATCGGCACGCCGCCGAACCTGGCCGCGCCCGGCAAGCGCATGCTGTCGAGCATGACGCCCACCATCGTGGCCGAGGGCGGCCGGCTGCGCCTGCTGACCGGCAGCCCGGGCGGGCGGACCATCATCAACACCGTGCTGCACACGATCGTCAACCTGATCGACTTCGGGATGGACGCGGACGCCGCCGTCAACGCGCCGCGCTTCCATCACCAGTGGCTGCCCGACCGGCTCGTCCACGAGCGCGGCGGCCTCGAGCCCGCGACGCGGGCGCGGCTGACGGCGCAGGGCCACGCGCTCGAGGAGCGCGAGCGCCAGGGCGTGGTGCAGGCGATCGTGTACGACGCCGCGGCCGACCGCCTCAGGGGCGCGCCCGACCGCCGCGCGCCCGGCAGCACCGTGCTGGGTCGCTGACGGCCGGCGGCGTTACAATGGGAGTTTTTCCGGAGCAGGGGAGCAGACGCGCAATGACACCAGGGAAGCTTGCGGGGATGAAGGCGGTGTCGACCGCCGCGGGGACGATTGGCGCGGCGGCGATGGACCAGCGGGGATCGCTCAAGAAGGCGCTGGCGAAGGCCCGCGGGGGCGAGGTGACCGACGCCATGATGGAGGAGTTCAAGGCCGCGGTCACCGAGGTGCTGACGCCGCATGCGTCCGCGATCCTGCTCGATCCGCAGTGGGGCATCGCGCCCTCGCGCAAGCGCAGCGCCAACGCCGGCCTGCTGCTGGCCTACGAGCAGAGCGGCTACGACAACACGCGGCCGGGACGGCTCCCGGACCTGCTGAGCCACTGGTCGGTGCGGCGCCTGAAGGAGGCCGGGGCCGACTGTGTCAAGGTGCTCCTCTACTACACGCCGTTCGACACCGCCGACGTCAACGAGGAGAAGCACGCCTGGGTGGAGCGCATCGGCGACGAGTGCCGCACCAACGACATCCCGTTCTTCCTCGAGTTCGTGGGCTACGACCCGGCGGGCGGCGACGAGAAGGGCGCCGAGTTCGCCCGCGTCAAGCCGCGCGTGGTGGCGGCCAGCATGGCGGAGTTCACGAAGGACCGCTACGGCGTCGACGTCATGAAGGTGGAGGTGCCGGTCAACATGAAGTTCGTCGAGGGGTCGCGCAGCTTCGGCGGCGACGCGGCGTACACGCGCGCGGAGGCGCTCGACCACTTCCGCGCTGCGGCGGCCGCGGCCACCAGGCCCTTCATCTACCTGTCGGCCGGCGTGAGCAACGCCGAGTTCACCGAGTCGCTCGAGCTGGCGGCCGAGTCGGGGGTCTCGTGGGCCGGCGTGCTCTGCGGGCGCGCGACCTGGAAGGACGGCATCCCGGTCTACGCGCGGGAGGGCGTCGGGGCGTTCCGCCGCTGGCTGGAGAGCGAGGGAGTCGAGAACATCGGCAACGTCAACGAGCGGTTGACGCGGGCCCGGCCCTGGTTCGACGCGTTCGGGGCGGCCTCGGCCGATGCGCTGCTGACGACCGCGTGACGTTCCGCTACCGCCGGCAGGTGCTCGACGAGCTCGCGACCCACGGCGTGCGCCCGACGCCGCGGACGCGCCCCGAGCTGGTGCACGAGTACGTCAACGACCTCTACCGTTTCGAGCTGCGGCGCCTGCGCGCGCGGCACGTGCGCGGCGAGATTCCGCGGCCGGCGTACTCCGCGCACGTGGTCGAGCTGCGCAAGAAGTACATCCTGGTGTCGGTTCCCCTCCGGCTGTGGACCTTCCCGGCCGACGGCCAGGAGCCCGCGCCGTAGGACGGCAGGACCGCGGCCGCGCTCAGCGTCCCCAGGACAACAGGTTGCCGGTCGTCACGGCCGGCGTGCCGTTGCGGAAGCGGTGGCGCAGCGGGGTCGTCAGCCTGCGCATCTCGGCGTGCGCCGGCGAGCCGTAGCGGGGCGGGGCGTTGCGCAGGTCGAAGCCGTCGAAGACGTCGAGCACCGGGGCCTCCGGCGCCGGCGCGTTGACCCGCACGTAGAAGCGCAGCCGCAGCATGTCGCCGGCGTCGTCGCCGACGGGCAGCCGGTCGAGCTGCCGCCGGATGCGGTCGAAGGAGACGGGGAGCGCCGCGGCGTCGAACGCGCCGCCGCCCTCCGCGTCCTGCCCGGCGCCGGCCAGCGCGGGGGCCGGCAGCAGGACGAACGCGATTGCCAGCGC
>CAZMWA010000125.1:0-11089 GCA_964569405.1 uncultured Vicinamibacteraceae bacterium | reverse complement strand
TGCTCGCGGGCCTTGGCGAGCGGGACGAGCGTGGCGGCGCCGAGAACTCGGACTCGGCGCCGCCCGCGGATGACGAGCCGCTGGACCCAGCTTCGGGTTCCGGTCGGCTGGACGAACAGGTACAAGCCGTTGCCGTCCGCGTGGCGTCCTGGCGGGGCGGAACGGACGAAGGCGGCCGAGAGGGCCTTGTCGGGATGGCGACCTCGGCGCTTGGTTCTGCGGCGAGTCGGGGCGGGTTTGGCTACAACATCCATTCCGCCATTATATACGGGATGCAGGCGGATTCCGCCACATGTCCCGACCCGCCCAGCCCGCGTCAGCGGAACGTAAACGATTATCATTCAGTGATTTACAGACTCTACAACGCCATGCAGGACGCTATCGGAATCCCTGTGGTTGTTAAGGCAGGTCGAACACCCAGAGCACGCCGCCCTGGGGCAGGAGCGTCGTGGTGCCGCGGCTGCGGTCGAGCGCGTTCTGCATCCGCGCCGGGTCCAGGCCCCAGCCGGCCTGCACGGCGACGTGCTGCACGCCGTCGACCAGGTATGAAACGGGAACGCCGATGACGCCGGAGTTGGTGCGCTGCTCCCAGAGCGTTTCGCCCGTCCGCGCGTCGAAGGCCCGGAAGTAGCGGTCGTTCGTGCCGCCGGCGAAGACGAGGCCGCCCGCCGTGGTGAGCACCGGCCCCCAGTTGTGCGACTCGAACTCGCGGGTCCAGACCTCCTCGCCGCTGCTCAGGTCCCAGGCCTGCAGCTCCCCGATGTGGCTCGCGCCCTCGCGCACGAACATCTGCGACGACGCGCCCGTGAACACCTCGCCGGGCGTGTACTCCACGTCGCGCGTGGTCATGTAGGCGCACAGGTTGTCGTTGGCGGAGAAGTACAGGTAGCCGGTGACCGGGTTGTAGGCAGCCGGCGGCCAGTTCTTGCCGCCCCATACCGACGGGCAGAACATCACGCGCTCCCCGGTCCGCGGGGTGTGCTCGGGGTCGTACTCGGGCCGGCCGGTCTCCGGATCGATGCCCGTGAATGCGTTCTGGTGGACGTACGCGGTCGCATCGACGAAGCCGATCCGGCCGGCGCTGCGCTCGAGCAGCCAGAGATACCCGTTGCGGCCCGGGTGCACCAGCCCCCTGACCGTGCGCCCGCCGCGATCGAAGTCGACCAGCAGCGGCGGCGCCACCTCGTCCCAGTCCCAGGATCCGTTCCAGTGGTACTGGTGATACCCCTTCAGCTCGCCCGTGTCGGCATCGAGCGCAATAACGGAGTTCGCGTACAGGTTGTCGCCGGGCCGCAGGTCGCCCATCCAGGGGCCGCCGTTGCCCGTCCCCCAGTATGTGAGGTTCGTCTCGGCGTCGTACGTGCCCGTCACCCAGACCGGCACGCCGCCCGTGCGCCAGGCGTCCCCCGGCCAGGTGTCGCCGCCTGGCTCGTCCGGCGAGGGAATGGTGTGGGTCCGCCAGACCTCGCGGCCCGTCGCGGCATCGAAGGCGGCGACGAAGCCGCGGATGCCCATCTCGCCGCCGGACACGCCGACCAGCACCTTGCCGTTGACCGCGAGCGGTGCCAGCGTCATGTAATACCCGGTCCGCCAGTCGCCGACCGGCGTCTCCCACGCCACGCGCCCCGTCGCGGCATCCAGGGCGACCACGAACGCATCCACCGTGGCCAGGTAGACCTTGTCGTCGTGCAGCGCCACGCCGCGATTGGTCGGGTGGATCTGGCGCAGCTCCTCCGGGAGCTGCCGCACGTAGCGCCAGCGCATGTCGCCGGTGCGCGCATCGAGCGCAATGACGTTGTTCTGCGGCGTCGTGAGGAACATCGCGCCGTCGTTGACGATCGGCGGCGACTCGTGGCCCTCGGTCAGCCCGGTGGCGAACGCCCAGACCGGGCGGAGCCCGGCCACGTTGTCCGTCGTGATCTGGTCGAGCGGGCTGTAGCCCCAGCCGTCGTACGTGCGCCGGTACATCAGCCAGTCGCCGGCGGGCGGGTCGCGCAGCTCGGCGTCGGTGACGGGGCTGTAGGCGGGCGCCTCCTGCGCGGCCGGTTGCGAGGCCGCCAGGACACAGCCCGCAACGGCGATCGCCGCAGCCGAGAGGCGCACCAGGCCGCGCGAAGTCATGCAACGCATCCTATGCATCGTCTGCATCTGCATCGTCTGCATCGTCGCTCCATCTCAAGTAGTACAGGCGTCCGTCGACCGCTCCGGCGACCACGTCGCACGCGCGTCCGCTCGTGCTGCAGGCAGTGACCGCTCCGGTCAGTGGAACGGACTGCTCCCCGTCGGCCGGCATCCCCAACGACGCGAAGCGGCTCCAGTCCGCGCCGTCCCACCCCGTGTGCACCAGGTCGCCGTGCGGGCCGCGCGCGAACACGTCGAGGCGGTCCGGCCCCCCGCTGCAGGCGGCGGGCGGTCCGGTGAGCGGGGCCGGCACCGTCACCGCCGGATACGACTCGTCGGGCACCTCCGGCGAGCCGAGCGAAGCGTATTCGCTCCAATCCGTGCCGTTCCACCACTTCAGCAGCAACTGGCCCTCGGCACCGCGCTGGAACAGGGCGATGCCCGACGGCCCGCAACGGCACGCGGCAACCGCCTCGGCCACCGCCGGCCGCCCCGCGCGGGGCCCCTCGGACGGCGCGGGCGGCGCGCCCAGCGAATCGAACGGACCCCATTCGCCTCCGTGGCGAATCGCGTGCAGCACCTCCCCGCCCTGCCCCACCGCCAGGACGTCGAGGCGATCGGAGCCGGAACCGCAGAGGGCGGGCGGACCGGCCAGCCCGGCGGGAATGGCCCGGCCGGCGGGGGCGGCCGCCGGTGCGCCGAGGCACTCGAACTGCACCGGCCCCTCCGGCGCCAGGCTCAGGTGCAGCAGGTCGCCGTCCGGACTGCGCGCGGCCAGCTCGATCGCGTCCGGGCCCCCGGCGCAGGCCGCCAGTTGCCAGTCGACGGGCACGGCGACGCCGCCGCCCCGGCTGCGCGCCACCGGAACGCCGAGCGAGCGGGGCGGCCGCCAGCCGGCGGCGTCCCGGTCCACCCGGACCAGCTCTCCGCCCCCGGCGCGCGCAAGCAGGACGACGCCGCCGCCCGCCAGCGATACGGCGGCCGGACAGAAGAGCCCGGGACCAACGGCGGACCACGCCGCACGCATCGGGTCAGTCCACCCTGCGGCGCGTCATGCCCTGGTCCGCATCCAGTCGTAGATTGCCATGGGCCCTCCCGCTGCGCTTGGAGCAGGTGCCCAGCGTATCATCTTCAATCAGACGGGGCTGCGCCCCGAACCCCCGGCGGCGCTTGCGGGGACCCCATGAGCCCCGCGCCGCGCCGCCGAGCCGCGCCGTGCGCGGCTTCCATCAGACGGGGCTGCGCCCCGCGCCGCGGTAGAATGGCGGGTGCGACATGCATCGCGCGTGCCGAAGCGCGGCGGAGACATGGGGACCACGACGATGACCACAGGGACTGAAGTCGGTCGGTGGCGGAGCGGGCCGTTTCTGGCGGTCCTGGCGGCACTGCTGGTTGCGGCGCCGGCCGGCGCGGCGGCGCAGCCGGAGCACGAAGTGACGTTCACGAAGGACATCGCGCCGATCCTGCAGCGCTCGTGCGAGAGCTGCCACCGACCGGGCGGCGGGGCGCCGATGTCGCTCATCAGCTACCAGGACGTGCGCCCCTGGGCGCGCTCCATCCGGCAGCGCACGCTGGCCCGCGAGATGCCGCCCTGGTTCATCGACAAGAACATCGGCATCCAGGCGTTCAAGGACGACCCGTCGCTGACCGCCGACGAGATCGCGCTCATCGGGAGCTGGGTCGACGCCGGCGCTCGCCGCGGCAACCCGGCCGACCTGCCGCCGCCCCGGCGGTGGCCGGCCGGCAAGTGGACCATCGGCGAGCCCGATCTGATCGTCGAGTCGCCGGTGGCGACCGTGGCCGCGGTGGCGGCCGACTGGTTCGGCGGCATCAACCCGCCGTCGCCCACCGGGCTGACCGAGGACCGCTACGTGCAGGCGGTCGAGGTCAAGGAGGTGCTCCTCGACGACGACGGGCTGGAGATCCAGCCGGCCGCCGCGTCGGCGGGCGCTGCCGCGGGCGACGCCGGCCGCGCCGAGCTCAACCTGTTCGTCGTCCATCACGCGGTGATCGCCGCCGTGACGGACCGCCAGGGCGACCAGCCGGGCGGCTTCGGCCAGATGGGCAACTTCAACATCACGCACGAGCTGGGCCAGAACGCGACGCACTTTCCCGACTGGGTCGGCATCCGCCTGCCCGCCGACTCGGTCCTGACCTACGACCGCATGCACTACCACTCGGTTGGCCGCGAGGTGCGCGTGCGCGTGGACACCGCGTTCAAGCTGCATCCCAGGGAGTACGAGCCGAAGTACCTGCAGGGCTTCGGCGCCCAGTCGGGCGCGTTCGACCTGGAGCTCGACATCCCGGCCGGCGAGGACGACATCATGCGCGACGGCTTCCACCGGCTCGACCGGCCGGCCATCATGATGACGTTCGAGCCGCACCTGCACTCCAGCGGCAAGCGGATGTGCCTCGAGGCGATCTATCCGAACAACGCGCGCGAGATGCTCAACTGCGCCGACTACAACCACAACTGGGTGAAGGTCTACGTCTACGAGGACGACGCGGCGCCGCTGCTGCCGGCCGGCACCATCCTGCACCTGCTGGCGTGGTACGACAACTCCCCCGGCAACCCGCGCGTGCTCGACCCGCGCAACTGGAAGGGCTGGGGCAACCGCTCGATCGACGACATGCTCTACCACCTGCCGCGCATGGTCTACCTGACCGAGGAGCAGTTCGAGGCCGAGGTGGCGGCGCGCGGCGCGCGGCAGGCGTTCGCGACCGCGCAGGACCAGCAGTAGGCGCCATGCGGACAACGCGCAGCAATCGGCAGTGGACACGGGCGGCGGCGTTGGCGGCGGTCGTGTGCCTGGCCGGCCTGACCGCGGCCAGCGGCCAGACGATCATCTACTCGCGCGGCCAGAACGTCGCGCCGGCGTTCGAGGGCTGGGAGCAGAACCCGGACGGCTCGTTCAACCTGGTGTTCGGGTACATGAACCGCAACATGGACGAGATGCTCCACGTTCCGATCGGTCCCGGCAACAGGCTCGAGCCGGGGCCAGCGGACCAGGGCCAGCCGACGTATTTCCTGCCGCGGCGCAACCGCTACGTGTTCCGCGTCCGGGTGCCGCACGACTTCGGCGAGCGGGAGGTCGTGTGGACCCTGACCGCGCACGGCCGGACCGAGAAGGCGTATGCCAGCCTCAGGCCGGACTACGTCATCGACGACCTGCTCCGGATGAAGGACATCGGGGGACTCGGCGTGCGGGCCGTCGAGCGCCGGAACCGCCCGCCGACGGTGCGCGTGGAAGGCGCCGCCGCGCGCGCGGTGCGGGTCGGGGAGCCGCTGGCGCTGACGGCCATCGCCGGCGACGACGGCATTCCCGAGCCGAAGCCGGCCGCGCCGCGCACGCCGGTCAACTACAACGCGTGGGGGCTGCGCGTGGCGTGGTTCGTCTATCGGGGCGCCGGCGACGAGGTGTCGTTCGAGCCCGAGCAGTTCAAGGTGTACACCGACTATCGCGGCAACTCGCCCTGGTCGCCCGGCTGGGCGCCGCCGCCGGTTCCGGCGGACGGCAGGTTTCCCGTCACGGCCACGTTCGCCGCGCCCGGCACGTACGTGCTGCGCGTGATGGCCCACGACGGCGGGCTGATCACGAACCGGGACGTGACGGTCACGGTGACCGAATGAGATACCCACGCGCACGTTTCGGCGCGCTGGCCGCCGCGCTGGTGCTGTGCGGGCTGACGGCCGCGGACGGCCAGCAGATCGTCTACCTCAGCGGCCAGACCATCGCGCCGGCGTTCGAGGGCTGGGAGCAGAATCCCGACGGCAGCTTCGACATGGTGTTCGGCTACTTCAACCGGAACCTGGAAGAGCACCTCCACGTGCCGATCGGTCCGGACAACCGCATCGAGCCGGGTGGACCGGACCGGGGCCAGCCCACCTGGTTCATGCCGCGCCGCAATCGGTTCCACTTCAGGATCAGGGTCCCCGCGGATTTCGGCGACCGGGAGCTGGTGTGGACGCTGACGACGCAGGGGCACACCGAGAAGGCGTACGCCACCCTGATCCCCGAGTACATCATCGACAAGCAGTTGCCCATGCTCGACGTGGGCAACTTCGGGCGGGATCCGGAAGGCCGGGACATGCTCAACGAGGCGCCGACCGTGGCGCTCGAAGGGCCGTCCACGCACGACGTGGCCGCGGGCGCGCCGCTCCACCTCGCCGCGTCGGCCGGCGACGACGGCATGCCGGAGCCGAAGCCCGCGCCGCAGGGACGCCCCGGCTCGCCCCGCAGCCGGGCCAATGCGCTGGGGCTGCGGGTCGTCTGGTACGTCTACCGCGGCGACGGGGCGCACGTCGCGTTCGACCCGCCGCAGTTCAAGGCCTATCCGGACTACCGGCTGAACAGCAACTCGCCGTGGTCGCCGGGCTGGGAAACGCCGGCGCTGCCCGCCGACCGGCGCTGGCCGGTGACCGCGACCTTCAGCCAGCCCGGCGAGTACGTCGTCCGCGTCCTGGCGACCGACGGGGGCCTCACGGACCATCGCGACGTGGCGGTGACGGTGCGCTGAGCCGGTCGGTCCCGGGGCGCCGCGCCCCTGCCGCGCGGCGGCCGCGGCCGATTGACACTGCGCGAAAGCGTCGCGTACCATACGCGCGATTCCCTGTTGGCATAGCTGTTTACTCACGCCAGGGCTTCCATCCGTCCCGGCGGGTGGGCCGCCCCGAGAGGAGACCGCTCAAGATGCAATCCACGCTCAAGCACGCCTGGCCGATCGCCGCCGGATTCGCACTGCTGCTCGGCAGCGCTTCCGCCGCCGGCGCCGCGGAAGCGGCGGCCGACGTGACGTTCACCCGGGACGTCGCCCCGATCCTGCAGCGCTCCTGCCAGACCTGCCACCGCCCCGGCGCCCTGGCCCCCATCTCGTTCGTCACGTACGAGGAGGCGCGTCCCTGGGCGCGGGCGATGAAGGAGAAGACGGCGCTGCGCGAGATGCCGCCCTGGTTCATCGAGAAGAACATCGGCGTCCAGCACTTCAAGGACGACCTCTCGCTGACGGATGAGGAGATTGCCACCATCGCGGCCTGGGCCGATGCCGGCGCGCCGCGCGGCAACGCGGCCGACATGCCGCCGCCCGTCGAGTGGGCGGCTGCGGACGAGTGGACCATCGGCGAGCCCGATCTGATCGTCTCCTCGCCCCGGATGGTGGTGCCGGCGGTGTCGGCCGACTACCACGACGAGCTGGGCCCGGTGCCCACGGGGTTGACCGAGGACCGCTACATCAAGGCAGTCGAGGTCAAGGAGGTCCGGCTGTTCGACGACGACCAGCGGGCCGCGGCGCGCGCGAACTCGCGGGCCGGCTTCGGCAACTTCACGATCCATCACATCGGCGTGCACAGCAGCGCGGTGTTCACCGAGCAGACCGGCCTCTCGCTCGAGGACCGCAGCCGGTTCCGGATGGTCTACAGCCTGGGCCAGAACGCCACCATCTACCCGGACGACACGGGCGTCACGCTGGCCGCCGGCTCGGAGCTGCGGTTCACCGTGCACCTCTACTCCTCGGGCGTGGAGATTCCGGTCCGCGCCGACGTCGGCTTCGTGTTCCATCCGCAGGGATTCGAGCCGAAGTACAAGCAGTCCGGATTCCTCGCCATGGGCAACATCGGCGACGGGCTCGACATTCCGGCCGGCGAGGACAACGTCCGCTTCGACGGGTTCTACACGATGCCGCAGCACGGCATCCTCACCACCTACGAGCCGCACATGCACTCGAGCGGCAAGCGGATGTGCGTCGAGGCGGTCTACCCCGACCAGACCCGCGAGATGCTCAACTGCTCGAAGTACGACCACAGTTGGGCGCGGGTCTACGTCTACGAGGACGACCACGCGCCGATCCTGCCGCAGGGCACGGTGCTGCACATCGTCGGCTGGTACGACAACACGGCCAAGAACCGCAACGTCGTGGATCCGCGCAACTGGAAGGGCTGGGGCAACCGCTCGATCGACGACATGTTCCTGCTGCTGCCGAAGGTGACCTTCCTCGACGAGGAGCAGTACGCGGAGGTCGTGGCCGAGCGCGAGATGCTGCGCGCAGCGCAGACCGCCAACCAGCAGAACTAGCAGTCAGGCACGATCGGCTCTCGGCGGCTCCGGGCGCGCACGGCAGCGCCCGGAGCCGCGAGGGCGCCTTTCCCCGGTTGGACGTCCCTCGACACACGGAGCGAGGCAGCATGGCAAGAATGGCGGTTCTGGCGGCCGCGGTGCTGGGGTTCATGCCCCCCGCCACGGCCAGCGGGCAGCAGGCGTTCACGCACGGGCAGAACATCGCCCCCGTGTTCGAGGGCTGGGAGCAGAAACCGGACGGCTCGTTCGACATGGTGTTCGGCTTCTTCAACCGGAACTGCACGGAGGTGCTGCACATTCCGGTCGGGCCGGACAACAGCATCGAGCCCGGCGGACCGGACCGCGGCCAGCCCACCCGCTTCTTCCCGCGCCGCGGCAAGTTCATCTTCCGGGTGCCCGTGCCGGCCGACTTCGGCGCCGGCGAGCTCGTCTGGACCCTGACCGCCCATGGCAGGACGGAGCAGGCCTACGCCACGCTCCACCCCGAATACATCATCGACAAGCGCATCACGATGATGAACGAGGCCGGGTTCGGCCAGCGCGCCGGCGAGGCGGACAGCCTGCACCCCGAGCTGCGCGTCGACGGGGAGAGCGAGCGAACCGTCGCGACGGGCGAGCCGCTCGAGCTGACGGTGGTCACCAGCGACGACGGACTGCCGCGCCCCCGGGGCGGTCAGGCGGGCTCGGACGCCGCCGGCCTGATGTTCGGCTGGCTGGTGTATCGCGGCGAGGCCGCGCACGTCAGCTTCGATCCGCCGCAGTTCAACCCCGACTTCCGGGGCCGGGCGCGGGGCATCACGATGTGCCCGAAGTTCCCCCCGACGCCGGAGTGGGCCCGGGACGCGATCCCGGAAGACGGGAAGATCACCGTGACCGCCACCTTCAGCGAACCGGGCACCTACGTCCTGCGGGCGATGGCGCACGACGGCGGGCTGAAGACCACCCGCGAGATCACGGTCAACGTCACCGGCTGAGGAGTCTGCACCGGCTTCCATCAGACGGGGCTACGCCCCGAGCCCCCGGCGTCCGCTTGCGGGGACCCCATAGCCCCGCGCCGCTCCCGCCGAGGCGCGCTGTGCGCGCCTTGCGGAGCCTGCACCGTTGTACGGCGCAGGCTCCTGGCCGCCTTACCGGCGCGTGCCTTCGATGTCGGTCCTGACCTGGAACAGCGTCTTGCCGGCGGTGATGTAGAGCGTCCGCAGGTCCGGGCCGCCGAACGCGACGTTCGTTATCGAATCCTCCGGCACCGGAATCAACTCCAGCAGCGCGCCGTCGGGCGCGAACACGTGGACGCCCGCGCGGGTGTCCAGCGTCTCGCTCGTGCCGCGCAGGCGGTTGAGGCCGGCCGCCACGTAGAGGTTGCCCTCGCTGTCGATGGTCATCCCGTCGCCGCTGCGGCCCGGGTAGAAGTCGTGGAAGACGCGCATGTTGCTCGCCGTGCCGTCCGCGGCCAGGTCGAACGCGCGGATCATCCGCGCCCCGCCCTCCTGCTGCTGCGTCTCGATCACGTAGAGGGTGGCGTCGTCGGGCGAGACGACGATGCCGTTCGGGCGCACCACCTCCGGCTCGGTCAGGATGCGCTCGATCGAGCCGTCCGGATCGATGCGATACACGGCGTTCACCCCCGTGTACTCGTCGCCGTGCTCCGGCTCGGGCCGGTCGGTGAAGTAGATCCGGCCGCTGCCGTCGATCGTCAGGTCGTTGGGCCGGTGGAACAGCCTGCCCTCGTAGCGGTCGGCAAGCACCTCGACCTCGCCCGTCTCGACGTTGGTACGCGTTATGCGCGCGTCCGCGGTCGAGCCGTCGTTCCCCTCGCACGCGAGCAGCCGCCACTGGTCGTCGAAGATCAGGCCGTTCGCCCGGTTGCTCGGCTCCCGGAAGGTCGTCACCGCCCCGTCCGGCGCCATGCGCAGGATGCGGTTGTTGGTGATGTCGGTGAAGTAGACCGACCCGTCCTCGTGGACGGTGGGCCCTTCGGTGAACGCGATGGTCGCCGCCACCTCGAGGCTGCGCCCGCCCCCGGACTCCTGGGCGCCCGCCGTGGCGCCGGCGACGACGACGGCTGCGACGGTGATGGCCAACACGCGGCCGGTCGTTCTGAATCGTGACACGATCGCCTCCTCGCTGCAGGACCCGGACGGTCGTCCGCGACCCTTGACGCGGATCCGACCGGCGCCTATTCTACGACACCAACATCCCCCCCGCAGGAGGCGTGCGTGCCATTGCATTCAACCGGCCACCGGAACCCGTGTCGACTTGCCGCCGCCGGCGCCTGCATCGTCCTGCTGGCCGCTGCGGGCGCGTCAGGCCAGACGGCGGGTGCGGGCGAGAACTGGCCGCGGTTCCGCGGCGCGAACGCCGGGGCCGTTGCGGACGACCCGGCGCTGCCCGAGACGTGGAGCCGAACCGAGAACGTCGTCTGGAACGTCGAGATTCCGGGCCAGGGCTGGAGCTCGCCGATCGTCTGGGGCGACCTGATCTTCGTGACGTCGGTCCTCAGCGACGAGCCGCGGCAGGAGCCCGGCCGCGACCTCATCCCGGAGCCGGGACAGGAAGGCGCGCCGGTCACCTCCATCGACGGCGTCGCCAGCGCGCCGCCGCTGGCGACGCCCTACACGTGGCTGCTGCACGCCATCGACTTCGCCAGCGGCGAGATGCGCTGGCAGCGCGCGCTGCGCACGGGCCTGCCGGCGAACCCGAAGCATCCCAAGAACACCTACGCGTCCGAGACGCCGGTCACCGACGGCCGGTTCGTCTACGTGTTCCACGCGAACGCGGGCCTGTTCGCGGTCGACTTCAACGGCGACATCGCCTGGTCGCGCGAGGTGACCGTGCCCGGTGCGCCGCCCGGCGTGGCCACCGAGACGCGCATCGTCCCCGGGCGCACGCTCGACGCC
>CAZMWA010000124.1:0-11134 GCA_964569405.1 uncultured Vicinamibacteraceae bacterium | reverse complement strand
GGTGTGGGTGAGGGGGCTGTAGGCGCCGGCCTCCCAGTCCTTGCCGCCGGCCCAGCTCGGGCAGGCCAGCAGCTCCTGGCCGAGGGCCGAGAAGATGACCTCGGCGTTCTCGGTCACGTCGCCGGTGGCGCCGTCGATGTGCGTGATCACGTTCTGGGCGACGGTGGGATTGGCCCACAGGAACTCGCCGGTCTCGCGGTCGAGGGTGTAGACGACGCCGGTCTTGCCCGGGATGCCGGTCATCACCCGCCGCTCCTCGCCCGGCTGCAGGCGGGGGTTGATCCAGGCGACGGCGTCGGGGTCGGGGGCGACCGCGGTGTCGACGAGCAGCCGCTCGAAGGGATGGTCGAGGTCCCAGTCGTCGTTCAGGTGCTGGTAGTACCAGGCGATCTCGCCGGTGTCGGCGTCCAGCGCGAGCGTCGAGTTGTGGTAGAGGTGCGCCAGCTCCGGTCCGCCGAGCATGAACTTCGGCGCCGGCGACGTGACCGACGTGCCCACGTACACCAGGTTCAGCGCCGGGTCGACGCTCGGCACCATCCACGAGCCCACGTGGCGCCGCTCTTCGAACGGCACGTCGCCCCACGTCTCGTCGCCCGGCTCGCCGGGACCCGGGATGAGCCGCGTCCGCCACAGCTCCGCCCCCGTCGCCGGGTCGTGCGCCGTGATGATGCAGCCGTTGGGACCGCCGCGCGGGTCGCAGCTCCGACCCGAGAACACCTTGCCCAGCGCCACGATCGGGCCCGACGTCTGGTTGGCCGGGTTCACCGTGTAGTCGAGAATCTGCGTATCCCAGACCACCTCGCCCGTCTCCGCGTGCAGCGCGAAGATGTGGTCGTCCATGCTGGTGTCGATGATCAGCTCGCCGTGGATGGACAGGTTCCGGTTGGTCTCGGTCAGGGTGCCGCCGATCATGTACTCGCCCAGGTCGTCCGGGCGGGGGCGGGTGTGCTGCCAGAGCAGGTCGCCCGACGCCGCGTCGAGCGCCTGGATGATGTCGCGCGGGTTGGGCATGAACATCACGCCGCCGCGCACCAGCGGCGTCCCCTGCTGGCGTCCGGGCGCGAGCGCGCGCGTCCAGACCAGCCGGAGCCGGTCGACGTTGTCGCGGTCGATCTGGTCGAGCGGGCTGTAGCCCCAGCCGTCCAGCGTCCGGCGCCACATCAGCCAGTCGTCCGGACTCGGATTCTCCAGCTCCGCATCCGTCACCGGCTGGATGCGATCCGCCTGCGCCAGGACGGGAGCCACGGTCACGAACGCCAGCCCGGCGGCGACGCAGCACGCGACGGACGCCGACCGGACCTGGAACGACGGGCTGCCGAATGCGAGCATGACCCCTCCTCTGCTGTCCCGAATCAGAAGAACCGCAACGAGTAGCCCACCCGGAACCCGCGGCCCATCTCGGCGGCCAGGTCCTTGATGAACGACGTGTGGTTGCGATAGAGCGCGTTCGTCAGGTTGAAGCCGCTGAGCGACAGGACGTGCGCCACGTGCTGGCGCGGCCAGACGTAGGACGCGTCCAGGTTGACCACCGAATAGCTGCCCGTCTCGGTCTCGTCCCGGAAGATCCGGTCCTGGCGCCCGGCGAACAGCAGCTCCGGGCTGACCGTCAACTGCCCGACCGGGACGTCGAGGCTCAGCGTGCCGCGCAGCGGCGGTATGCGCGGCAGCGGCTCGCCCGTGGTCGTCAGGGTCGCCTGCACGTAGCCGAGTCCGAGCGTGGCCCAGACCTCACCGCCCAGGCGCAGGCTCCCGCGCGCGTCGAAGCCCACGAAGCGGCTGTCGCCCTGCTGGATGTTCAGGATCCGCAGGTTGTCCACGATGTCGTTGGTCAGGTCGCCGAAGATGAAGTCGTCGATGCCGTAGACGTAGAAGTTCGCCTCGCCCTGGACCCGGCCGACGCGCTGCCGGAAGCTCACCTCCAGACCGCGCATCGTCTCCGCGTCGAGGTCGGGGCTGCCGATCTCGAAGTTCCCCAGGTGCGGGCCGAAGTTGTAGAGCTCCTCGAGGGCCGGCACGCGATGCGAGTGCGTGAAGTTGGCCACGACCGCGCTGCTGCCGCCGAGATCGACGTGCATGCCGACGGACGCCGACGCCGCGATGAACTGCCGGTCGCGGGGATCGGGCGGCACCAGCATGCGCTCGTCCCCGGCGTCGCCGTGGTCGTCGTGGTCGTCGTCGTGCCCGTCCTCATCGTGGTCGTCATGCATGTCGTGGTCGTCGTCGTGATCGTCGCCCTCGTCGTGATCGTGCCCGTGATCATCATCGTGGTCGTCGCCGCCTTCATGCCCGGCCTCGTCGTGGTCGTGACCCGGCAGCACGGGGCGCCCGGCGGCGTCGTAGTCGGTGCGCTCGAGGCGGCCGCCGACCTGCAGCCGGAAGCGCCCGAAGGTCAGCTCCTCGTAGCCGAAGGCCGAGAGCGAGACCTGCTCCGTGCGCGGCGCAATCGCTTCGCTGCCCGTCACCGCGAAGTCGCGGAACCGCAGCTCGGAGCCGAACCGTCCGGTCAGGTGCTCCTGCTGCCGCTGATAGACGAGGGTGCGCGTGATGTACGTCCGGTTGGTGACGCGCGTGTCGGTGTTCTCGATGCCGCCGAGGGTGTCGACGTGGTCGTCCTCGACGTCGACCACGTGGAACCCGGTCCGGATCCCCTGGATCACGGGGTTGTCGATGTTGCGCACGCCGATGTCCAGACGGGCCACGCGACGTTGGGAAGCCATGTCGATCGCCAGCCGGTCCTCGGGGTCCTGCCCGTCGGCCTCGTGGTCGTGGTCGTGGTCGTCCTCGCCCCCGTGGGAGTGGAAGCGATCCTCAAAGGGCAGGCCGAAGCGGCTGTCCTCCAGCGTGAGGCTGAGGCTCGAGAAGAAGCGGTCGCCGAAGTAGCCGAGCCCGGCGCGGCCGCTCGACAGCTCGGCGCCCGAGTTGAAGACGCTCCCCTCCGGCGTCTCGTAGTCGCCCGACTGCCGGTAGGCGCCGCTGCCCCAGTAGAGGAGGTTGCCGCGGGAATGCTGCAGGTTGGCGTACGTGCCGACCTGCGCGTTCGCGCTCGTGGCGTCGGCGCCGAACCTCCCCCGCGTGCCGTCGAGCAGCGTGTCGCCGTAGCTCTCGGGCGGCGTGAGCAGGTTGCGATACGCCGCGTGCGGCGTGATCACGTTGATGAGGCCGACGATGTTCGACCCGTAGAGCAGCGTGGCCGGTCCGCGCGTGACCTCGATGCGCTCGGCGCTGTGCGGGTCGATCGTGATGCCGTGGTGATCCGAGGTGGCGGAGACGTCGCCAGCCGGGATTCCGTCCTCGATGATGTGCACGCGGTCCCCGCCGAACCCGCGGACGATCGGCCGGCTCGCGCCGGGTCCGAAGCTGCGGTTCGCAATCCCCGGCTCGTCCTCGAGCGCCTCCCCGATGGTGCTGGGCGCCTCCCGGGCGATGTCGAAGGCGTCGAGCGTCGTCACCGCGTTGAACGCCTGCAGCGTCGCCTCGGCCCCCGCCGTCGCCTCGGCAGTGACGGTCACCTCCTCGCGCAGCGGCGACAGGGTGAGCGCGAACTCGACGGTGACCGTCTCGCCGGCGGCCACCGTCACGGGCTCCTGGACGGTGGTGAGGTGCTCGCGCTGCGCCGTGACCACGTACGAGCCGGCCGGGATGTCCGTGAACTCGAAGACACCATTGTCGGTGAACGTGAACGCGCCCGTGCCAAGGATGAGGATGACCGCGCCGTCGACGGGGTCGCCGTTCTCCACCAGGGTGACCGTGCCGCGCAACGCGCCGGTCTCCTGCGCCCGGATCGGCGCTACTGCCGCGATTAGCGCGACGGCCAGGACGCCAAGTCGCAGTCTTGCGTGAAACATGCGCCAATCATAGCGAAACGGGGCCCGGATGCCCCCGCGGTGTAGCATGGCGCCGTGCCCGACGTTCACGCGGCCGCCGCACGGAGTCGGCGATGCTGATTGCCCTGGGCGGCCTCCCCGGCGTGGGCAAGTCGACCCTTGCCGCAGCGCTGGCCCGACGGGTCCGGGCGGTGAATCTGCGCATCGACACGATCGAGCAGGCGCTGCGGAACGTCGGCCTGACGGTGTCGGGACCGGAGGGGTATCTCGTCGCCCGCGATCTCGCCGAGGACAATCTGCGCATAGGCCACACGGTGATCGTCGACTCGGTCAATCCGCTGGCGATCACCCGCGACTACTGGCGCGAGACCGCGGCGCGCCTGACGGTGGAGCTCGTGGAGATCGAGGTGGTCTGCAGCGACAGACGCCTGCACCGGGAGCGAGTCGAGTCGCGCGTGGCCGACATCCCCGGTCACGTGCTCCCGACCTGGCAGCAGGTCCTCGGCCGCCGCTACGAGCCGTGGACCGGCGCCCACGTCGTCGACACCGCGGGGCGCACGCCGGAGGATGCCGTGTCGCAGGCGGAGGCCATCGTGCGCCCGCGCCCGTCGTGAGCGTTGCAGCCGCCGCGGCCCGACGCGCCGCCCGCTATTCGGTCCCGCCCAGGGAACGGAGCAAGTCTGCCGTCGGCGTGCGTCCCGCGCTGGCCACCCAGGCCGCGTAAATCTCTCGATAGCGCCCGAGGGCGGCGCCGCCGATAGCCGACCCGTCGGGCGCCTCCGGCGGCGCGAGCGCGACGGCCAGCGGCGTCTGTCCCGCCCGGTTCCGCGCGTTGACGCGCGCCCCACGCTCGGCGAGGAGCCGAATGACGCTGTCGAACCGGCTGTCCGCCGCCACGTGCAGGGCGGTGTCGCCGGACAGGCTGGCCGCGTTCACGTCCACGCCCAGATCGAGCGCCGACCCGACCGTTTCCAGAATCTGCCCTTCCGCGAGCCGGAGTCGAAGCAGCCCCGTCGTCGTCCCGCCGGCCGCAACCATGGCGGCCGTCCGGCCATCCCGCAGCGCCAGCGACGTGTCCGCGCCGGCGTCGGCCAGGAGCCGCATGAGCCCGGTATCGGCGCGCCGGGCGGCCAGCACGAACGGCGTCGCGCCGACCAGGAACTTGTCGAAGGCGAACGCGCGCATGTCGCGCCGCTTGAGCAGCGAGCCCCGCGCGAGCCGCACGTCCGGATTGGCGCCGTGGGCCAGGAGCGTTGCCGCCAGCTCGCGGTCGCCGCGCAGCGCGGCCCAGTGCAGGGCCGCCTGTCCGGCGCCGGCGGCGTCCGGGTCCGCGCCCTTCTCGAGCAGCACCGCGGCGACGTCGTGGAAGCCGTGCTGGGCCGCGACGACCAGCGGGGTGGTGCCGGCCGCGGCGGCGGCGTCGACCGGCGCTCCCGCGGCTACCAAGCGCTCGGCCGAGGCCGCGTCCCCGTGCCGCGCGGCGAACAGCAGCGGCGTGAAGCCGCCCTGCTCGACCCACACGGCGCCCTCGGTCTTGCCGAGGCTCTTCTGGCAGCACAGCAGGACGTGCCGGCGGGACGACTTCGTCCGCGCGTGCAGATCCGCTCCGGCGTCCAGCAGCGCCCGCACGACCTCCGGATGTCGCCGCGCAACGGCCCACATGAGCGCGGTCTGCCGCTGTGCGCCCTCCCTCGCGTTCACGTCGGCGCCGTGGGCGAGCAGCGACCGCACCGCGGCGACGTTGCCCTGGCGGGCGGCGATCATGAGCGGTGTGCCGCCGGTGTCCGGCGCGATGTTCGGGTCGCCGTGCGCCGCCAGCAGCTTCGCGACCATCGGCGCGCTGCCGGCCGTCGTCGCGACCCAGAGCGGCGTGGCGCCCAGATCGTTCATGGCGTCGACGACCGCGCCGGCGCGGATCAACAGGCCCGCCGTCTCCAGGTCACCGAGGTGGGCGGCCCAGTGGAGGGCGGTGGCGCCGTCGCCCTGCCGCGCGTTCACGTCGGCGTGCCGCCCGATGAGCTCGCGCGCCCCAGCCGCATCGCCGTTCCTGACCGCCTGGAGCAACTGGGCATCGGCGGCGCTCGCGCCCAGTGTCGCGGCGGCGGCCAGCAGTCCGATCGACCATGCGCGGAGGCGCCTCGTCGAGATGCGCATGTAGCGTGCCCTCCCTGGACAGCGACCCGACGCACGTGCAACGGAAGGAACCCGGCAGTTGGCCGAGTCTACCACGGCCGCAGAAAGCCTGACTTGCCGTGGGTCACGATGCTATCATCCGGGCTGACTCGGTGTCGGGAGGCATGGAGATGGCACGCTGGCGCTCCCTGGGCGGGCTGATGGCGGTGTGGCTCGTCCTCCTGTCCCCGCTGTCGGCCGGCGAGGCCGCGGCTCCGCGGCAGCAGATCTCGCCGGCGCAACCCTCTTCGCTGCGCCCGCTGCTGAACCGCTACTGCGTCGGTTGCCACAGCGACAGGCTGCGGACGGCCGGTCTCTCGCTGGAGGCGCTGGATGCGGGCCACGTCGCCGAGGGGGCGGAGGTCTGGGAAGAGGTCGTCCGCAAGCTCCGCAGCGGCGCGATGCCGCCGCCGGGCCGGCCGCGGCCCGACCGGGCGGTCGTGGAGGACGTGCTCGCGTGGCTCGAGACGGCGCTGGACGGCGCCGCCGCGCGCGACCCGAACCCGGGCCGGACGGACAGCGTCCACCGGCTCAATCGCGCCGAGTACCGGAACGCGGTTCGCGATCTGCTGGCGCTGGACGTCGATGTCACGTCGCTGCTGCCGGCCGACAGCGCGGACGAGCACGGCTTCGACAACATCGCCGGCATGCTGTCGGTATCGCCGACCCTGCTGGACCGCTACCTGTCGGCGGCGCGGCGGCTGAGCCGGCTGGCGGTCGGGCTCCCTCCGGCCGGCCCCACCACCGAGGAGTACCGGGTCTGGCTCGATCAGGACGACTACCTGGGTGAGGACCTGCCGTTCGGCTCGCGGGGAGGCGCCGCCATTCGCCATCGCTTTCCGGTCGATGGCGAGTATGTCATCGACGTCCGCCTGTACCGGCAGCTCTTCGACGTGGTCATCGGGCTCGGCTCGCCGCACGAGGTCGAGATCCGGGTGGACGGCGAGCGGATCCTGTCCGCGGTCATTGGCGGCGAGGAGACCGACGGGGCCCCGCCGGCCGCATTCGTCGGCGACATCTTCGGGAGTCCGGCCTGGGAGCAGTACGCCCGGAACGTCGACGCCGGACTCGAGGTGCGGCTGCCGGCGAAGGCCGGCTCGCGTCTCGTGACCGTCTCCTTCCTGGGGCGTCCGACCGAGGTCGAGGACGGCGTTCCCCACCCGCCGCGCTACCCCGAGCGTGACGAGTCGCTCGAGAGCAACCCGTGGGTCCACACCGTCGCCATCCGCGGCCCGTACGCGGTGCTGGGCCCGGGCGATACGCCGAGCCGTCGCAAGATTTTCACCTGCCGGCCCACGGCGCCCCGCGACGAGGAGCCCTGCGCGGAGCGGATTCTCGCGACGCTCGCCGGCGAGGCGTATCGCCGGCCCGCGACCGGGCGCGAGGTGCGAACGCTCCTGCGGTTCTACCGGGAGGGCCGCCGCGACGGCACGTTCGACGACGGGGTCCAGTTCGCGCTCGAGCGGCTCCTGGCCGACCCGAAGTTCCTGTTCCGCATCGAGCGGGAGCCGGTCGACCTCGCCGCGGGCGCCGTGTACGCCGTCAGCGATCTCGAGCTCGCGTCGCGTCTGTCGTTCTTCCTGTGGAGCAGCATTCCCGACGCCGAGCTGCTCGGGGCGGCGGCGCGCGGAGAGCTCCGCGATCCCGGGCGGCTCGAGCGGCAGGTCCGGCGCATGCTGGCCGACGACCGTTCGCAGGCGCTCGTGGACAACTTCGTCGGCCAGTGGCTGCTGTTGCGCAATCTGACGGGTGCGGCGCCGGATCTGAACGCCTTCCCCGACTTCGACGAGAACCTGCGCGAGGCGTTCGAGCGGGAGACGAGGCTGTTCGTCGAGAGCGCGTTCCGGGAAGACCGCAGCGTGGTCGACCTCCTGCGCGCGAACTACACGTTCATGAACGAGCGGCTGGCGCGGCACTATGGCGTCCCGAACGTGTACGGCAGCCACTTCCGGCGCGTGACGTTCGGCGACGACGCGCCGCGCGGCGGGTTGCTCGGCCAGGGAAGCTTCCTGACGGTGACGTCGTATCCGAACCGGACGTCGCCGGTGCTGAGAGGCCGCTGGGTCCTCGAGAGCCTCCTGGGCACGCCGCCGCCCTCGCCGCCGGCGGACGTGCCCGGCCTCCCGGACCGCGGCGAGGGCGGCCGGCCCGCGTCGGTCCGCGAGCGGCTGGAACGGCACCGCGAGAACCCGGCCTGCGCCACGTGCCATGCCCCGATGGACCCGCTGGGGTTCGCGCTGGAGAACTTCGACGCCGTGGGCGGCTGGCGCGACGCCGAGAGCGGCAGGCCCGTGGACAGCTCGGCCGTGCTGCCCGACGGAACGCGGTTCCGGGGCCCCGCCGGCCTCCGCGCGTTCCTCGTGAGCCAACACCGTCAGTTCGTGGGCGCCATGACGGAAAAGCTGCTGGCGTATGCGCTGGGCCGGCGGCTGGAGTACTACGACCGGCCGACCGTACGCAGCATCGTGCGCGAAGCCGCAGCGCGCGACTATCGCCTGTCCGAAATCATTCTGGGCATCGTCAGGAGCCCGGCGTTCCAGATGCGGCGCGCGTCCGCGAATCCTTCACCGACACGGGGAGCCCGACCATGATGATCACGAAGACGGCGTTGTCGCGGCGCAGCGTCCTGCGCGGCATGGGCGCCGCGGTGGCGCTGCCGCTGCTGGATGCGATGGTGCCGGCGCTCACCGCGTTCGCGAAGACGCCGGCGGCGCCGGTCCGGCGCCTCGGCGTGGTCTACGTGCCGAACGGCATGATCATGCCCGGTTGGACGCCGGCCGGCGAGGGTCCGCTCGACCTCTCGCCGACCCTCCGGCCGCTGGCTTCCTTCCAGGATCGCATGCTCGTCTTCTCGGGGCTGGACGGCGTGCAGAACCGCGGCGGCACGCATACGACCGCGGCGACGAGGTTCCTGACCGGCGTGGTCGGCAAGCGGACCGCCCAGGGCATCGAGGCCGGCACGTCGATCGATCAGATTGCCGCCAGGCAGTTCGGCCGGCACACGCAGTTGGCTTCGCTCGAGCTCGCGCTCGACCGCCTCGACCTCGTCGGTACGTGCGACAACACCACGTGCGCCTTCATCAACTCGCTCTCGTGGACCAGTCCGACAACGCAGGCACCGGCCGAGGACAACCCCCGCGTGGTGTTCGAGCGGCTGTTCGGCGACAGCGGGACGACCGACCCGGCCGCGCGCAGGCTGCGCTTGCGGCGGAGCCGCAGCATTCTCGACTCGCTGCTCGAGTCGCTGTCGGACCTCGAGCAGGAGCTCGGCTCCGGCGACCGCTCCCGTCTCGACGAGTACCTGACCGCCGTGCGCGACGTGGAGCGGCGCATCCAGAACGCCGAGGCCCAGAGCGCGATGGATCTGCCCCTGGTGGAGCAGCCCGGCGGCGTCCCGGCGAGCTACGAGGAGTACTGCGGGCTGATGTGCGACCTGCAGGTGCTGGCCTACCAGTGCGATCTGACGCGGGTCGTGACCTTCATGCTGGGCCGCGAGTACAGCGGGCGGACCTACCCGCAGATCGGCATCGCCGAGGCCCACCACCCGCTGTCGCATCATCAGGACGATCCGGCGAAGATCGCGCTGCTCGCGAAGCTGAACGCCCACCACGCCTCGCTGTTCGCGTCATACCTGGAGAAGCTGCAGCGGACACCCGACGGCGACGGATCGCTGCTCGACCATACGCTGCTCCTGTACGGGGCCGGCATGGCGGACGGCAACACCCACGACTCGCAGAATCTCCCGATGATGCTGATCGGATCGCGGGAGCACTTCCACCTCAGGGGCGGACGTCACCTGCGGTACGAGCACGAGCCGGCGGCGTCGCTGCTCGTCACCGTGCTGGACAAGCTCGGCGTGCCCGTCGAGCGCATCTCCAACAGCCGTGACCCGCTCGACCTCGACGCGCCGGTGAATCCGCTGCCGGGAGTCTGACCGGACAGGGCAGGAGTCTGCGCCGCAGAACGTCGCAGACTCCGCGAATCAGTCAGCCCGCGTGAGATGGCCGCCGAGCAGCCGCTCGCGATCGACAGTTGCGCAAGAGCGAGCCCCACGTGTGGGCGCAGGTGGTCGGGACGGACAACGTCCTGAAGCGATAGCAGGGTGCCTGGCCCGCACGTTTGCGGCGACGTCCCGGCCGACGGCGCCCGCGATCTGTGGGCGACCGAACTCGCCGCCGGCCCCGTTTGCCTCGTTGCCGGCCCCGATGAACGGGCCCTCGTCGAGCTCCTGCTCACGATGCCGATTCTCCGGATCCCCGCGAGGACTTGGCTCTGGATGGTAGTTTGGAGGTTGCATGGCTGGACTCTACGAATCGGCGTCCCCGTTCGCCTCCGACGTCCTCGCGCTGCCGGTTGATAACCTCGACCGGGCGGCGGAATGGTACGGGTCCCGGTTCGGTCTCGTCGAGGTCGAGCGGCGCGCCGACCCGATCCCCGCCGTGATTCTCGAACGCGACGGGGTGCGAATCGGGTTCGCCGTCAACGGCGGCGACGCGAGCCAGGAAGGCGCCGCCATCCTGGTGACGGACATCCACAGAGCCCGCGCCGAGCTGGAGGCCAACGGTGTCGAGATCACCAACTGGCGGGTGGACGAGCGTGCCGGCAAGCGGTTTCAGGTCTTCTTCGTGGTCGCACCCGACGGGCTCTGCTACTACTTCCATCAGCCCATCGGGGAGTAGGCCGGCATCCGGACCTCGGCCCGTGAGCCGGTGAGCGCCAGCGACTCGAGCGCCAGCCGGACGGCCGGCGCCGCCGAGCCCGACGTCCGCATCGTCTCGGCCGCTGCGGCCACGACGTGGCGAGGCAGCAGCGGCCGCCCGGGCCGCACGACGTCGCCTTGGTACAGCTTCGACGAAATGGAGCTGGACATCGCCATCGACGCGCTGAGCTTCAACGAGGAGAACCGCTTCGGCAAATGGCTCAGCCCAGCCTGCCGCTCGGCCGTCTGCTCGGAAGCGAACACTCGCCTTGCGGTCGCCCCGTGTCCAGTTCGCTAGCCCATGTTTAACAAGATTCCCGACGATTTTGTAGATTTGGGCGATATTTCAGGGGTAGTAGGCTCGTAACTTGTTGATTCTAAATAAGCGGGGGTTGGCAGAGCTGAATGTAGTGCCATAATCGTCAAATGATGTGTTGCT
>CAZMWA010000123.1:0-11673 GCA_964569405.1 uncultured Vicinamibacteraceae bacterium | reverse complement strand
TGTCCACCGTCCCCTCCGTCCCGAGGTTCAGGCTGCCCTCAGCTTCGACATGCCCGCTGCGACGGGCACACGGCGGTGTTCTCTCATCACCGCACGGTTGGTGAGCGCCTCGTGGCACTCGATGTCGGCGACCCACAGGCGATTCGGCTCGTCGGCCTCGAAGCGGCGCTCGACCCGGTCCGGCGCCGGCCGGGCCCGTACCGCCCGGCGCGTCGTGCAGGGGCCCCGACGCCGGCTCACGCCGGCGATCCCCGCGGCGTCTCGGGCGGCGTCCCAGACGTGACCGCAGACGAGGAAGAACACTCGACGGCGACCGCCGGAGCGGGACACCCTCATGACACATAGCCGGCTCTGCTCGCAGCGCGACGCTCACTCGTCGTGTCCGCGGGATGGCGGGGTCGCGCGGACGGCGCCGCGGTCCTTCACGCTTGGCCGCTGGCACGGTCCGCACCCGCCCGGACACGCGTGCGACCGGATCGGGCCGGTCCTCGGCCCGCAGTAGGATCTCGTCCAGCACATGCGGGCGCTGCCGCATCGCGGCGTGGCTGCGGTGGTCGAGACAGTGCAGGCATCGGGCGCAGTTCCCATGAACATAATTGAGGACCGCAACGGGCAACGACACGACCCGGATCGGGGCGTGCAGGTCGGTAGCTCTTGATGAACCGGCCGGCTGTCCGGCGCGCCTGTGGTACGATTACAGGCGTGGAGAGGGATACTGCGAATTAAGGAGCATTACGAATGCAGAAACTGGAAGGGGCAGGCACGCCGTTGGTGCAAAACGGAAGTGGATGGCTTCGAGCCATTTGCTATTCGTGTACAAAGGACCCGAGCGTAGACTTAGAATCCGATGACAGGTTCAAGGAGAGAGAATCAGATATGACCCACAACTGCTATAAGTGTGGTGAACATCTGGATTGACGGTTGGTTGTGCGGTTCGCATGTGTCCCCGCGCTGCTTTCAACAGATCGTGAGTCCGATGTTTGACCAGGAGCTTAAGTCAACATGGTTTGGGTACTGCTCTCGTTCGCCGCGGCCGTGGTTCTTCAGATCGTCGTCAATTGGATTATCAATAGCCTTAGACAGTGACAGGCTGTGCCACGGCAGCACCATGATGAGGCCGACGCTTGAGACGCCCAAGCCCGAGAAATCTGGGCTCGTGGTCGATGCTGGTCCCGTTGACAAAGGGACGGACGGTAGCGTCCCGTCCAACTACCAGCTTCATCCGCGGCGGTGGCCGGCGGGTCACCGAAACGGCCGAAGCGAAGCAGAGGAACCCGTTAGCGGTTGATGCGCCGGACGCCGCGGCGGCAACCGGGCCTCCTGGCTGCCTCGCGCCCGCGAGCGGCCCGGCACGGCCCCAACGACGGCGGGTCTGAAACCGGCGCGGCGTCGCGCCGTATCTGCGTCCAGGGGTCCGCGGCGCGGGCTGGTTGGGAACCCGGACCCGGAGTAGATGATGTCCCCAGTCTACGACCGACCGGGGCGGTCGTCCTGGACCGCCGCCGGTCGATTCGGAACGAGGGATACGCCGCGTGGAACGGCAACTCACGGAAGCCGCACGATGCTTCCTATCAGTGGTTTACAAGCTATTCCCATGGAAGCCATGGCGGGCGGGCGCAAATGATCCGCCCGCGCCAACTCGGAATCGGTAACTTCGCGCAGGCCACCCGGACCCGCTGCAATGCAGCCTGCGTGGTCCCCGCCACGCGGCAGATCGAATAGTACGGAGGCATGGAGGACGTGCTTCTGACGATGGCGGCGCCCGGCGACCCGGCCTCTGGCCGTGTTCGCTAGTCGCGGCAGGGCTTCGCCATGGACGCTACCGCGTGGACAGTCGTGGGGGCAGCCATCGCGATCTGGTCGCGCTCTATACATCATCCGGAGCCTGCGTCAAGAGCTCCGGAGCCTGCGTCAGGACGCCCAAGGCGAGAACCTCCGCGAACGCATCGGCGCCAGGGCAAGAAGACCGGCGAGCAAATCAGCCAGCTGCGCGGGCGGATGGCGCATCTCGAAGGCCTCCGCGAGGCCATCGCCGGCAAGCGTGTCGCGTAGGTGCCACCGGCTACCGCCGGTGCGAACCAGCGACGGCTCGTCCTCGTCCGACCGAACGATTCAGCGGGCGCCAAGCATCACGCGCAGAGCGCCTGCGCGAGCGCCGCGAAGTCCTCGACGATCAGATCCGGCTGGTGCGACGAGCCGCCGAAGGGGCGCTGCCGCCGATCGATGAACGCCGTGCGCATCCCCGCCGCCTTCGCGCCGATGCAGTCGAACGCGTGGTTCGCCACGAAGAGGACGCCGGAAGGGTCGACTGCCAGGATCTCGCAGGCCCGCGCGTACGTCGCGCGGTGCGGCTTGAAGTAGCCGGCGGCCTCTACCGAGATCACCGCGTCGAAGTCGAAACCGATGTGCGGCTTCGCCGCCTCGAGCATGTCGCGGTCGCCGTTCGAGAGAATTGCCAGGCGGTACTGCCGCCGCAGCCTGCCGAGCGCCGCCAGGACGTCGGGAAACGGCTTCAGCCGCTCGATCCGGGACACGAGCCAGCGCACCTCGTCGGCCGTGAAGTCGATACCGGCCCGGCGCATCACCTGCGCCACCGCGCGCTGGCCGATCTCCCGGTACGACGTGTGACCGCGGTCGCACAGCGAATCGATCAGCGAGTCCTCGAAGTGCGTGCGCCGCCACCAGGTGACGAAGCGGTGCGGATCGCCGCGCCAGCCCTTGCCGGCCAGAAACGGCGCGGCCATCCCGGTCAGGCCGCCCTGCATGTCCACGACGGTGCCGTACTGATCGAACATGACCGTCGTGACCGCGCGGGGCAGCAGGCTGGAGGTATCGGCGCCCATGGCGCCCATTGTCGCCGAAGACGACACCGCCGGCCGGAGCGCGGCGCGCCGGCCCGGCGCCGCCGGTTGCCGTACTGGGGTACTCTGGGTCGGATCGCGAGCGCAAGCATGCCGGTGCAGCGGGACAGCCAGCCGTCGAACGGCAGCGCGTACGTCGAGTTCGAGCGGGTCGGCAAGAGCTTCGACGGGCGGACCATGGTGGTGCGCGACCTCGACCTGCAGATCCGCAAGGGCGAGTTCCTGACCCTCCTCGGGCCGTCCGGCTCCGGGAAGACCACCTGCCTGATGATGCTGGCGGGCTTCGAGACGCCGACGTCGGGCGCCATCCGCATCGACGGCCGCCCCATGCACCAGGTGCCCCCCCGGCGCCGCGGCATCGGCATGGTGTTCCAGAACTACGCGCTGTTCCCGCACATGACCGTTGGGGAGAATCTGGCCTTCCCGCTGGAGGTGCGCGGGCTCGATCCGGAGCGCCGCCGCGACCGGGTGCGCCGGGCACTGGAGCTCGTGCGGCTCGACGGTTTCGAGCAGCGGCGGCCGCGGCAGCTCTCGGGCGGCCAGCAGCAGCGGGTGGCCATCGCGCGCGCGCTGGTGTTCGAGCCGGACCTCGTCCTGATGGACGAGCCGCTGGGCGCGCTCGACCGGCGCCTGCGCGAGGAGCTGCAGTACGAGATCCGGCGCATTCACCAGGACCTCGGCGTCACGGTCCTGTACGTCACGCACGACCAGCACGAGGCGATGGTGCTGTCCGACCGGGTGGCGGTCTTCCGGGCGGGGCGCATCGAGCAGATCGCCTCCCCCGAGGCGCTCTACGAAGAGCCGACGCGCTCGTTCGTCGCGCGCTTCATCGGCGCGAACAACCGCCTCTCCGGCCGGGTGACGGCCATCAACGACGAGGGCATCTGCGACGTCGACGTCGGCGGGCGGATCGTCCGGGCGCTGCGCATCGCGCCGTGCGCCCCCGGCGATGCGACGACGCTGTCGATCCGGCCCGAGCGGGTCGCCGTCGCGCCCGCCGCGGGCCTGTACACCAACGAGTTCGAGGCCTGCATCGAGGACATCACCTTCCTCGGCGACCACCTTCGGCTGCGAGTCACCGTCTGCGGCCGGTCGGACTTCATCGTCAAGATCCCGAACATCGTGGGCCACGGCGCGGTGCTGGAGGGCGACCGGATCCGCATCGGCTGGACGCCGACCGACTGCCGCGTGCTGAACCCGGACGATGAAGAGAAGGAGCCGGCTTGAGGAATCTGACGAGACTGTCGCTGCTCCTGCCGGCGCTCGCCGTCGCGGCCCTGGCGCCCGGCTGCGCGGGCCAGGCCCGCGAGACGCTGACCGTCGTCTCCTGGGGCGGCTCCTACTCCCAGGCCATCGACAAGGGCTACCTCCAGCGCTTCGCGGCCGAGACGGGCATCGAGGTGCGCCTGGAGGACTACAACGGCGGCCTGGCCCAGGTGCGGGCCCAGGTCGAGACCGGCAACGTCCACTGGGACGTCATCGACCTGGAGACGCAGGACGTGGTCAGCGGCTGCGACGAGGGCATCCTGGAGCCGATCGACCTCGGCGCGCTGCCGCCCGGGGCGGACGGCACGCCCGCCGCGGACGACTTCGCGCCGGGCGCCCTCTTCGAATGCGGCGTTGGCACCACGTTCTACTCCACGGTGTACGCCTACAGCCCCGAGCGCTTCCCCGGCGAGAAGCCGTCCACCCTGGCGGACTTCTTCGATCTGGAGCGCTTCCCCGGCCGGCGCGGGATGCGCCGCGTGCCCCACGCGAACCTCGAGTTCGCGCTGATCGCCGACGGCGTGCCGGTCGACGAGGTGTATGCCGCGCTCGACACGCCCGAGGGGGTGGACCGCGCCTTCCGCAAGCTCGACACCGTCAAGGACCAGGTGGTCTGGTGGGAGGCCGGCGCCCAGCCGCCGCAGATGCTGGCCGACGGCGAGGTGGTGATGAGCACCGCCTACAACGGCCGCATCTTCAACGCGCAGGCGCTCGAGAACCAGTCGTTCGTCATCGTCTGGGACGGCCAGATCCTCGACGTCGGCCCGGTCGCGATCGTCGCCGGCACGCCGGACCTCGAGGCCGCCCGCGCGCTCGTCCGCTTCGCCACCACGGCGGAGTCGATGGCCGCCGTCGGCCACTACATCGCCTACAGCCCGGCGCGCCGGTCCGGTCAGCCCCTCATCGGCCGCCACGCCGAGGTGGGCATCGACATGAACCCGCACATGCCCCTGTTCCCCGCGAACACCGGCCGCCTCCTGGAGAACGACTGGGAATGGTGGAGCGACCACGGCGACGAGATGAACGAGCGCTTCAGCGCCTGGCTGGCGCGCTGAGCCGGCCGTTTGGTGAAGGTCGGTCCGGGTCACAGTCCGGTGCTACACTCGACGGCATGCGGAGAGCGACGGAGCCAGAGGGCGGCATCTTCGACGCCGGCCCGAACGCGGACGTGTCCGGGCAACTCAACTTGGCGGGCGTTGATGTCGGCGGCACGCTCCAGGAGCACGATGAGCGACTCGCGGAGGTGGAGCGCCAGCAGCAACGCGCGGACCCCGATGTCCTGGACGCGCTACATGCCCACGGCCAAGCGATACAGGCCCTGCGCGAGCACATGGACGAGCGGTTCGACCGGCTCGAGGAATTGATCAGGGGGCGCGCGGAATGAGCGATAGACCGAGGATTCTCATCTCGACATGGCCAGGGGTGGCTCAGTCCGGCGCCTCGACCGGCTCGAGGCGCAGCACGGCGCCTTCCGTCGCGTCGACCGTGACGTACAGCAACCCGTCGGGGCCCTGCTTGACGTCGCGGATGCGGCGCTTGAGCTCGTGCAGCATGGTCCAGTTTCCCGCGCGCTGGGGGAAGCCGGCGCGGTTGAGGACGATGCGGTGCAACTGGCGCGCGCCCAGATGCGAGCCGGCGCCCATCGCACCGACGAAGACGTTGCCCTTCCAGGCCGGAAACCTGTCGCCCGTGTAGACGGCGATCCCGGACACGGCGGGCGAGGGGCTCCAGAACAGGAACGGCTCCTCCATCCCGTCCCGCTGGCGGTCGCCGGAGCCGATTGGCTGGTTGGCGTAGCCGCGGCCGTACGAGATGACCGGCCAGCCGTAGTTCCTGCCCGGCCGGATGATGTTGATCTCGTCGCCGCCCATCGGCCCGTGCTCGGTTTCCCAGATCTCCCCGGTCTCCGGGTGCACGAACAGTCCGACCGCGTTGCGGATGCCGAGCGCGTAGATCTCCGGCCGGTAGCCCGGCCGGCCCACGAAGGGGTTGTCCTGCGGGACCGTGCCGTCGTCGTTCAGGCGCAGGACCTTGCCGCCGTGCGTGGCAGGATTCTGCGGCTGGTCGCCGCGCGGCATGCCGATCGTCATGATGATCGTGCCGTCGCGGGCGAAGGCGATGCGCGATGCACAGGCCGTTCCGCACCTGGCGTCGGACACGAAGACGTCCTCGACGTCGGCGAGGGCGGCGCCCCCGTCGAACCGGGCGCGCGCCAGGGTGACCGTGGTCGCGCCCCCCGGGGCCCTGTCCGCGGCTGCGGCCGGGCCTTCCGGGATCGTCTTCGAATAGGTGAGGTAGATGAGCCGGTTGTCGGGGTAGCGCGGATGGACCGCGACGTCCATCACGCCGGCGCGCCAGGCGCGCACGTTGGCCTGGGGCACGCCGGCGATCGGCCGCGGATCGAGCACGCCGTCGCGGATGATTCGCAGCCGCCCGCCGAGCTCGGTGACCAGGATGTCGCCGTGCGGCAGGAACGCGAGCGCCCAGGGGTGCGAGAGCCCCGGGATCGGCACCGCGCGGAACGGCTGCCCGCCCGAATCCGTGAAGATCCGCGGTCCGTCGGGAAGCGGAACGGCCGGCGTGTCCGCGCCGCGGGAGGCCGCCCTGCCCGGAAACGACACGGGCGATTCGGGCGTGGTCGGCCCCGACTGCTGCGCGACCGGCAGGGCCGTGCCGAACGCCATCGTCAGGCCGAGAGTCATCAGGCCGAGAGTCGGAAGATGTCGGTTCATCGGTTTGCTCGGTGGCCGGGCGGCACGCCTCGGCGGTCGGATGCGGAAGGGCCGCGCCCCAGCCGCGACGACAACGGCAACAATAGGAGCAACCGCCGTCGCGCGACAACGAAAAAGTGGTGCGAGGGTTTCGATGCCGTTCGGCGCGGCGCGGCAGCGGGGGATGGCGAGGAATGGACCGCGTGAACGCTGAACGGGCGCTCGAGCGCCTGGCCGGCGCGCTGAGACGGCCGCCGGTGCTGGCGGCCGGGCTCGTGCTGCCGCTGGTCGCGTTCGTCGGCGTCACCTTCCTCGCGCCCGTGGGGACGATGCTGGTGCGCAGCGTCTACGATCCGGTCGTGGCCGACGCGCTGCCGGACACGCTGGCGGCGTTGCGCCAGTGGGACGGCGAGGGCGCGCCCGGCGAGGCGGTCTACGCCGCGGCGGCGCGCGAGCTGCTGCGCGCGCGCGACGAGCGCACGCTGGGCCGGGTCGCCAGCCGCGTGAACCGGGTGCAGGGCGGCCTGCGCAGCGTCCTCGTGCGGAGCGTGCGGCGGCTGCGCGAGGTCGACGCCGGCCCCTGGCGCGCGGCGCTGATCGCCATCGACGCCGACTGGGGCGAGGCGCGCACCTGGCACGCCATCCGCACGGCGGGCGAGCGCGTCACCGCGCGGCACTACCTGCACGCCCTCGACCTCCGGCGCCTGCCCGACGGCGCCGTCGCCCGCCAGCCGGAGGACCGCCGCATCTACGTGGCGCTGCTGGGGCGCACGTTCGCGGTGAGCCTCGCCATCACCGCGTTCTGCCTGCTGCTCGGCTACCCGCTGGCCCACCTGATCGCGCATGCCGCGCCGCGCCGCGCCGCCCTGCTGCTGGCGCTGGTCCTGGTGCCGTTCGGGACGTCGCTGCTGGTGCGGACCACGTCGTGGATCGTGCTGCTGCAGACCCAGGGCGTGCTCAACGACCTGTTCGTCAGCCTCGGGCTGATCGGCGACGACGGGCGCATCGCCATGATCTACAACATGACCGGCACGATGGTGGCCATGACCCACGTGCTGCTGCCCTTCATGGTGCTGCCGCTCTACTCGGTCATGCGCACGATCCCGCCCCAGCAGATGAGCGCCGCGGCCTCGCTGGGAGCCAGCTTCCCGCAGGCGTTCCGGCGCGTCTACTGGCCGCAGACGCTCCCGGGCGTGGGCGCCGGCTCGCTGCTCGTCTTCATCCTCGCCATCGGCTACTACATCACCCCGGCGCTGGTGGGCGGCCAGAGCGGCCAGCTCATCTCCAACTTCATCGCCTACCACATGCAGACGTCGCTGAACTGGGGGCTCGCCAGCGCCCTCGGGGCCATCCTGCTGGGCTCCGTGGCCGGGCTCTACCTGCTCTACGACCGCCTGGTCGGCATCGAGCGCATGAGGCTGGGATGAGCGGCCGCATCGCCCACCGGGCCGCCTGCATGCTCATCTTCGCGTTCCTGATCGCGCCCATCCTGGTGATCGTGCCGCTCAGCTTCAACGCGCAGCCGTACTTCACCTTCACCGAGGGCATGCTGCGTCTCGATCCGGACGCGTACTCGCTGCGCTGGTATCGGGAGATCGCGAGCAACGCCCAGTGGACGCGCGCGCTCGCCAACAGCCTGCTCATCGGCGCGGCGGCCACGGTGCTGGCGACGGTGCTCGGCACGCTGGCCGCGCTGGGACTGGCCAGCCGCGCCATGCCGGCGCGCCGCCTGGCCATGGGGCTGCTGATCTCGCCCATGGTCACGCCGCTCATCATCTCCGCGGCGGGGATGTTCTTCTTCTACTCCACGCTGGGCCTGTCCCAGACGCACCTCGGCCTCATCCTCGCTCACGCCGCGCTGGGCACGCCGTTCGTGGTCATCACGGTGACCGCCACGCTGGCCGCGTTCGACACGAACCTGACGCGCGCGGCCGCCAGCCTCGGCGCCGGCCCGCTGCGCACCTTCCGCCGCGTGCAACTGCCCCTGATCGCGCCCGGCGTCCTCTCCGGCGCGCTGTTCGCCTTCGCCGCGTCGTTCGACGAGGTGGTGGTGGTCCTCTTCATGGCCGGCGAGGACCAGCGCACCATCCCGCGTCAGATGTGGGCGGGCATCCGCGAGCAGATCAGCCCGGCCATCCTGGCCGTGGCGACCTTCCTGATCGTCTTCGCGGTCCTGCTGCTGCTGACTGTGGAATGGTTGCGCGGGCGCGCCGCGGAGCGGCCCGCGGCCGGCTGATCCGCCGCGCCCGCCCTCACCACGCGAGATCGACGCCGACCGGGCAGTGATCGGAGCCGGTCACCTGCGGCCAGATGAAAGCGTCCGTGACGCGTTCGGCCGCCGCGGCCGAGGCCAGGACGTAGTCGATGCGCCAGCCGACGTTCCGCTCGCGGGCGCCGCCCCACTGGCGCCACCAGGTGTAGTGGTCCGGCTCGCCGGGGTGACCAGCGCGGAACGTGTCGACCCAGCCGGCCTGCAGCCAGCGCCCCAGCTCCGCCCGCTCCTCCGGCAGGAAGCCGCTGGTCTTCGTGTTGGCTGCCGGCCGCGCCAGGTCGATCGGCTCGTGCGCCGTGTTGTAGTCGCCGATCACGAGCACCGGGCCGCGCCGCCTCAGCGGCTCGAGGCGCTCGAAGAGCGCCGCGTAGAAGTCGAGCTTGTAGGCCACGCGGCTGTTGTCCCGGTCGCGGCCGCTGCCCTTGGGAAAGTAGACCGACGCCACGGCCAGCCGGCCGCAGCGGGCCCCGAATTCGGCAATGACCAGCCGGCCCTCGACGTCGAACCGCCGCTCGCCGAGGGCCGTCTCCACCCGCTCGGGCGGCTCGCGGGAATAGAGGGCAACGCCGCTGTACCCCGCGCGCTCGGCGGGCGCGAACGTCGCGTGCCAGCCGGCCGGCGCCCGTACCCCGGGCTCGAGCTGGTGCTCGAAGGCGCGCACCTCCTGCAGGCCGACGATGTCCGCGCCCGACGCGTCGAGGAAGTCGAGAAACCCCTTCCGGGCGCAGGCCCGCAAGCCGTTGACGTTCCAGCTCACGACGCGCACGGCGCGGCTTTCGTCAGCGCGACGCCCGCCTCAGTCGACTATCGCCTGGTGGATGAGCGTCCGCAGCTTGCCGTGGTCGTCGATGTCGCGCGCCGGAATGAGCTGGGTCAGGTAGACGACCACGAGCTCCTCCGCCGGGTCGACCCAGTACGTCGAGTGGTACGCGCCGCCCCAGCCGAACTCGCCGACCGACGCCGGCAGGCCGAGCGCCGCCGGGTCCTCCACCACGGAGAAGCCGAGGCCGAAGCCCTGCCCCGGGCGGAACGGGATGTCGCCGAGGTGATCGACGGTCATCGACTCGACGGTCTTGCGCGAGAGGACGCGCTTGCCGTCGAAGGCGCCGCCGTCGAGCATCATCTGCAGGAACGTGGCGTAGTCGGTCGCGGTCGAGAGGAGGCCCGCGCCGGCGGAGAAGCTCGTGCGCGGCCCCTCCACGTACGCGCCCTGGCCCACCATGTGACCCGGATCGGGCGCGCGGTCGAGACCCTCGTCGCCCGACGAGTAGACCGTCGCCAGCCGGTCGACCTTGTCGTCCGGCACGAAGAAGTGCGTGTCGTCGAGCCCGAGCGGGCCGAACAGTCGCTCGCCGAGGAACTCGCCCAGGGTCTGGCCGCTGATCTTCTCGATCATCGCGCCGAGAATGTCGGTGTTGTACCCGTAGATCCACGACTCGCCGGGATGCGCGTCGAGCGGCAGCTCGGCCAGCCGCGCCATCACGTCGCCGACCGGCTCGTCGCGGTCGGCGAAGTACCAGCCGGTGATCCCGGCCGTGTACCACTGGTCGGCCGCCGGGCCGTTGCCGTAGCTGATGCCGGCCGTGTGCGTCAGCAGGTCGAGAATCGTGATCGGCCGCTGTGACGGCACCACGTCGTAGCCGCCCGCGTCGTTGCGCTCCGCGACGGTCGTCTCGAGGAACGCCGGCAGGTACTTGCCGACCGGATCGGTGATGAGCAGCTTGCCGTCCTCCTGCAGCAGCATCACGCCGGTGCTGGCCAGCGCCTTGGTCTGCGACGCAATGCGGAAGATCGCGTCGGTGGTCATGGGCGCCTCCGACTCGATGTCGCGATAGCCGACCGCTTCCAGGTAGGCGATCTGGCCGCGCCGGGCCACGAGGGCGACGGCGCCCGGCAGGCGGCCCTCGTCGACGTAGCCCTGGAGCGCTGCCGTCAGCCGCTCGAGCCGCTCCGACGACAGGCCGACGTCCTCCGGCGTGGCCCGGGTCAAGCCTTGCGCAAGCAGCAGCTGCGGGACGAGAACGAAGACCACGGCGACGAGCGCGGCGAAGCGGATGCGTGACATCATGACAACCCCTCGGCTGGCCCCGCGGCACTGTTGACCGCGAGGGAAGAACAGCGGACCGAAGCCGGCGCCGCGCCGGGCACGGCCCCGAACGGCCACGGCAAACCAGCACATGATAGTCTGCAACGTTTGTTCATGTCGCACCGCAACGTCACATTCACGTCGCTCGTGCGCGGCGCGGCGCTGCTGGCGGCGTGGCTGCTGGTCCAGCCGGCACCCGCGCGCGCCCAGCCCGGCGCCGGAGCGCCGGTCCCCGCCCCGCGCGCCGGCGTCGCCGTGCAGCCGTTCGCCAACCTGAGCGGTGACGCCGCCGACGCGTGGATCGGCGCCGGGATCGCGGCCTCGTTATTCGCGGACCTCAACGCCGCGGGGAGCGCCGCCGACCCGCACTGGCTGGTGCAGGGCAGCTACCAGCGGGTGGGCGGCCGGCTCCGGATCACCGCGGAGCTCGTCGACGCAGCCTCGGCAACCATCGTCGCGGCCGCGCGGGTGGACGGC
>CAZMWA010000122.1:0-46137 GCA_964569405.1 uncultured Vicinamibacteraceae bacterium | reverse complement strand
GTGAAATATCGCTCCAATATACAAAGTCGACGGTAATCTGGTTGTACTTGGGGACGCTGTTGAGGAGCATACTCTGAGATGTCGCCGTATCGATGGCTGGCGGTTGAGGCAATGGCTATCGAGCACGGCGGAGTCGGGCGGCCAGATTAGCGGGATGAGCGCGTCGGGACGGGTGGTTGGTAGTCTAACCCGCCTTGGAAGGTTGTTGTATGGCAGACAAAATGTCGCAGGACGGCGCCGAGAGGCAGTTTGAGGCCGTACCGGAGCATGTTGTAGAGGATCTGACTACTCTTGAGATTGAGAGCGCGGTGTACGCGAACCATTGGATCGACGAATTGCAGGAGTTTAGGCATGTGAGGATTCAGTTCACAAAGGAGGAGCAAGAGGAGTATGTTCGGCGCGCTTGGGCATATGAACTGTTTCTCCGGGCAGGGCAACCAGAATGGGCGTCCGAGACACCAGGTATAGACAAAGATATTGCAAAGGAGGCGGACGAATATAAGCTACAGGATGTGCACGGTAACGAATTTGGACCGCCCTACCACTGTTTTGCCGCTTTTCTCGGGCAGCACCTTGAGTGGCTGACCTGCTCGGGGAGCGAGCGTCAGACAGTAATCGCATTGGAAGGGCGTCAGAAGATGTTGTTCGAAGTGGAACGCGCTATCAAGACGCTTACGCCCACGATTCGTTCGTTCAGACGTCGCGAAAAGGGGCTTATTCCGTGGCGTGTCACCTGCGAGGACGACGTTCGGGATCTCTTGTTTGCAATGATCCGGCCTATATTGTGGGATCTGGGAAAAGAGGTGGCGGTACCTCCGGTGGCTGGGAGGCATCGTTTTGTTGATTTGTGTAGCGAAGGAGCTCGACTAATGATCGAGCTAAAGTGGATAGACAAGCCCGGTGCGTGGCGGAAGAGAGTCGACGAAATACATGTCGACGTACAGGTATACGCGGCTCATCCAGCGTGTGAGAATCTTTTCTTCGTTATCGTGGACGCGATCAAAGATGTACAGGACCCGATACAGCTTGGCAGGCAGCTAACAGGGAGTCAAATCGTCAGGCAAAAGGTGATCGACGTGAAAACTCTCGTGTGCGAGACGTAGAGATTGGAAGACCAAGCACCCGGCTACGAGATTAGGTACATGCGGGCAGACGCGCGCACGTGCAGGCCGCCGATCGCGGCCCGGCACCCCCACCGCCTCGAATGCCACGGCGACGTGCGCATCGACGAGTACTACTGGCTGCGGGACCGAGACGACCCGGAGGTCCGCGCCTATCTCGAAGCCGAGAACGCCTATCTCGAGGACCGGCTGCGGCACGTGCGCGGGCTCCGCGAGCGGTTGTTCGAGGAGATCAAGGGGCGCATCCCGCAGACCGACGTGTCGGCGCCGTACCGGGACGGCACGCACCGCTACTACTGGCGCTACGAGGACGGCCGGCAGTACCGCATCCACTGCCGGTCGCCGCTGGACGCTGGCGGCGAGCAGATCATCCTCGACGTCAACGCCCTAGCCGCGGGGCACGAGTTCTGCGATGCGGCGATCCTGGACGTGAGTCCGGACGAGCGCCTGCTGGCGTACGCCGTCGACACGGTCGGTCGCCGGCGGTACGCCATCCGTTTCCGGGACCTCGCGGCGGACGCCGACCTGCCGGACGTCATTCCGGACGTCGTGTGCGACGCGGTCTGGGCCAACGACAACCGCACGCTGTTCTACACCCGCCAGGATCCGGTCACGCTGCGGCCGTTCCAGGTGCTGCGGCACGCGCTCGGCGCCGACGCTGCGGCCGACGAGCTGGTCTACGAGGAGCGCGACGCGACGTTCAGTTGCGGCGTCGGCAGGAGCCGCTCGAAGCGCTACGTCCTGATCGGCTCGCACCATACGCTGACGTCCGAGTACCGCTACGCGGACGCGGATCGGCCCGACAGCGATTTCACGGTCTTCCTGGCGCGGGAACGAGGCCACGAGTACCAGATCGATCACTACCGGGGGCGCTTCTACATCCGCAGCAACGCCGCGGCGCGCAACTTCCGGCTGCTGGAGACGCCCGACGACCGGACCGCGCGCGAGCACTGGCGCGAGCTGGTGCCGAACCGCGACGACGTGCTGCTGGAGGCCTTCGAGCTGTTCCGGGATCATCTCGTCGTGCAGGAGCGGCGCGACGGCCTCGTGCGGCTGCGGGTGCAGCCGTGGGACGGTGCCGGCGGGCACGACGTGGCCTTCGACGAGCCTGCCTACGACGCCTTCATCGATCCGCACAACCACGTCGCGGACACGCGGGTGCTCCGCTTCGGGTACAGCTCGCTGGCCACGCCGGCGTCCACGTTCGACTACGACATGCGGACCAGGGCGCGCACGCTGGTCAAGCGCGACGAGGTGCTGGGCGGCTTCGACCCGGCGCACTACCGCACGGAACGGCTGCACGCCGTCGCGGCGGACGGCACGCGCGTGCCGATCTCGCTGGTGGCCCGGCGCGACGCGCCCCGGGACGGCACGGGCCCGCTGCTGCTGTACGGCTACGGGGCCTACGGCATCAGCATGGACGCCGGCTTCCGGTCGCCGCGGCTCAGCCTGCTCGAGCGGGGGTTCGTCTACGCCATCGCCCACGTGCGGGGCGGCGAGGAGCTCGGCCGCCGCTGGTACGACGACGGCAAGCTGCTGAGCAAGAAGAACACCTTCACGGACTTCATCGCCTGCGCCGAGCGGTTGATCGAGCTCCGCTACACCTCCCCGGAGCGGCTGTTCGCGATGGGCGGGAGCGCGGGCGGCCTCCTGATAGGGGCGGTGCTCAACATGCGGCCGGACCTGTTTCACGGCGCGGTCGCGCAAGTGCCCTTCGTCGACGTCGTCACGACGATGCTCGACGAGAGCATCCCGCTGACGACCGGCGAGTACGACGAATGGGGCAATCCGGGCGCCGCGCGCTTCTACGACTACATCAGGTCGTACTCGCCGTACGACAACGTGGCGGCCCGGCGCTATCCGCACCTGCTGGTGATGGCCGGCCTGCACGACTCGCAGGTGCAGTACTGGGAGCCGGCCAAGTGGGTGGCCCGGCTGCGCGCCCGCAAGACGGACGACAACCTGCTGCTGCTGAGGACCAACCTCGACGCCGGCCACGGCGGCGCCTCGGGCCGCTACGAACGCTACCGCGAGACCGCGCTGCAGTACGCGTTCCTGCTCGGGCTTCTATAGGACGGGGCTGCGCCCCGAACCCCCGGCGTCCGCTTGCGGGGACCCCTTCGCCCCGCGCCGCTTCCGCCGAGACGCGCTGTGCGCGTCTTGGGCGCCTCCGGCGCCGGCAGCGTCAGTGCGGGCGGTTGGCCATGAACAGGCCGACGCCGGCGGCGGCCATGACGATGCCCAGATAGAACAGCGGCGACGGGCTCTCGCGCGGCGGATTGTAGAGCATCGCGACGAAGACGGCGACGACGGGCGCGCCGGCGAAGACGAGCGGCGGCACGACCGTCGGCCGGCCGCCGTTGACGAGCGCCAGGACGATGCCGAGCGCGCCTAGCGCGCCCAGCACGCCGGCGCCGAACGTGAAGGCCACGCCACTGGTCGACGCGTACACGTTCCAGGTGCCGGCGCGGGCCACCATGAGGCCCGGGACGGCGATGGCCACGACCAGGTACGCCAGCCCCACCAGCAGGAACGAGTGGACCCCGCTGCCGCCCAGCGCGGCCTGGCCCTTGTGCAGCGTCGGGATGTACGTACCCCAGCTCAAGACGGTGAGCAGGACGAACAGCAACCATGTATTCATGGCGCCATTCTAGTATGGTAGGGTCCCTGGACTCGGCGGACCCATTGGACTCATGGCGCGCTGGATGCTGGCTCTCGCGGTCGCGGCCCTCTACGTCCTGCACCAGGACATCTGGTTCTGGGACACCGCCCGGCCGCTCGTGTTCGGGTTCCTGCCGATCGGCCTCTTCTACCACGCGGCGTACTCGGTCGCCGTCGCGGTGCTCATGGTGCTGCTGATCCGCTTCGCGTGGCCGGCGGAGATCGAGCGCGAGGCCGAGGGGCGCGGCGGGCCGCCGGCCGGCGGCGGGGTCGCGGACCGGGCGCCGGAGGCCGGCGGACGATGATCCCCGCGCTGGTGGTGTTCGCCTACCTCGGCGTCATCCTCTACATCGGCATCTTCGCGTTCCGCCGCCACCAGCAGGTCGACGCCGAGGGCTACTTCCTCGCTGGCCGCTCGCTGGGCCCCGCCGTGTTCCTCCTGTCGCTGTTCGGGACGAACATGACCGCCTTCACCATCCTCGGCTCGGCGGGCCACGCGTTCTCGAACGGCATCGTCACCTTCGGGCTGATGGCGTCGTCGTCGGCGCTGGCGATTCCGGTCGGCCTGTTCCTCATCGGCACGCGGATGTGGGCGCTGGGCAAGCGGCACGGCTTCATCACGCCGGTGCAGATGTTCCGCGACCGCTGGGAGTGCGCGCACATCGGGACGGCCATCTTCGCCCTGCAGGCGGCGCTGCTGGTGCCCTACATCATCATCGCCGTCATGGGCGGCGGCACCACGCTCAGCGCCGTCAGCGGGGGCGCCGTGCCGTACTGGCTGGGCGGCGGCGTCGTGGCCGTGGTGGTGATGAGCTACGTGTTCTTCGGCGGGATGCGCGGCACCGCGTGGGTCAACACGTTCCAGACGGTGCTGTTCCTGTGCTTCGGCGCGGCCGCGCTGATCCTGGTCGGATCGAGCATCGGCGGCTTCCCGCGGGCGATGGAGTCGCTGCTGGGGGCGGAGGGCACGGCCTCGCTGCTCACCCGCGAGCGGATCTCGCCGCGCTTCTTCCTGAGCTACACATTCATCCCGCTGTCGACCCTCGTCTTCCCGCACATCATCATCTTCTGCCTCACGGCGCGCCGGATGCAGCAGTTCAAGAGCACGGTGACCTTCTACCCGCTCTGCATCCTGGCCATCTGGCTGCCGTGCGTCTTTCTCGGGGTCGCGGCCAACGCCATGCACGACGTCCCGGCCATCGCCGCCAAGCTCGACGCGCGGGCGCTGCTGGCCGCCGGCGACGCGTCCCTGACGGCGGCGCAGATGGCCGAGCTGCGGCAGGCGGCCGCCGGCGACGACGTCATCATCCTGATGCTCGAGCACTACGCGCCGCTGTGGCTGGCGGGCATGCTGGGCGCCGGGATCATGGCCGCCGTGATGGCCAGCGACTCGCAGATTCTCGCGCTCTCGACGATGTTCACGGAGGACGTCTTCGCCTTCTACGGCGGGAAGCGGCGCTTCGGCGAGCGGGCGCAGGTGCAGACCGGGCGGCTGTTCGTGGTGCTGATCGCGGCCGTCGCGTACGCCATCGCCCTGCAGGCTCCGCCGGGCATCTTCAACCTGGCCGTGCAGTACGCCTTCTCCGGCTACGCGGCGCTGCTGCCGCTGCTCGTGGCCGCGCTCTTCTGGCGGCGCAGCACGAAGTGGGGCGCGCTGGCGGTGACCGTGTGGACCGCCGCGTCCGTGGCGGCCGTCGCGGTGTTCCAGGCCGTCGTGCCCGCGCCGCCGCCCGGCACGGTCGTGTCGTACTGGACGGTCGGCGCCGTCGACGTCATCACCCGCACGCCGGGCGGCACCGCGGTCTGGGGCTTCATGCCGGTGGTGCCGATGACGCTCGTCTCCACGCTCTTGATGGTCGTCGTCTCGTGGCTGACGCGCAGGCCGAGCGACGCCGCGCTGGCCCGCTACTTCACCGCCCCCGCCACGCCGGAGCGCGCGTAGCCGGGGCGTCAGAGACCGTCCGCGTTCCTGAGCAGGCGGTAGACGAAGCGGATGCCGTCCAGGTAGGCCTCCACCGCGATCCGCTCGTTCACGCCGTGTACCCGCTCCGTCGCGTCGGCTTCCCACCGCATGCCGCGGAACCGGTACACGTTCGGGGTGAGCGGCGCATACCAGCGGGCATCGACCGCGGCAATCGTCAGGTAGGGCGCCACCAGCACGCCGCTGCCGCCGTAGGTCTCGCGAACCGTTCGCGCCAGCAGATCGAACCCCGGCGTGCCGGTCCCGGACATGCCAGGGGCCGGCGGCAGGGGGGCGGCCGCGGCGCGGATCTCGACGCGGTCGTCGTCGATGACCCGCCGGGCGTGCGCCGCGATCGTCTCGACCGTGTCCCCGGGCAGCAGCCGGGCGTTCACGACGGCGCGTGCCGACACCGGCAGCACGTTGGATCGCACGCCGGCGTCGAACACCGTCGGCGCCAGCGTGGTGCGCACGATGGCGGCCGTGCGCGGGGTCGCGGCGAGCACACGCGTGACCAGCGGACCGAACAGCCACGGGTTGGCGAAGACGACGCGGCTCGCCAGCGGCATCTCCGGCGCCAGGTAGCGGAACGTCGCCGCCGTGGCGCCGTCGAGCCGGGCGGGCGGCGGACTGGCCTCCAGCGCGGCGACCGCGCGGCTCAGCACGCCGATGGCCGTCTCGGGCGGCGGCGCCGACGCGTGGCCGCCGGTCGCGCGCACGGTCAGCTCGAGGTCGACGCTGCGCTTCTCGGCGATGCCGATCAGCGCCACCGGCCGGTCGATGCCCGGGATCAGCGAGCCGGGCAGGATGGCGCCCCCTTCGTCGAGGACCAGCGCGAGGTCGTTCACGCCGCGGCCCCGCAGGGTGCGAACGATCGCGCGCGCGCCCTGCCCGGACGTTTCCTCGTCGTGTCCGAACGCCAAGTAGACCGTGCGCCGCGGCTGGAACCGCTCGCTCAGCAGCAGCTCCACGGCCTCGAGCGTCGCCAGCACGCCGCCCTTGTCGTCGAGGGCGCCGCGGCCCCAGACGAAGCCGTCGATCATGTCACCGCCGAACGGCGCGAGCCGCCACCCGGCCGTCTCCGATGCCGGCACCACGTCGAGGTGGCCCAGCAGCACGACCGGCGGCAGCGCGGCGTGGGCGCCGCGCCACGTGTACAGGAGGCTCAGGCCGGCCACGCGCTCGACCTCGAGCTGCGCGTGGACCGCGGGGTACGCCCGCCGGACGAACGCGTGGAGGCCGTGGAAGGGTGCCGGGTCGGGGCTGTCCCGCGGCTCGGACACCGTCGGGAACGCGAGGGCGCGGGACAGGCGCTCGACCGCGCCGGGCGGCGTGCCGGGCCACGCGGGTCCCGGCGCCGGCCCGACGTCGGGTTGGAGCGACCCCTGACGGGCGGTGTTCACGCTCAGCGCGCCGGCCAGCAGGAGTGCGACCGAGCCGGCGAGCGCGGCGAGCCGTCTCGACGCCAACATGAGAGGGGCTTCAGGCGGTCAGATCGGCGGGGCGGCGACCGTTACGGCCGCGCAGTGGACGTGGGCTCCGCGGTCGTTCCGACGCAGAAGCGTCACTGCGGAGCTTGGGGAGGTCACGTTGCCAGGGCGCGCAGCAGAAGGGCGGCGATGGCCATCGACAGGGCCAGGTTGAAGCCGAGCATCCACTTGAGGAGCTTCAGGTCCGACTCGATGCCGGTCAGTCGGTCCTCGAAGCCGGCGATTTCTTCCGCCGCCTCGCGAGCCTTGTCGTCCGGCGCCCCGGCTGCCCTGAAGGCGTCGTATGTCTTCGACAGCATCAGCGCCATGCTTCATCGTACGGGAACCGTCCGCTCGAACGCAACGCAGCACCAGTGTCGCGCGCGGCGCTCGGCGGGGGCCCGCACGAGCCGGGCAGCGCCGTGCGGCGAGTCGGCTCGACGCGCGCACGTTCTTCACCGCGACGCGAGCTCCGAATCCTCAGACGGGGGCGTCGAGCCCGATGACATCGACGGGCTCGGCGACCACCGTCACCGAGTCTTCGTGTTCGGCCGTCAGTTCGACCGGCTCGAAGTCGGGATTGGTCGGTTCGAGGACGATCCTGAAGTGCCGCCACCCGGCCGCGTCCGCGGTCTTCTCGCTGCGGTAGCGCTTTATGGTGAACCGCTGGCCGGTTTCCGGATCGACCGAATCCTTCAACTGCTGGGCGGCCTGTGCGACCTCTCCGAAACGCTCGCACAACTGGTCGAGCAGTCCCGATCCGCCGGGCATCGGATCCCACAGGAGTGCGTCGACCTCGTCGCGGTCGACCGGCAGATCCTCGAAGCCCTGGCCGGCGATGCCGGCGCGTATGTCGCTCGCCAGCGCATCCGCCTCCGGCAACCTCCCGAGACGGTGCTTCGTGGCGATCTCCCAGGCCGAAGCAGCGCTCACCACGATGTCGTTCTCGTCGGCCGCGACGGCGCGCCGTGCGGCTTGCACGAGACGCGGGTCGCCGGCCATCCACCACAGGAAAGCGTGGGTATCGAGCAGGATTCGCACTGTTCTACCTGCCTTCCCACAGCCTCAGCTCCTCTTCAGGCAGCGGTTCGAAGAAGGCGTCGGTGATCGAGATCTGCCCCTTCATGGCCCCGAATTGCCGCTTCCCCCTGGGCGTGCAGCGCACGAGCCGGGCGACCGGCCGACCTCGGCGGGCTATCACGACCTCTTCACCCGCCTCGACGTGCGCCAGCAGTCGGGACAGTTGGGTCTTCGCTTCGTGGACGTTGACGACGGTCATCGGCAGGCTCCTCGGATGACGCTCCCTCCTTTGGCCAGGTAGGAGGGGACTAGATGTCAACCAGGACGGGGTCGAGCAGGATCTTCACACCTCTCCCGCCCACCCCGCGGCCGTGGCCTCGTTCAGTTCTTCGATGGAGCGCCGGGGTGTTCCCGGCTTCGCAAGCATGCCGAAGATGGTCGCCACCGACTTGCCGGGTCTCGCCCTGACCTGCATCCGTCCGTCATTCAGCAGATCGACATCGACCTTGTCGCCAGGGCGCACTCCAAGGTGTGCCAGGACTTCCCTGCGCAGCGTGATCTGCCCCTTGGCCGTGACCGTCAACGTGATGGCCATGAGTTTGTCTCCGTTCGCATCGAAGTCAGTAGTAAGGCATTATAGCCTTTATTCCGCGCTACCCTGGCCGGCGCACGCCACGACCGTCGCCGGGCAACAGAATGACGTGATGCTATGATGTCACTGTGCGGACCACACTGACGATCGATGATGACGTGCTGGCCGTCGCGCGAGCGCTGGCTGCCCGGCGCGGCATCAGCCTCGGGAGCGCCGTGTCGGACCTGGCGCGGCGCGGCTTCAGAGGCACGGGCGTGGCGGACCGGGAAGACGACGGTATTCCGGTCTTCCGCGTGCCGCCCGATGCGCCGCCCATCACCAGCGAGGACGTTCAGAGGGCGCTCGACGAGTGGCCGTGACTCGATTGCTCGACGTCAACGTGCTCATCGCGCTGACGTGGCCCCACCATGTGCATCACAACGCGGCGAGGTCCTGGTTCGCCGGGGTCCGCGGGAACGGCTGGGCTACCTGCCCGTTGACCGAAGCCGGATTCGTGCGCGTGTCATGCAACCCGTCGGCCGTCAGACAGTCCGTGACCGTCCTTGACGCGATCTCCCTGCTGGGTCGCCTCCGGCGGCTGGAGTCGCATGCCTTCTGGGCGATGGAGCACTCCATCACGGCGCTGCCGCCGGCAATCGTCTCGCGCATTCAGGGCTATCGGCAGATCACCGATGCCGTGCTGCTCGGACTCGCCGCGCAACACGGCGGCCGTCTCGCCACGTTCGACACGGGCATGGCACACCTCCTCGCGGAGGCGGAGCGACACTGGGTCGAGACGATTCCCCTGTGAACCGCACCAGGCAAGCGGTCTTCAATCGGCCGGCCCGCTCTTCGCCCACACCGTCAGCCGGAGCTCGTCCCCGAACAGCGCGTACTCCGGCCGCCGGCCGGAATGCGCCTCGCCGTCCTGGAGGATCTTCCGCACGCCCTCGCCGCGCGATTCGAGAAACACCTGACCGGTGCGCTTGCTGCGGATGCGGGACAGGAAGCCGACCAGGAGCTGGTTGCGGGTGAACGTGCGGTAGGGCATCTCGTCGAGGGTGATGGTGTTGGGCAGCCCGCCGGGGCTGTAGAGCTCGATCCGGTCGGCAAACAGGAACAGGCGGATCTTCGATCCTGAGATGGCGTAGTCGCGGTGGGCGACGGCGTTGACGATGGCCTCGTCGACGACGTCGAGGTCGTACCGCGCGTCGGAGCCGGGCGGTGAGGTATCGGTCGGGGGCTGCATGAACCGAGCGACGAAAGCGACGGCGGCGTCGATCTGGTCGGACACCGGGCCGGCGAGGCGCTCGGCGTGCACGAGGTCGTCGGAGGACAGGCGCGTGCCGCGGTAGCATGCGGCTTCGATGGATCCGGACGGCAGAAACTCGGTCGGTTCGGCCCCGAAGATCAACAGGCCGGCGACGGTCGGGCGGTCGACGCGGTTCTCGTCACGAGCCGTCACGCGCGTGTTGCGCAGGAGGTCGAGCCACGGGATGGTCGGTGAGCGCCCGAAGAACGCTTCGAGCCGGTTGCGGTTGAGGTGGTCGACGGCGGCGGCGAGGACGGCCTGCTCATCGAACACGTACTCGCGGCCTCGCTGCTGGAACAGGCGCGCGAGCTCCGGGGGCGTGATGTCGCGTTTCGTGGAGCCGACCCGCAGGTAGTAGCGACCGCCGGAGGTACGGTGCACGTAGAGTCCACGAGGAACCTCGGCCAGAAGCACGTGGCGCTCGTCGCCGGCGGCTGACGGGAGAAGGACCTTGCGCAGAATCGGGCGAATGGGCGGCTCGCAGTTGTGCGTGGCCACGTTGATGATCCAGCCCTCCACGGCGTCGACGCGTGCCGGCAGGATCCCGGCAACGGCGCCGGAGTCGTCGACACCGAAGAGGACGGCGCCCCCAACGGCATTGGCGAACGCGACCAGTTCGGCGGCGAGGTCTTCGGTGTTGGGCGAGATGACGCCACGGTCACCCAGGCGCACCTCCTTGAACTCCGCCCGGCCGTCTTCGCCAGCACGAATCTGGTTCAGAATCTGGTCGACGGTATCGAACGTCGGCATCACAGCCAATGGGCGCCATCCATGCGCGACGGACGACGTCTTCATCCTGCAGGACGAGGCGGTCGTGCTCCACGAGCATGCCGACCACGGTTCCGAGACGGCTGCGGCTCAGCCCGTAGACGGACTTCAGGACCCAGACGGTCTCGGCGAGCACCGGCTTGTTGCCATGTGCCTGCCTCTGCGCAACGGGCCGTATTGTTGTCCTCATTACTCCGGTAATTCAAGCCGCCACGCCAGGCGTCCGCACTGCCCGGCCGCGAGCGGCCGCGGGACTGACAGGTTCTGACACGGCGCCTGGCTACCCTGGCCGGATCCACGCCGCTCCGGACGTGGAGAAGGAGGGTAGAGACCATGCAGATCATCCTGGACGCCATCGCCGGCCTGACGCTGGGCAAGCCGATCGTCCAGCGGCGGATGGCCATGTTCCCGCTGCTGGACGGCAGGACCGGCGCCGTCCCGCGCGCCTACCTGACGCTGGACGAGGCGCTCGAAGCGGGGACGGCGCAGGTGACCGAGGTCTCGCACGACGGGAGCGTGCCGGAGCTGCTGTTCAGGAACGCGGGCGCCAGGCCGGTGCTGCTGGTCGAGGGCGAGGAGCTGCTCGGCGCCCGGCAGAACCGGACGCTCAACGTCTCGATTCTGGCGCCGCTACAGCGGGAGACCCGGATTCCGGTGTCGTGCGTCGAGCGCGGCCGCTGGGGGTACGACGAGGACGTCGTGTTCCATCGCTCGGACCGCTCCCACTTCGCCCGCGGCCGGCGGAGCAAGCTCGAGTCCGTCAACCGCGGCATGAGCCGCGACCCGGGCAGCCGCCGCTCGGATCAGGGCGCCGTGTGGGACGCCATCGACGACAAGCTGGCGGCGATGTCCGTGAGCTCGCCAACGGACGCGATGGGGGCCGTCTACGAGCAGCACCGCGCCTCCCTCGAGGACTACGTCGCCGCGTTCCGGCACCGGCCCGGACAGGTCGGCGCCGTGTTCCTGGTCGGCGCCCGCTTCGCGGGCCTCGACCTGTTCGCGCACGAGTCCACCTTCGCCGCGCTGCTGCCGAAGCTGCTGCGCGGCTACGCGCTCGACGCGCTCGAGGTGGATTCGAACAGCGGGCACGCGCCCCCCGTCGCGACGGCGCATCGACTGATCGCCGGCGTCGTCGTGGCAGAGGCCCGCGACTACCCGGCCGTCGGGCTGGGCCGCGACGTGCGCATCGACAGCCCGGCGGTTGCCGGGGCGGCGCTGGTGGCCGGCGATGCGGTGCTGCACCTGGCGGCGTTCGGCCGCGAGGGCGAGGCGGCGTCGTTCGAACCCGGCAGGTATCGCCGCGCCAGCCAGCGCCGCTCGCGTCACTGGCGGCGGCAGTGACGTCGGAAACGGGAGCGGCACGGCGCCGGTCGCGCCCGACCGGGTCAGAGAATGGATTGCCGGAAGCCGCCCAGGCCCGCGAACCTCGCCTTGTCGCCGAGGTCGTGCTCGATGCGCAGCAGGCGGTTGAACTTCGCCGTGCGCTCGCCGCGGCATCCGGAGCCGGTCTTGATGTGGCCGCAGCCGGTGGCGACGGCGAGATCGGCGATGAACGTGTCCTCGGTCTCCCCGGAGCGGTGGGACATGTACGCGCCGTAGCCGTGCTCCTGCGCGAGGCGGACGGTCTCGAGCGTTTCGGAGACCGTCCCGATCTGGTTCAGCTTGACCAGGATGGAGTTGCCGACGCCGCGCTCGATGGCGCGCCGCAGGATGCCGGGGTTGGTGCAGAAGATGTCGTCGCCGACCAGCTCGATGCGCTGGCCGAGCGAGGCGGTCAGCCGCGCCCACCCGTCCCAGTCGTTCTCCGCGAGCGCGTCCTCGATGAGGATGATCGGGTAGCGGCCGATCCACGAGCGCCACAGCTCGATCATCTCGCCCGTGCTCCGCGTGGACTGGCCCGACTTGAACGCCACGTAGGTCCCGTCGCGCCACATCTCGCTGGTCGCCGGATCGAGGCAGAGCGCGATGTCGGCGCCGGGACGGTAGCCGGCCTTCTCGATGGCCGCGAGGATGAGCTCGACCGCCTCCTCGTTGCTCGCGAGGTCGGGCGCGAAGCCGCCTTCGTCGCCGATGCCGGTCGACTTGCCCCGCGCCTTGAGCAGCGCCCGCAGGGCGTGGAAGGTCTCGATGCCCATGCGCAGCGCCTCGGCGAACGACGGCGCGTTGTGGGGGGCGATCTTGAACTCCTGGAAGTCGACGGTGTTGTCGGCGTGCCGCCCGCCGTTGATGACGTTCAGGCAGGGGACGGGGAGCAGCGCCGCGCCGTCGCCGCCGAGGTGGCGGTACAGGGGCACGCCGCCGGCCGCCGCCGCCGCACGGGCGGCCGCCATCGACACGCCGAGCATGGCGTTGGCGCCGAGCCGCGACTTGTTCGGGGTGCCGTCGAGGTCGATCAGCCGCTGGTCGAGCCCGCGCTGATCGGACGCGTCGCAGCCGCCGAGCGCCCCGTTTATCTCGCCGTCGACGTTGGCGACCGCCTGCCGGACGCCCTTGCCGCCGTAGCGCGCGCCGCCGTCCCGCAGCTCGGTGGCCTCGCGTTCACCGGTCGAGGCGCCCGAGGGCACGCGCGCCGCCGCCACGGTCCCGTCGTCCAGATGGACCCGCGCCTCGACCGTGGGGTTGCCGCGGGAATCGATGACCTCGAGCGCGTCGATCTTGCGTATCTTCATCGCCGTCTGCGCCTTGCCGCCGAATTTCGGCTGTTCAGTATACAGCCGCCCCGGCGAGGGTTGGGCGGGCGGCAACCGGAGCCGGAGGCGACGCTTGCCGGGCTAGGGACCCGGTGCGGCCGCCGGGGACGGCGCCTCGGGCGCATGCGCCCGGATGATGTCGATGAACGCCGCGCCGTAGCGCTCGAGCTTGGCCGCCCCGACGCCGGGGATCTCCGCGAACTCGGCGAGCAGGTGCGGCCGCCGTTCCGCCATCTCGACGAGGCTGGCGTCGTGGAAGATGACGTACGGCGGCACGCCCTGGCTCTCGGCGAGCTCGCGCCGGCGCGCGCGCAGGGCGTCGAACAGCGCCTGGTTCTCCGGGCGGAGCACAGCCCGCACGCTGCCGCGTCCCTCCCGCGGGCCGCGCCGCTGCGCCGGCGCGCGGGCATCGCGCCGGAGCTCGACCGTGGCCTCGCCGCGCAGCACGGGACGCGCCGCCGTGGTCAGCCGCAGCGATCCGTAGCCGTCGACGTCGACGCTCAACAGGTCGCGCGCCACGAGCTGGCGGACGAGCGACCGCCACTGGCCGGCGTCGAGGTCGGCGCCGACGCCGAACGTCGGGATCCGGTCGTGCCTGAAGCGCCGGATGCGCTCGTCGTCCTTGCCGCGCAGCACGTCGATCACGTAGCCGACGCCGAAGCGCTGGCCGGTCCGGTAGACGCACGACAGCGCCTGCTGCGCCGCCTCGGTGGCGTCCCACGACTCCGGGGGCTGGAGGCAGTTGTCGCAGTTCCCGCACCGCTCGGGCGGCGTCTCCCCGAAGTACGCCAGCAGCGACCGGCGCCGGCAGGTCGCCAGCTCGCAGTAGCCGAGCATCGCGTCCAGCTTGCGGATCTCGATCCGCTTGCGCGCCTCGTCCGCCTCGGAGCCGCTCACCATCTGGCGCAGCGTGATCACGTCCTGCAGACCGTAGGCCATCCAGGCGGTGGCGGGCAGCCCGTCGCGTCCGGCGCGGCCGGTCTCCTGGTAGTACGCCTCGAGGCTCTTCGGCAGGTCGAGGTGGGCGACGAAGCGGACGTCCGGCTTGTCGATGCCCATGCCGAAGGCGATGGTCGCGACGATGACGACGCCCTCGCCCCGCACGAACGCATCCTGCGTCGCGCTGCGCTCCGCCCCGCCGAGGCCGGCGTGGTAGGGCCGGGCGTCGATGCCGCGCCCCCGCAGCCACTCGGCGGTCTCCTCCACCCGGCGCCGCGACAGGCAGTAGACGATGCCGGCGTCGCCCCGGTGCTCGGTGTCCAGGAGCCGCGCCAACTGCTCGCGCGGACCCTGCTTCGGCACGACCCGGTAGCGGATGTTCGGCCGGTCGAAGCCGCCGACGAACACCTGCGCCCCGCCGAGGCCGAGGCGGTCGACGATTTCGCGCCGCGTCGGCTCGTCGGCCGTCGCCGTGAGCGCGATCCGCGGCACGTCGGGAAAGCGCTCGTGCAGCGTCGAGAGCTGCAGGTACTCGGGGCGGAAGTCGTGTCCCCACTGCGACACGCAGTGCGCCTCGTCGATGGCGAAGAGCGCGAGGTCGACCTCGTCGAGCAGCGCCAGCGTGCGCTCGCCGAGCAGCCGCTCCGGGGCGACGTAGAGCAGATCGATCAGGCCGTCGCGCAGCCGCGCCTCAACGTCGTATGCCTCGCGGGCGGTGAGGGTCGAATTGAGGAACGCGGCCCGCACGCCCAGTTGCAGCAGCGCGGCGACCTGATCGCGCATCAGCGCGATCAGGGGCGAGACGACGATGGCCGCCCCGTCGCGGACGAGCGCCGGAATCTGGTAGCAGAGCGACTTGCCGCCGCCGGTCGGCATCAGCACGAGGCCGTCGCCGCCCCCGATCACGTGCGCGATGATCGTCTCCTGCTGCCCGCGGAACCGGTCGTAACCGAAGACGCGGACGAGCAGGTCCTGCGCCGGAGACGGCATCCGGCCATCGTACTACGGTGCGCCTCGGCGGGAGCGGCGCGGGGCGCAGCGGGCGCCCTACCGAAAGCGGCCGCCGTCAGCGGCTCCGGCGTCCGAGTAGCTCAGCTCGGCGTCGTAGCGCAGCACGGTGCGTTCCACCGAGAGGACCACGCCGGCAAGTCCGGCCGCGATGCTGCTCGTGCGTTCGCCCAGGGCGCGCTGCATGATGGTGGGGCGGTCCAGCTCCCTGAAGCTCGCATGATTCTCGACGATCTGCCACAAGGCCGCCCCGGATCCCAGGTAGCGCTCGTAGACGCCGAAGACCACGTCGTCCTCCTGGAATTGCGGAAGTCGCTGCTGCATGAAAGCCTGCCAGTCGGCGAGGCGTCCCGGCGCCACCTCGAGGTTCGTGATCCAGGCCAGCGAGAGCCCGCCCGCGTTCTCGTTCTCGACGCTCAGCTCGGGCCGGTAGCGCAACGCGTAGCTCCGTTGACCGGAAATGGTGCGTCGCACGCGCTCGTCCAGGCGGTCCCTCTCCCGCCTGTCGAGCCGGCGCGCCAGCGGGCCGCCGTAGTCGAGATCACCCAGATCCGCCATCGGCGATACGAACATCCGCTCGTACACGTTCCCGAACTCGGCCGTGCGCCAGGCCGAGCGCCACGGTATCCCGGCGCGCTGCAGGGCGGGATTGACGTGCTCGATCTGGACCTCGATGAACTCGTCCAGCTCCCGGGGGATGACTTCCAGGATGTCGACACGCATCCAGTCGAACGCATCCTGGGCGCGCGACACGGGCGCGCTGCTGACGACGACGACAAGTACGGCGACGGCCGCGACCACGAAACCAACGGCAAGACGTCTCATCGATTCCCTCCTGGCTCGGAGTATCATACTGCTCGCCTCACCATCCCGGTGAGCATGGGGAGGATTGCCGATGCCAGCGTACTTGATCATGCGTGTCGACGTGCATGACGCCGAGGTCTACGAGAAGCACATCGGGCCGGCCGTGGAGGCGGTGCAGAAGTTCGGCGGGGAGACCCTGGCCCGGGGCGGCCGATGCGAGCAGGTGGCCGGCGAGGGCCGCGGTCGCAACGTCGTCATCCGCTTCGCTGATTTCGAGACGGCAAAGGCGTTTACCGCGAGCGCGGCGTACCAGGAGTCCCAGCGGCAGACGGCCGGCGCGTGCACGCGGGACGCGACCATCGTCGAAGGGGTGTAGGGCAGCGGCTGTCGCGGCGCCCGCGGCGCCCTGCACGTCTCGTCGGCCCGCAGGCGGCGTCGCCGGGAGGCGTCCGGCGGAACGGGCAGCGGCTGTGCCCTGCGGTCGGCCGCCATGAGCAGACCTCGCATCAATCCGCGCATTCGTTACGAGCCGGACGAACCGTGCCCGCCCCTGGTGACGTTCGGCGTGGCCCTGCAGGGCGTCGTCCTCGTCCTGGCGAACACCGTCCTGATGGTGACCATCGTCGTCGGCGCGGCCGGCGAGGACGATATCTACCTGACCTGGGCGGTCTTCGCGGCCTTGATCATCGCCGGGGTCACCACGGCCCTGCAGGCCGCCCATGTTGGCCGGTTCGGCGCCGGCCATATCCTCATGACCGGCGCCGGTCCGCATTTCATCGCGATTTCGGTCGTCGCGCTGAGGGAGGGCGGGCTCCCCACGCTGGCGAGCCTCGTCGTCGTTGCGTCGCTGTTTCAGTTCGCCATGGCCGCATGGCTGCCGTTCCTGCGACGGATAGTCACGCCGATCGTGTCCGGCACCGCGCTCATGCTGATCGGCGTCACGGTCATGCCGATAGCGGTCGGCAGGATCGCGGATGCGCCTGACGGTGCGCCGGCGGCCGGCCCCCTGATCGTCGCCGGCGTGACGCTGGTCGTCACGACCGCGATGGCGCTGCGCGCTACGGGCGTGTGGCGGCTGTGGGCGCCGCTCAGCGGAATCCTGGCGGGTTGCGCCGCCGCCCCGCTGTTCGGCTTGTACGATGCGCGGCCCGTGACCGGCGCGGCCTGGTTCGACCTCCCGGATCTCGCCGGCTGGCCGGGGCTCGACCTGACACCGGACGGGCGTTTCTGGGCGCTTTTGCCCGTGTTCGTGATCGTGGCCGTCGTCGCCGCCGTCAAGACCAGCAGCGACGGCGTGGTCATTCAACGCGCTTCGTCGCGCAGCCCGCATGCGACCGACTTCCGCCTGGTGCAGGGCGCGCTCAACGCCAGCGGCGCCGGGATGCTGCTCTCCGGGATCGCCGCGACGCCGCCCGTCATCGCCTACCTGCCGTCCAGCGTGTCGCTCATCAATCTCACCGGCGTCGCGGCGCGCAGCGTGGGGTTCGCCATCGGCGGCATTCTGTTCGCGCTGGCCTTCCTGCCGAAGCTGACCGCCGTGCTGCTCTCCGTTCCCGGCGCCGTCATGGGCGCCTTTCTGCTGATCATCATGGGGTTGCTCGTCGTGGAGGGCATTCGCACGGTCGTGCAGGACGGTCTCGATCCGCAACGGGGCCTCGTCGTGGGCGTGGCGCTCGCGCTCGGCGTGGCGCTGGGGAACGGGAGCGTTTTCCGGGGCGTGCTGGGTGAGACATGGAGCGCTTCGCTCGGCAACGGCATGACCGTGGGCGTGCTGGCCACGATTCTCATGACCGGCTTCCTGGAGCTCACGGGTCCGCGGCGCCGGCGGCTGGAGGCGGAGCTGGACACGTCGGCGCTCCCGCGGATCGACGCCCTCCTGCGCGAGCTTGCCGGCGGGATGCAATGGGACCGCGCGTCCGCGGACCGCCTGCGCGCCGCCGGCGAGGAGGCACTGACGTGTCTGTTGCAGGTGGGCGGGGACCACGCCGCTGACAAGCCGCCGCGCATGATTCTCGTTGCGCGTCCCGGTCGCGAGACCGTCGAGATGGAGTTCCTGGCCGTCTTCGATGAGCAGAATATCGAAGATCGCCTGACGTATCTCGGAGACCGAGCGGAAACCCCGGAAGAGAGCGAGACCGAGATTTCCTTCCGCCTGTTGCGGCACTACGCCTCGTCCGTGCGCCACAGGAAGTACCACGGCATCGACGTCGTTACGGTGAAGGTCGCGGGTTCGCGCTGAGACGTGCGGGCGGGCGCTCGGCCGGCGAGCGACGTCAGGCCGAGCGCCGGTTGGCGGCGAGCACCCCGCAGAAGAGGAGCCCCCCCGCGACGTCGAAGACGGCGAGGTCGATGCCGGCCAGGGCGATCGTCGGGCCGGGGGCGAGCAGCAGTCCCGCCGCGGCGAAGATCGCCAGGCGCAGGCCGAGCCCCAGCGGCCGGCTGAGCTGACCGGCGATGCCGGCGGCGAAGCAGGTGACGCCGAGCGTCGCGATGGCCACCGGGAGCAGCATGTCCAGCAACCCGGCCGGCTCGCCCGCGGCCGTCAGCATCAGCAGCTCCGGCCGGTAGATGAACATGTAGGGCAGCGTGAAGCCGACGAGGGCGAAGCGGAACGCGGCCAGGCCGGTGGGCATGATGCGCGTACCGGCAATCGACGAGGCGGCGTAGGCCGCGAGCGCGACCGGCGGCGTCACCATCGACATCATGCCGAAGTAGAAGATGAACAGGTGCGCGGCGAGCGGGATCACGCCCAGGTTGCCGAGCACCGGGCCGATGAGGGTCGCCATCAGGAGGTAGCAGACGGCGGAGGGAAGCCCCATCCCGAGGATGATCGACGAGATCATGATCAGGACGAGGGCCAGGAAGAGGCTCTGCTCGGCGAGCGGAATGATGGTCGCCGGCAGGCGCGTCCCGACCCCGGTCAGGGTCACGACGCCGATGATGATGCCGACGCAGGCGGCCGCTGCGACCAGCGGCACGACCCCGCGCGCCGCGGTGATGAGGCTCAGGATCGTGAAGCGCCAGTCGAGGCGCGTCGCCTTGTGCAGGCTGCTGACCGCGACGATCACGACGAGGGAGAGCGTCACGGCGCGGAACGCCGTGTAGCCGAGGACCAGGAACAGGATGAGGCTGCCGAGCGCCGAACCGAAGACGGCGCCCGCCGCGCGCGAACGCGCTGCGGCCTCGGGCGTGTCCTGTTCGGCCGCGGCCGCATCCTCCGGCGCGCCTCCGGCGGCGATCGACACCCGCTTCGCGTGCAGGTGCACGATCAGCAGCAGCGAGAGGTAGTACAGGATGGCCGGGATCAGCGCGGCGCGGATGATCTCCAGGTACGTCACCGGCGGGTCGACGATCTCGAGCATCATGTAGGCGCCGGCGCCCATCACCGGCGGCATGAGCGCGCCGCCCGAGCTGGCGGCGGCCTGCACGCCGGCCGCGGTCACCGGCTGGAAGCCGGCGCTCCGCATCATCGGGATGGTGAACGTCCCGGTGGTGGCCGTGTTGGCGACCGCGCTGCCCGAGAGCGACCCCATCAACCCGCTGCTGAGCACGGCCACCTTCGCCGGCCCGCCGGAGCTGCGGCCGAAGACGCGCTGCGCGAAGTCGACGATGAAGCGCGTCGCGCCGGTCGCCTCCAGGAACGCGCCGAAGATGACGAACAGGAAGACGTACGTGAACATGACGTTCAGCGCCACGCCGAAGATGCCCTGGCTGTGGAGGAACGTCTGCGCCACGATGCGCGGAACGCTGTAGCCCCGATGCGGGAACAGCCAGTCCGGGAACGCCGCGCCGAACAGCGCGTAGAGGACGAACGCCCCTGCCAGCAGCGGCAACGCCAGGCCGAGGGCCCGCCGGGCCGCCTCGATGACGAGCAGCAGGCCCAGCAGGCCGATCGAGGTGTCGAGCGCGGTCTCGAAGCCGGCCCGGTTGCCGAGCGTCTGCCCGTCGATCCACCACGCCTCGAAGATCGGATCGGTCTGCACGACAATGTAGCCGCAGCAGCAGACCGCCAGCACCGCGAGCACGAGGTCGCCGGCGCGCGCGCGCGGGTCGTCCTTCAGCTTCGGGTGGACCGGGACGTTCAGGAAGCAGAGCGCCAGCCCCACCAGGGCGAAGAAGGCCAGGCGGCTCTGCGGCGCCAGCAGCGGGTAGTTGACCTCGAGCAGCGTGAAGGCGCACAGGAGCACGCCGAGCCCGCCGCTCACCGCCAGCCTGAGATCGCGTGGGAGCCGGGTTTCAGCCACGACGCGGCCTACCGGGGCCAGATCCCGGCTTCCTGGTAGAAGCGAATGGCGGCGGGGTGGAATTCCGTGCCGGTTTCGCGCACGACGTTGCGCGCGTTGATCGCCCGCCCCGCGGCGTGCTTCTCGACGACCAGCGCCTGGTTCTCGTACAGCAGCCTGGCCGTGTTGTAGACCAGATCGTCGGGGGCGTCGGCCGACGTGATGAGGTGCATCGAGCCGACGTCGAGCCCCTCGAACGGCGCGGCCTGCCCGCGGTAGGTCTCGGCCGGAATGGTGGCCGGCCGGAAGAAGAGGTACTCGTCGACCAGTTGCTGCTTCTCCGCCTCCCCGAACGGGATGAACGTCAGCTCCAGCGAGGCCGCCGCCTGGGTGATCGACGCCGTCGGCACCGCGCCGCCGAGGAAGGTGGCGTCCGCCGAGCCGTCCGTCAGCATGTCGACCGCCGCCTGCTGCGTCGCATTGAGCGGCGAGAAGTCGTCGTAGGCGACGCCGTGCGCCGCGAGCAGCGGTCCCACGAAGTACTCGAAGCCGGCCCCGGCCGGGCCCACCGTGACGCGCCGGCCGCGCAGGTCGTCGAGCGTGGCGATGCCGGAGGAGGCCTGCGTCACGAACAGGGCGACGTTGGGCGCCAGCGTCATCACCGAACGGACGGGATAGGCGCGGTCCCAGCCCTCGGTGCCGCGCACGGCGAAGTAGGTGATCGCCGCGTTCGACAGCGCCAGGTCGAGCTCGCCGCTCGCCAGCCGCCGGATGTTCTCCTGCGACCCGCTCGTCGCCTCGGCGGTCACGCTGTAGCCGAGGTCGGCGCCCGTCTCGTTGAGCGCCTCGGCGAGCGCGCTGCCGACCACGAAGAAGGCGCCGCCGGGCGGCGCTGTGCCCATGCTGAGAAACTGGCGTTGCGGCGCGTCGCCGGCGTCGCCCGCGTCGCCGCCGCCGCAGGCGGTGGTGAGCGCGAGCGCGAAGAACAGAGACAGCAGCCGTGAGGCGAAGGGTGCGTGACGTGGCATAGGGGCCTATGGTACTACGACACAGCGCCGGGCCTTCATCTCGAAGCGCGGCAGGCTGCCGGCGGCTACCGCCGTGACCGGGACGCTCAGGCCGAGCGCCGCCCGGAGCCGCTGCTCGGTGCGCCGGCAGACCGTCTCGGGCTGCGCGACGGACGGGTCGAGCTCGACCTCGACCGTCACCGTCCGCAGCGCGCCGCGCGAGGCGACGGTCGCGCGGTACTCGACCACCTCGGAGACGGCCCGCAGCACGGCCTCGATGGCGGTGGGGTAGACGTTCACGCCGCTCACGTGGACCATGTCGTCGATGCGCGCGCGGATGCCGCCGTCGAGCCGGGCGAGCGTCCGGCCGCAGGCGCAGCGGCCGGTGTCGAGCGCCACGAGGTCGCCGGTCCGGTAGCGGATCAGGGGACTGGCCGTGCGGCCCAGGTTCGTGAGGACCAGCTCGCCCGGCTCGCCGGCCGGCACGGGCCGCCCCGTGTCCGGGTCGAGCACCTCGCCGATGTACTCGCACTCGTTGAGGTGCACGGCCCCGGGGTTGTCCCAGCACTCGAAGCTGACCGGTCCGACCTCGGTCAGGCCGTGGTGATCGATGACCCGCGCTCCCCAGCCCCGCTCGATCTGCTCGCGGGTGGCTGGGATGCTGCCCCCCGGCTCGCCGGCCACGATCAGCACGCGCACGGAGCCGTCCGCCAGCGGCGGGCCGGCGCCCCGCACCTGCCGGGCCACCTCCACCAGGCGCAGGGCGTACGTCGGCGTGCAGCAGATGACGGTCGGGCGCACGACGTCGATCAGGGCCAGGCGCGCCTCGCTCGTCATCCCGCCGGCCGGCACGCAGTGGGCCCCGAGCTGGGTCCCGGCGTCGAACGCGGTCCAGAAGCCAAGGAACGGCCCGAAGGAGAAGGGGAACAGGATGCGGTCGTCCGCCCCGACCCGCGCCCCGCGGTACACCGCGCGCCAGCAGTCGAGCATCCACTGCCAGCTCTCCGTCGTGTCGAGCCACCGCAGGGGGCGCCCCGTCGTCGACGAGGTCTGGTTGTAGCGCGTGTAGCGCTCGACCGGATACGTGAGCGCCGTCCCCCACGGCGGCGCCGCGTCCTGGTCCGCGACGAGCTCGGCCTTGGTGGTCGGCGGCAGCCGCGTCAGGTCCCGGGGCAGGACGAGCGCGGACGGCGCGATGCCGGCGCGCGCCAGCTTGGCCGTGTAGAACGGGTTGCGCCCGTCGATGGCGTGCAGCAGCGTCCGCAGCCGCTCGGCCTGCCGCGCGGCGAGCGTCTCCCGGGACTGGCGCTCGGCGGCGGGGATCGGCGCGGCGTCCGGCATCGGCTCACGCCCCGGTCCCGGCGGCCTGCGCCACCTGCAGGCGGCGGGCGATGTCGGCCGGAATGGCCGTGGCCCGCATGGGCTCGCCCGCCCGCTTGCGCACGCAGGCGATGGTCAGGCTGCCGGTGGCGACCGCCGTGCCGTCCTTCTCGACCCGCGCGCTGTAGCGGATGGACTTCTCGCCGATCTCGGCGATGGCAATCTCGACCTCGAACTCGTCCTCGAAGCGCAGCGGCCGGCGGAAGTCGAACGAGGCCGCGACCCGGGGGAACCCGATGCCGGTCTCGGGCGGCGGCGTGATGCTCAGGCCGGCGGCGCGCCAGAGGGCGTGCTCGGCCTCTTCCATGTAGCGGTAGAACCAACTGAAGTGGACGATGCCGGCGGCGTCGGTTTCGTAGAACTGGACGCGCCGGCTCAGTCGGTGCCGGCTGACCACGGGGTGGCCGGGGCCTGTTGTCGACATGCGCCGTCGCTCGAGCCTTCCGCGTGCGTGGTCCGCCCGGCGAACCGGCCGAGCGCGTCGAACAGCTCCCGCAGGTCGACGAAGACGTTGCCGACCAGCGCATCCACCAGCCGCGGATGCAGGTCGGGGTGCGACCTGACGAACTCGCGGAAGCTGAAGGTCTGATCATAGAACGACAGCACGAGCTGGCGGAACTGGTCCAGCGCCCAGTTGAGGTCGCGCCGGTAGTCCGCGAACGTGGACGCGGTGATCGCGCCCGCGTCGAGGCCGCGATGGATCGCGTCGCCGGCCATCTCGCCGCCCTTGAGGGCCAGGAAGACGCCGGTCGAGAAGACGGGATCGAGAAACGAGAACGCGTCGCCGGCCAGGCAGAAGCCGTCGCCGCCGATCTCCGTCGACCGGTAGCTGAACTCCCCGGTGACCCGCACAGGCCCGAGGTGCTCGGCCGGGCGCAGGTGGTCCCTGATCCAGATGCAGTCGTCCGCCTCGCGGAAGAAGATCGCCTGCGGGTCGCGCGTGTCGCGGTAGAGATAGTCGGCTTCCGCCACGACGCCGACGCTGACGACGTCGTTGGGGAGCGGGATGTACCAGAACCAGCCCTTGTCCGGGATGTAGGCGACCGTCGTCGCGCCCTCGTCCAGGCCCGGATCGCGCACCGCGCCCTTGAAGTAGGTGAAAATCGAAATCTTGTTCAGGTCCGGGTCGCGCCGTTTCCAGCCCAGCCTGCCGGCCAGCAGCGTGTCGCGTCCGGAGGCGTCGACGACGGCATTCGCCCTGAACTCCTCCCGGCCGCCCCCCTTGACGTCGCCGGTCACACCGACCGCCCGGCCGCCCTGCATGACGAGGTCGCGCACCGCCACGCCCTGGCACACCTCGACGCCCTTTTCGCGGGCGTTCGCCAGCAGCATGCCGTCGAAGTCGCTGCGGACCACCTGCCAGGTGGTGGCGCACTCGTGCTTGATCGTCTCGAAGAAGTAGAAGGGCTGCGAGACCGAGCCGGTCGTCGAGACGAACTGCACGGAGTACTTCTTGGGACAGGCCGCCCGGGGGAACCAGTCGAGCACGCCCAGCCGCTCGAAGGTGAACCAGGTGTACGGCATCAGCGACTCGCCGATGTGGTAGCGCGGGAACGGCTCGCGCTCGAGGAGCAGCACCCGGCGCCCGTGCTGCGCCAGCACGGTCGCGGCCGTGCTGCCCGCCGGTCCGCCGCCGATGACGACGCAGTCGTACTGCGCGCCGTTGTCCCGGGTGCCCATCCGACTCATCGTATCACCAGCGGCAGCACCTCGACGATGTCGCCGATCTTCCTGCCGCGGCGGACGATCTCGGTGCGCCGGCCGTAGAGCACGCGCGGCTCGCGCATCCAGAAGACGCCCATCATCTCGGGGTTCGGCATCAGTTGCAGGAATGCCTTGACGCGGCTGGCGTACTCGAGGCGCCGGTCGCGCAGGATGCTCCCGAGCGGGATCTCGTTGTCGAGAATCTGCCGGCGCAGGGGCGCGTCGAACGCGTCGAGCTCCATGCGGATGGCGCCCATCTCGACCGGCTGGCCCGCGTACTCCTGCACGAGGAGCACGCGGCGGAAGTACGAGCCGCCCAGCGAGAAGGTCGACAGCGGCCGCAGCACCACGCGGCCGCCGAAGTGCCGCTCGAGGGTCAGCGTCATGTCCGAGTCGTGCACGAGCAGCGCGCGGTAGGGCAGCGGGATGTCGTCCGGCGCGACTACCTCGAACGTCGGGATGTCGATGCCGGCCCGCCGGTAGACCATGTCGAGCGGGTAGAGCATCCCGCGCCGGCCGGCCGTCGCGGGCGGGCTGGAGCGCGGGGCGGGAGCCCGGCTCCGGGACGAACCGCTGCGGGACGTCGCCACGTCACGTGTACCGGATGTCGGCGTGCGCGGGCAGAAAGAAGCGGGGCAGCAGGCTGTCGACGCGCAGCAGGCCGTCGCGCGACAGGCGGACCGCTTCCGGGGAGGCCTCGTCCAGGTAGCCGTCGCGGTCGAGCGACGCGAGCGGGCCGGTGAATCGGTGCCGCGGGTCGACGCCGTACTTGTCCCGGAAGTAGGCGGGCCGGATGGAGCCCAGCTTGAGCTGCAGCACCAGCTCGCGGATGAGGCGCTCTTCCTCCGTGGGGCGGTAGGCGCGGTTCAGCGGGATGCGGCCGGCCTCGACCGCCGCCGCATAGGCGCCCCACGAGTCGAGGTTCTGCATGTGGACGCCGTTGACGTGGCCGAACGACGCCACGCCGAGGCCCGCCAGGTCGGCGCCCTGCCAGAGACGGTCGCGGTAGACGAAGCGCGTGCGCCCGGGATCCTTGACGGCGGTGTAGGCGCTGCCGATCGCGTAGCCGGCGCGCTCCAGCGCGGCGAACGCCTCGTCCACCCAGCGGCGCTTGGTGGCCCAGGGCGCCACGGCCTCCTGGAACTGGCCGCCGCCGCTCAGCCGGTCGCCGCTGATCGTCGTGTTGAACGGCAGCTCCATCTGGTAGATGGTGACGCTGTCGGGGTCGAGCGCGATCACCCGCTGCACGGCGTCCCGCCACTTGTCGTCCGTCTCGCCGAGCATGCCGGCAATCAGATCGATGTTGATCTGCGGAAAGCCGATCGAGCGCGCGAACTCGTAGGCGCGGAAGATCTCGGCCGAGCGGTGCGCGCGGCCGTTGAGCTCCAGGATGCGGTCGTCGAAGTGCTCGACGCCGAGGCTGAGCCGCGTGACGCCCAGCTCCCGGATGGCGGCCAGCTTCGGCTCGGTGAGCGTCCCCGGCTCGCACTCGAAGGTGATCTCGCTGGCGGCCGACCAGGGACTGATCGCCGACAGCCGGTCGACGAGGCTCCGGAGCTGGCGGACCGACAGGAACGACGGCGTGCCGCCGCCGAAGTAGATGAAGTCGAGCGGCCGTCCGGCAATCGCCGGCTGCGCGGCGTACAGCTCCCATTCGCGCCCCAGCACGTCCAGGTACGACTGCACCTCGCGGGCGTTCTTGTCCGTGTAGACCCGGAAGTAGCAGAAGTGGCAGCGCTTGCGGCAGAACGGGATGTGCAGGTACAGCCCGAGCGGCACGTCCGCGGCCGGGGCTGCCAGCGCCGGCCGGGCGGCCTCGGCGACGGCCTCCGACGTCCAGACCGAGAACGGCGGGTAGTTGGCGACGAAGTAGCTGCCGACCTCCGTCTCGGCGGGTGCCGCCGCGGGGAGCGGATCGCTCATCGCCGCTACTATATCAGCATCCACGGCGGCAGCGGTGCCGCCCCACATGACCTGGCCGGCGCGCGGCGAGGCCGCCGGCACGAGTCTCGCATGTCTCGGGATCGACAGTGATACGATGGCGTCCATGCACCATGCACCATGCACCATGCACCATGCGCCGCGGGTCGGCTACACGGATCTGCTGGCGATGCCGGATGACGGGCGCCGGTACGAGATCCACGGAGGCGACCTCGTCGAGGTTCCCTCGCCGTTGCTGCGGCATCAGATCGCCGCCGGGGAGCTCTTCGCACTGCTGAGCGGCTACCGGCGGCTGCGGGGCGGGCTCGCGGTAAGCGCGCCGTTCGACATCGTGTTCGACGAGCACGACGTCGTGCAGCCCGACATCGTCTTCTTCCGGGCCGAACGGCTGCATCTGCTCGATCCGAACGCCGTGACCCGCGCGGCGCCCGACATCGTCATCGAGGTGCTGTCGCCCTCCACTGCCGCCGTCGACCGGGGCCGCAAGATGCGGATGTTCGCGCGCTACGGCGTCCCCGAGTACTGGATCGTCGAACCGCTCGGCCGCTGGATCGAGGTGTACGCACTGGAGAGCGATGCCTACCGCCTGGCGCAGACCGCCGTCCCGGGAGACGTCGTCCGCTCGGTGCTGCTACCGGATCTGGCTTTCGCTGCCGAGCGCGTCTTCGCGTCCCCGTAGGGAGGTTCAGTAGCTCGTGTGCCCGGGCTTCTGCTGCCACGCGGCCAGGGCCGCGAGCGCCCCGTCGCAGGGGACGTGAATCATCGGCAGCTTCCGTGCGTGGATGGGCTGCGCCAGCTCCTCGTAGATGAACTCGTCGCGGAACTCGATGCCGGCGGCGTCGTGCCGGTTGATCGAGAAGTAGACGCGCCCGATGCGGGCCCAGTAGATGGCGGCCAGGCACATCGGGCACGGCTCGCAGCTCGCGTAGATCTCGGACCCGGACAGGTCGAACGTGTCCAGGTGGCGGCAGGCCTTCCGGATGGCGACGACCTCGGCGTGGGCCGTCGGGTCGTTGGTGCTCAGGACCTCGTTCCAGCCTTCGCCGACGACCGCGTCACCCTTGACGATCACGGCGCCGAACGGCCCGCCGCGGCCCAGCTCCATGCCTTGCGCGGACAGCGCCACTGCGCGCCGCATGTAGCGCTCGTTCATCGCCGTCACGCGGACGGCCGGCCGCGGCCGCGCGTCAACCGAAGCAGTACAGCACCCCGTCCTGCGACCCGATGACGAGCCTGCCCGCGGCGATCGCGGGCGAGGCCGACAGCGGCGCGCCGGTATCGAACTCCCAGAGCTTCTCGCCCGTGGTCAGGTCGAACACGTACAGGCGTCCGTCGCCCGAGCCGATGTAGACGCGGCCGCCGGCCGCCGCGGGCGACGAGTCGACGCGGGCCCGGGTCATGTACGTCCAGAGCGCCTCGCCCGATTCCTGATCGATCGCGTGCACCATCCGGTCGCGGCCGCCGATCACGATGGTGCCGTCGACGTTGAGCGCCGACGAGTAGAACGGGAAGTGGCGCCGCGGATGCTCGTAGCGCCACAGCAGCTCCTGCGACGCCAGGTCGATGCCGATCACCTCGTTGTTGAACGTGCCGAAGTAGGCGCGGTCGCCGTCCGTCGTCGGCGACGCCGCGGTGTAGGCGCCCGCCGGCACGGCGAAGACCTCCTCGCCGTCGGCCACGCGCACGCCGCGGAACATCTCGTCGCAGCCCCCGAAGTACGCGACGCCGTCGACCACGGCCGGCGTGGCGTGCACGTAGTTGAGCGTCTCGTGCCGCCAGAGGAATTCCCCGGTTTCCGCGGCCAGACCGTAGAGATGGCCGTCGTAGGAGCCGATCAGCACCGTGTCGCCCGAGACGACCGGCGACGACTTGATCTCGCCCTCGGTCTGGTACGTCCAGGCCGCTGCGCCGGTCTCGGCGTCGACGGCGTGCAGGACGCCGGCCAGATCGCCGACGAAGACGAGCCCGTGGCTCACCGCCGGCGACGACTCGCCGATCCCCATTTCCTCGCTGGCCGTGTAGCGCCAGCGCTCCGCGCCCGTCTCGAGATCCACGGCGAGCAGCTCCCCGCTGTAGGTCCCGACGTACACCGCGCCGCCGGCGATGGCTGCGGAAGAGTCGATCGACTCGCCCGCGTCGAGGGTCCAGAGCAGCTCCAGCTCGTCGGGGATCTTCGCCAGCGACGTCCCGCTGAGCTCGGGCGTGCCCCGGAACTGGCCCCACGTCTCGGGCGCGGCGGTGGTCGACTGGCCCGCGGCCGCAGCGCTCAGCGCCAGGACTGCCGCCGCCGCCAGCGTTCCCCTCGTCAATATGCGCATCGGTACACCTCCAGAGCGTCCAGATGGCCGAACGGCACCGGATTGAACGCCGCGGTCCACTGCCGGCCGGCCAGGTCGGCCAGCGCCGCCAGCTCGCCTTCCTCCACGCCCGCCTCGCGCAGGCGGTCGGGGAAGCCGCCGGCCCTGCCGATTTGGACGAGGCGCTCGGCCAGATGGTTGCCGCTCGTGCCGCCGCCGTTCATCGTTGCGGCGACGAGCGGCCCGTACAGGTCCCGGCTGGCCGCGGCGTTCCAGCGCACGACGTGCGGCAGCAGGATGGCCAGCGCGACGCCGTGCGTGATGCCGTAGCGCGCGGTCAGCGGATTGGCGCAGGCATGGGCGGCGCCCAGCATCGACTGCTCGATGGCCACGCCGGCGAACGCCGCGCCGAGGTGCATCGCGGCGCGCGCGTCGACGTCGCTCGGCGCCTCCAGCACGCGCTCGAAGTTCGTGGCGAGCAGGCGGAACGCCTCATGCGAGAACGCCGTCGAGAGCGCGGTGCGGCGCGTCGTCACGGCCGTCTCCACCGCGTGGGCGATGGCGTCGAAGCCGGCCGCGCCGGTCACGGCGGCCGGCTGGGAGAGCGTCAGCTCCGGGTCGAGCAGCGCCAGCCGGAACGCGCACTTGGGATCCCCGCAGGCCATCTTCAGACCGGTCTCGGCGTCCGCTATCACGGCGTAGCTCTGGGCCTCCGACCCGGTCCCCGCCGTCGTCGGCACCGCGATCATCGGCAGCATCGGCTGCGACGCCTTCCCGTACCCCTGATAGTCGGCCAGCGAGCCGCCGTTGGTGAGCAGGAAGTTGATGCCCTTCGCGCAGTCCAGCGAGCTCCCGCCGCCGAGGCCGATGATGGCGTCGACGCCGTGCGGCGCGGCGAAGGCCCGGCCGCGCTCGACCATGACGGTGTCCGGGTTGACGTCGAAGTCGTGAAAGGGGACCGGCTCCAGATCCGCGGCGCGCAGCAGGCGCAGCGCCCGCTCGACGTGCCCGGCCGCGCGCAGCCCGTGGTCGGCCACCAGGAGCGGCTTCCTGAAGCGCAGCTCGCGCGCGAAGTGGCCGAGCTGCTCGACCGTGCCGGCGCCGAAGACGAGCCGCGTCCGCAGTTGGAAGTCGAACGGGTTCAGCATCGGAGAAACCCACCTATGGTATCAACCTTGGCGCACGCGTGCGTGACGCGGGCCGCCGGGCGGCTGTCGGTCCCGGCGCTCAGTTATACTGGGCACAGAGGGTCGTACCGTGGCTCATGTAGTAGGACAGAAGGGTCAGGTGGTCATCGCGAAGGACATTCGCGATTCGCTGGGCATCGCTCCCGGTTGGGTGTCCCTGCAGCGTCTCGTCGATGACCACGTCGAAATCCGCTTCTTGCCGCCCGAGCATCGCGCGTCACTCAAGGGCGTCCTCGCATCTCACATCGAGACGTACGTGCCGGACGGGAGCGCGTGGCGCGCGGCGCGGGAGCGGGCCTGGAACGATGCGACGGAGGCGCGAGGCCGCGCGACGACGCGTGTCGAGTGAGCGATCTGGTCGACACGTCGATGCTCGTCCCGTATCTGACCGGCGACCCGCCCGCGCTGGCCGATCGCAGCGCGAAGATCATCGACGGCGAATCCGATCTGCTCATCACCGACGTCGTGCTCATCGAGACGGCCCATGTGCTGACCTCCGTCTACGGCGTGTCGCGGGAGGTCGTCGTCGAGCACCTCGCCGCGCTGCTGCGCAAGGAAAACATCGGCGTTTTCCGGCTCCCGAAGGAACTGGTGATCGAGGCGTTGCACCTGTGCCGTCCCTCGCGTCGGGTGTCGTTCGCCGATGCGCTGATCTGGGCAGCGGCGAGGGCCGGGAAGGCGACCGTCTTCACGCTCGACGAGCGGTTTCCCCGTGAGGGGATTGCCGTTCGAACAGGGTGACGACAGCGCCGCCGCGGTCGAACCGTCACTCGTCCCGGTCCTCGATGGCCCGGCGCAGCGCTGCCAGGGCGTCGCGGTGGGAAGGGCGCACAGTGAGCGGTCCGGGCGTGGCTTCCCAGCGCCGCACCGTCGCCGCGGAGACGTGCAGCAGCGCGGCGAACTCGGCCGCCGAGAACCCGCCGCGCCGGCGTAGCCGGCCCACCAGCTCGCCCGTCGCGCGGAAAGCGGACGCCGGCTCGCCGGCGTCCGGCGCCGCGGGCGGCCCGGATGCGGTGCTCCTCGCCGGCGTGTGACGCGCGGTCCGCCTGTTCGCCGACCGCTTCCGCGCCGGTGCGGCGCGGGCCGGCCGTTTCCGCGCGGGCGAGGCGGCCGCGCCGTCCGTGCCGTCGAGGTCGATGCCGAAGATGTCCGCGAGGTCGCCGTCCGCAAGGGTGTCGGCTGTCGACGTGCCGCGCGGCAGCGCCATGTCGGCGGCAATCAGCTCGGTCTCGTCGACGCCGCGCAGCAGAAAGAGCAGCTCCGGCCCGGCGTCGAGGCGACTGCCGACGCCGTAGAGCACGGCCGCCGCGTGCTTGCACATGGTGGCCCAGTCGGGGCAGTCGCAGGCCAGCTTGATCTCGCGCGGTTTCGGGAACAGGCCGGTGTCCCGATGGGTGACGACGTCCATGACGTGGTCCGACAACCGGCCCTGCAGCAGCTCGAGCACCGAGCCGATCTGCCCCGCGCACGCGGTCTTGATGGCCTTCCAGGCCGGCTTCCCGAGCTTCCTGATGCGAACCGTGACGCGGTACAGCTCCGTCCCGGCCACCATGGCGTCGACGCCGCCGGTTCGGATCTCGAGGTGGCAGACGGAGCCGCTGCGCACGTACGTGCGGCCGCGCGGCAGCCGGTTCGCGTAGTCGGAGAACGATTCCAGATGCTCGCACCAGCGGCGGCCCCAGAAGCTCCGGGCGATGGTGCGTCCCTTGATCTCGACCGGCTGCACGTTCATGCCGCTCGCGCGGAGCCGATGCATTTCCAGCAGGGCTCTGGCGCGGCGGGCGCCGACCGGCACGTACGGCGGATACCAGTCCACCTCAATCAGACGGGGCCTTGCCCCGCACCCCCGGGGTCCGCTTGCGGGGACCCCTTCGCCCCGCGCAGCTCCCGCCGAGGCGCGCCTTGTGCGCCTTGCGGCTAGGGCTCTGCGCGGGTGACGTCGAGGCGGACCACATCGAGCAGCTCGTCGTCGGACAGCTCCGTGAGGTTGAGCTCGCCGTCTCCGTCGAGCAGATCATCGGCCAATCGTCGTTTCTCGGCAATCATCCGGTCGATTCTCTCCTCGACGGTGCCGCGCGTGACGAAGCGGTGGACCAGCACGTTGCGCCGCTGGCCGATGCGGAAGGCGCGATCGGTGGCCTGATTCTCGACTGCCGGGTTCCACCAGCGGTCGAAGTGGATCACGTGCGACGCCGCCGTCAGGTTCAGACCGGTCCCCCCGGCCTTGAGCGACAGGACGAAGAACGGCGGCCCGTCGTCGCGCTGGAACCGGTCCACCAGATCCTGCCGCCGCCTGACGCCGGTTCCGCCGTGCAGCGCGAGCCCGGGGCGGCCGAACACCGCCTCCAGGTGGTCGGACAGCGGATCGATGATCTCCCGGAACTGCGTGAAGACCAGCGCCCGCTGCTGGCGGTCGGCCAGCTCCTCGCCGATCTCGGCCAGCCGCAGGAACTTGCCGCTGTCGGCGGGCCGGTACTCGCCGTCGCCGGAGAGTTGGCTGGGATGGTTGCAGATCTGCTTCAACTGCATGAGCGTCCGCAGCACCACGCCGCGCCGGGCGATGCCCTCGGTCGCTTCCAGCTCGCGCTGCATGGACCGCACGACGCGCTCGTAGAGCGCCACCTGCGGCCGGGTCAGATGGCAGTCGCGGGTCGTCTCCGTCTTGGCGGGCAGGTCGGCGATGATGCGGCGATCCGTCTTGAGACGCCGCAGGATGTAGGGGGCGACCAGTCGCCGCAGGGGCGCGAAGGGCTGCTCGTCGCGCGCCTGCAACTGCTTCACGAACTCCTGGAACACGGCGCGCGAGCCGAGCAGCCCGGGATTGAGGAAGTCGAACAGCGCCCACAGATCGCCCAGGCGGTTCTCCACCGGCGTGCCCGTCATGGCGATGCGGGCGCGGGCGGCCAGCGCACGGACGGCCCGGCTCTGCCGGGTCGCCGGGTTCTTGATGGCCTGGGCCTCGTCCAGAATGACCAGCCGCCACCGGACGTCGGCCAGCCAGGGTTGCCGGGTCAGCATGGCGTACGTGGTCACCACCAGGTCGACGCCCGCCAGTTCCCGCGCGGGCGCCGCCGCGATCTCCGCCAGCGCCTGCCGGTCGGCCTCCGCGGGGTGCAGGAAGCGCAGGCTCAGCGCCGGCGCGAACCGCGCGGCTTCGCGCCGCCAGTTGCCGAGCAGGGAGGCCGGAATCACCAGCAGCGCCGGCGCACGGCGCTCGTGCGGGGCGTCGCCGCGGTCGGCCAGCAGCAGCGCCAGCACCTGAATGGTCTTGCCCAGGCCCATGTCGTCGGCCAGGCAGGCGCCGAGGCCGAGGCGCGTCAGCAGGCGCAGCCACGCCACGCCGTCGCGCTGATACGGCCGCAGCACCCCCTGCAGGGCCCCGCCGCCGGTCGCCGGATCCAGGGCCTCCGGCCGGCGCATGCCGTCGAGGATCTCGCGCATCGCGTCGCCGGCCGCGACGTGCACCCAGGGCCGTTCGGACTCGGTCTGCTCCTCGCCCCGCAGATCGGCCGACGCGCCCGCGAGCAGGCGCATGCCTTCGATGAACGATATCCCGTCCTCGCCGGCCACCTGCCGGACGGCGTCCCAGTGCTCGATGGCCTCGCGCAGCCGGTCGCGGTCGACTTCCACCCACTGGCCCTTGAGCAGCACCAGGCCGTCGTCGCCGTCGAGCAGCGCCTCCAGCTCGCCGCGCGACAAGGGCTGGCCGCTGAGAGCGACGTCGACGTCGAAGGCCACCATGGCGTCCGCGCCGACCAGCGACGGGGTCGTGCCGCCGATCGTGACGGCGACCTGCGGGCGCGGCCGCTTGCGCCACCAGTTCGGCAGCCGCACCGACAGGCCGCTCGCCTCGAGCGCGGGCACGCTGCGCAGGAGCCGGTAGGCGCGGTCCGGCGTCCACGCCAGCGGCCGGTAGACGTCGCCCGAGTCGACCAGCTCCCGCACCCAGTCGCACGTCTCCGCGGCCTGCTGGATGGGCGCCAGCAGGGTGACGAGCGCCGCGCGGTTCCGCGCCCCGGCGTACTGCTCGAGCGCCCGGCGCAGCGGCAGGTGCTTCACGCGTCCCGCCGCGCCGAAGCCGGCGGCGTACGTGGCCATGAACGCGAACGGACGCGCCTCGTCGCTCCGGTTCTCGGCCAGGTGAAAGCAGACCCGTCCCACCTGGTGCCAGCTCGGGGCCCGCGTGCGCAGAAACGCCGGCAGCCCCCCGGCGGCCGGCAGCGTCTCGCACACCCACTCGTTCAGATGCGTCCAGATGCGCTGCAGGCTGTCCGCCGCGAGGTACTCGCCGCCGCGCATCGGCGGCGCGGCCAGGATCCAGGCGGCGCACTCGGCCGGCGTCGGCGGCTCGACCTGCGGGCTCGGCTCGCGCGCGGGCAGTTGGCACAGCGCGGTCAGATGGCGTTCCGCGATCTCCTGCCAGTAGCGCACGGCGGGCGACCCCTGCGCGTCGATGCGATCCGCCGCCAGCGCGAAGAGGGCTGCGCGCCAGTCCGTGTCGAAGGCGGACTGCAGGCGCGACAGTGCGGGCGGAACGGCGTCGCCGTCCCGCGGCGCCCACCGCAGTTGCCCGGCCGGGGTCAGTCCGAGACTCATGCCGCACCCGCTCGCCGCTACGCGGGGCGCCCGCACGGGCGCCGTGCTGCGCGGTCTGCCGTCATGGACGGTAGCGTTCGAGCTCCCGCCTGACCACGGGCGCCAGCAGGTAGAGGCCGATCAGGTTCGGAATGGCGACCACGAAGACCAGGGCGTCCGACAGGTCGATGACCGCCCCGAGGTCGACGGCGGCGCCGGCGACCACGAACAGGCAGAAGACGAGCTTGAACCCCAGGTCCTGGAGGCGGCCCTCGCCGGCCAGGTACGTGAACGCCTTCAGGCCGTAGTAGGCCCAGGCAATCATCGTCGAGAACGCGAACAGCAGGGCGGCGACCGCCAGCGGCGCGGGCGACCAAGCCAGGGTGGAGGCGAACGCGCGGGTCGTCAGCTCGATGCCGTTGACGCCGCCGCCGGCGAGCGCGGGATCGTAGACGGTGGTGGTGATGACCAGGGCGGTCAGCGTGCAGATGACGACGGTGTCGATGAACGGCTCGAGCAGCGCGACGAAGCCCTCGCTGGCCGGCTGCGGCGTGCGGGCCGTGGCGTGGGCGATGGCCGCGCTGCCCAGGCCGGCCTCGTTCGAGAAGACGGCCCGGCGGAACCCGATGACGAGCGCGCCGAGCGCGCCGCCCGCCATCCCGGTCGACGTGAACGCGCCCTGCCAGATGGCCGCCGCCGCCCCCGGCAGCCGGCCGGCGTTCAGCCCGATGACCAGCAGCGCCAGCGCCACGTAGAGCAGCGCCATGGCGGGCACCAGCCGGACGGTGGTGCTGGCGATCGTCCGGATCCCGCCCACGATGACCAGGGCGACGGCGACCGCCAGCAGCAGGCCCACCAGCCAGCCGCGGCCGGCGAGGACGCTGGCCTCGGCGCCGGTGATGTCGGTGAGGATCGCCGCCGCCTGGTTCGACTGGAACATGTTGCCGATGCCGAGGCAGCCGAATACCAGGGCGGCGGCGTAGAAGAGCCCGAGCCGGCGTCCGAGCGCCGGCCAGCCGCGCGCGGCGAGACCGCGTTCCAGATAGTGCATCGGCCCGCCGGAGACCGAGCCGTCCGGATTGCGCCGGCGGTACAGCACGCCGAGCGTGCACTCGGCGAACTTCGCCGACATGCCGAGCAGGCCGGCGACGATGAGCCAGAACGTGGCGCCCGGGCCGCCGGTGGAGATGGCGACGGCCACGCCGGCCATGTTGCCGATGCCGACGGTGCCGGACACCGCGGTCGTGAGCGCGCTGAACTGGGAGATCTCGCCCGGGTCGCCGGCGCGCGCGTAGCGCCCGGAGACGATGCGCAGCGCCTGGCCGAACCCGCGGACGTTGATGAAGCGGAGATAGACGGTGAAGAAGAGCCCGCCGGCAACGAGCCAGACCACGATGAGCGGCAGCTCGGCTCCCGGCAGCGGCAGCGCGTAGAAGACGACGCCGGCGACCGCGTCGGCCACCGGGCGCAGCGTGTCGTCGATGAGTTGATCGATGGTCATGGCCGGCGCCGCGGCGGCGCGTTCCCGGACGGACGGCTACACGTCGAGATCCTGCACCTGATCCGCCCGCTCCATGATGAACCGGAACCGTGCCGAGGCGTCCCTGCCCATCAGCCCGTTCATCACCTGGTCGGTCAGGAGCCGATCGCTGACGTCGATCCTCAGGAGGCGCCGGGTCGCCGGATTCAGCGTCGTGTCCCACAGCACCTTCGGCATCATCTCGCCGAGTCCCTTGAAGCGGGTGATCTCGGCCTTGCCGCGGTGGCCGTTGCGCGCGAAGCGGTCGAGGATCCGGTCGCGGTGCGGCTCGTCGAGCGCCCAGAACGTCTCCTTCCCGACGTCGACGCGATAGAGCGGCGGCTGGGCCAGGTAGACCCGGCCCTGGTGGATGAGCTGCGGCAGGTGCCGGTAGAGGAAGGTCAGCAGGAGGGTTGCGATGTGATTGCCGTCGGAGTCGGCGTCCGCCAGGATGATGATCTTGCCGTAGCGCAGCTTCTCGAGGTTGAGGGTCTTCCCGAAGCCGCAGCCGAGCGCGGTCACCAGGTCCGACAGCTCCTTGTTCTCGAGCACCTTGGCCGGCGACACGTTCTCGGTGTTCAGCACCTTGCCGCGCAGCGGCAGGATGGCCTGCCGCCGGCGGTCGCGCCCCTGCTTGGCCGAGCCGCCGGCCGAGTCGCCCTCGACGATGAACAGCTCGCGGTCCGCCGCCGTCCGGGCGGAGCAGTCGCTCAGCTTGCCCGGCAGGCTCAGCCGCGCGGCGGCGACGCCCTTGCGGGTCACCTCCTGCTGCGCCGCCCGGCTCGCCTCGCGCGCCCGCGCCGCGATGACGATGCGCGCCACGATGGCGCGGGCGGCGCTGATGTTGTGGTTCAGCCAGTGCTCGAGCGCCGGCCGCACGGCCGAGTCGATGGCCGCCGCGATCTCGGGATTGTTCAGGCGGTCCTTGGTCTGGCCCTGGAACTGCGGGTCGCGCACGAAGATGCTGAGCACGCCCGTGAGGCCCTCGCGGATGTCGTCCGCGGTCAGCGTCACCCCCTTCGGGCTCAGCCCATGGGTCTCGATGAAGTTGCGCACGGCCTTGCCGACGCCGGCGCGCAGGCCGTTCTCGTGGGTGCCGCCCGAGCCGGTCGGCACGCCGTTGACGTAGCTGCGGACGTGCTCGTCGGTCGCCTCCGTCCACTGCAGCACGAGGTTGACGCGCGAGCCGGTCTCGTCGTGGTCCCGGCCGAGGGCGAAGACCTGCTCGTGCACCGTCGGCGCGCGGCGCGCGGCAACGATGTGCGCCAGGTAGTCCTGCAGCCCGTCGGCGTGCTGGAAGACCCGCTTCCCGCCCCGGCCCTCGTCGTCGAAGACGACCCGCACCCCCTTGTGCAGGTAGCTGACGACCTCCAGGCGCTCGGCGATGAGCGCCGGATCGAACTCGGTCTTCGGGAATATCTGCGGATCGGGGCGGAAGAACACCGTGGTGCCCGTCCCGCGGGCGCTGCCGAGCTGCCGCGGCTTCGCCAACGGCCGGCCGCGCCGGAAACGCTGCTCCCACAGCGAGCCGTCCCGCTTCGAGGTCGCGACGAGCTCCGCCGACAGCGCGTTGACGACGCTGGCGCCCACGCCGTGCAGGCCGCCGGCGGTGCGGTACGTGCGGTGCTCGAACTTCCCGCCGGCATGCAGCGTCGTGAAGATCACCTCGAGCGCGCTCTTGCCGCTCTTGGGGTGGCGGTCGACGGGCACGCCCCGGCCGTCGTCGGCGACCGTGATAGACGAGCGGTCGGCGTGCAACTGCACGTGGATGTTGCCGGCATGGCCGTTCATGGCCTCGTCGACGGCGTTGTCGAGGATCTCCCACACCAGGTGGTGCAGCCCGGGCGAGCCGACCCCGCCGATGTACATGCCGGGCCGCTTGCGGACCGGATCGAGTCCTTCGAGGACCGTGATGTCTTTTGCCGTATAGGTCTGCGCCATCGTCTTGCGCGCCGGCACCCTGCTGGGACCAGGACACCACGAGGTAGGAGTGACCGCAACCGTGGAAATCCAGTGTAGCATGGGGCCGTCATGACCGCCGATCAGCGGGCGACCGCACTGGCCCGGCTGCGCGAGCTCGGCGAGTGCCTGCGGACCCCGGGCGGCGCGCCTGCCGCGGCCGAGGACTGCGAGCACCTGATACGGGCGGTCGAGGCGTTCCATCCCGAAGGCGTCCGGTTCCGCATGTACGGCCTGCACCGCCGGCTGACGGCCGACACCCAGGAGGTGCCGGCGGCAGCCATGCGCCTGCTCGAGGCAGCCCGGGAAGCGCTGCAGGCCGCCGGCTTCAGGACGCGCTAGGGCTGGGAAAGCCCGATGCCGCCGGCCGCCGCGGCCAGCGCGAGCGCGGTGGCCGCGCGGACGATGGCCTGTGCACGCCGGTAGTCGGCGGCGGTCCCCGCCGGCGGGGCCGCCGGATCGCCCAGCCACGTCTCGGTGACGAGTCGACCCTGCAGCCGGACGGGGCCGACGAGGCGGCGGCCCAGGGCCCCGGCCATGGCGGCCTCGCTCCAGCCCGCGTTGGGTCCGGGCAGCACCGCGTGCTCGCGCCAGCCGGCCGCGAGGGCCTGCCGGCCGGAGCAGCCCGGCAGCAGCGCGGCGGCCAGCGCGACGAGGAGCCAGGTCGCCCGTGCGGGCAGCGCCTGGAGCAGGTCGTCGAGCCGCGCGCCGCACCATCCGAAGCGCCGATAGCGCGGCGTCCGGTAGCCGACCATCGAATCCATGGTGCTGACGACCTTGTTGAGCACCAGCCCCGGCGCGCCGAGGAGGGCGTACCAGGCGATCGGCGAGACGACGCCGTCGGTCAGGCTCTCGGCCAGGCTCTCGATGGTGGCGCGCCGGCAGGCGACGCCGTCCAGCGCGTCGACGTCGCGACCTACCAGGCGGCCCACCGCGCGCCGCGCTCCGGGCAGATCCCCCGCCGTCGCTGCGCGGTCCACCGCCTGGCCATGGGCGAGCAGGTCGCCGAACGCCAGCAGGCTGTAGAGGATGAACAGATGCGCGCACGCGGCCGCGGCCGGGTGCAGCCGGTGGGCGCCCAGCAGCGCGAGCGACACGCCGCCCACCCAGCACGTCCCGAGTACGCCGAACAGCAGGCAGCCGCCGCCGCGGCCGTCCGCCCCGGCGGCGCGCAGGCGGCGCTCGCACCAGGCGAGCGAGCCGCCCAGCAGCCGCACCGGGTGCCAGCGGTAGACGGGATCGCCGAGCGCCGCGTCGAGCGCCGCCGCCGCCAGGAGCAGATCGATGCGCGGTTGCAGTGGACTCAGGTCCACTTGGCGCTCCAGCCGGCGGCCAGGGCGTGCAGCGCCAGCTCGACCGGCTCGTCGGGTGCGGCGAGCAGCGCCGCGCGGAACGCCGGCCATTCCAGCGGGCGCGCGGCGAGCGCACAGGCGAGGCAGGCAGCCTGCTGCCGCAGCGTCTCGCCGGCCATGCCGGCCGGCAGGGTGCCGAACGCCACCCGGTCGAGCACGGCCGCGTACGCGTAGGCGGCGGCCGCGACGCCCGGCTCCCAGAAGACCGCCTTGCGGTTGCGCTCGAGCAGCGCGTACTGTTCCGCCGGCAGCAGCTCGGCCAGCCGCTCGAGCGCACGCGGCTCGGTCAGGCCGAAACGGCCGAGCGCATGGAACAGCCCGCGCGTCAGGGAGGGCTCGAGCCCGTTCTGCCAGCGCAGCGCCTCCTTGACGGCGGCCAGCACGGCGCTGCCGATGAGCTCCCCGAGCTTGGCGTGCGGGCCGGCGGCCGTCTTCGGGACGCGGCGCGGATCGAGCGGGGCCGCCACGCAGAACTGGTCGGTGCCGGTCCCGGTGGCGATGGTCGGCGAGTAGCGGCTCGGTGCGGCCAGCTCGGCGAGCGCCGCCGACTTGGCCTCCGTCAGCGTCGCGACCGCGCGCGCCTGGGCCGCCGGCGTGACCGGGTGGTTGAGCAGCAGGATCGTGTTGATCGTCCCGGCGGGCGGCGCCGTCGCGCTGTCCGCAGCGTCCGCGCCCACCGTCTCCACGCGGCGCCAGCGGCCGTCCGCGGCTTCGGTCCAGCCCGCCGGATCCCCCGCGCGGGCGGCGTTGCCGGCGACGCCGGCGGTCACGAACGCGTCGACGCGGAGGTCCTCGAAGTCGGCCGCGCGGTGGGCCGCGTACGCCATGTTGGCGGCGGTGCCCATGACTGCCGTCCGGCCCGGCGCGACGCCCATCTCCGCGCAGACCTGCGCGTGGTAGCCGACCGGCCCGAGCCCGGCAATGCGCTCGTAGCGGGCCGCGTCGCCCGTCGCCTCGCAGCTCTGGTGGTTGGCCAGGAACGACAGGTCGTCGCGCTCGCCGCCGCACTGGACGGACGTGCTGACGACGCGGTGCGGCGCCGTCAGCTCGACCAGCAGATAGCGCCCGGACCGGCGGGCGACGAACAGCTCGCCGCGGCACAGCACGTCCGCCGCCCGCATCCGTTCCGCGGTCATCTCCACCTCCCGCCCGCCCGCAACCCGGCCCGCGGCCGGCCGCCGGCGCCGGTCCGCGGGGTGCTATACTGCCGGCCGACAGCTTCGCTCCCGATGATTCCGGGAAGTGGGTGCGATTCCCACACGGTCCCGCCACTGTGAGCGGGGAGCGGGCGGCACACCGGCGCCCCTGGGCGCCCGTCACTGTGCTCGGCGAGCACGGGAAGACCCTGCCGCTCCGCCTCGATCCGCGAGTCAGGAGACCGCTCATCGGGACGGTCGCGCAACCCCGCGGTCCGGCCTGCCGGTCCGTGAACTTCGGCGCGTGGACACGCCGAAAGGAGGTTCCCGCCTGTCATGGCTCGTCGCCGGTGCCGGTCGCTCGACGGCCGCTCGTCATGCGCCTGATGCGCCCGCATCGCGTCGACCGCCAGCCGCACATCTTACCGAACGCCGGCGGTAGCTCCGTGCGCGGATGATGCCGCGGGCGGGGCAACGGGATCTGCGGGTCGCAGGACGACGGACGCGACGGCCATCGTGCTGCGGATGATACGGGAACCGTCCCGATCCGAAAGGGAGACATCCGTTGATGAGCATCGTCACCAAGCAGGGCGACCGCGGCCGGACCGGTCTGGTCGGCGGCGTGCGGGTCTCGAAGGCCTCGCTGCGGGTCGAGGCGTACGGGGCGGTCGACGAGCTGAACAGCCAGGTCGGATTCGCGCGGGCGATCTGCCCGAACGCAGCGGTCGCGGAGCTGCTCAAGGACATCCAGCGCGAGCTGTTCGCCGTGGGCGGCGCGCTGGCGACGCCGGCGCCCCGCCGCGGAGCGGAGCCGGCCGTCACCGCCGCCATGGTCGAGCGGCTGACGGCGGAGGTCGGCCGCGTGGAGGCGATCGAAGGCGTGCTCGGCGACTGGGCGATTCCCGGAGAGCACGCCGCGTCCGCCGCCCTCGACGTGGCCCGCACGATCTGCCGGCGCGCCGAACGCCGCGCCGTGGAGCTGGTCGAATCCGGTACGGACGTCAGCGCCGAGCTGCTGGCGTACCTCAACCGCCTCTCCGACCTGCTCTGGATTCTCGGCCGTCAGATCGAGGTGGAGGCCGGCGTCGACGCGACGCTGAGGACCCCGGCCGCCGGTGGGCCGAAGTGGTCGCGCGCGTGGTGAGCGAGTGAGCCCGGGCATGCGCCGCATGCGGTCGGGACGGCTGCGGGCCGCGCTCGAGATCGCGGCCTGCCTGCTGCTGCTGGTGGCGGCCTGGCGCGCCACCGCCGGGACGCGGGCCGGCTGGTCTCTCGCGGAGCAGGCCGCGGCGCCGGCGGCGGCCGGTTTCCCGCGCACCGTGCAGGACTACGTCGGCGACGCCGTCCGGCTGACCGGGCCGCCGTCGCGGATCGCCTCGCAGGCACTGGTGACGGACCACTTCCTGTTCGCCGTCGTGTCCCCGAAGCGGATAGCCGCGGTCAGCTCGGTTGCCCACGATGCGCGCTACAGCTACGTCGCCGACACGCTCGCCGGGATGGACGTCGGCGTGGTCGACGACGGCGAGGCCCTGCTCCGGCGCCGGCCGGATCTGCTGCTGGTGTCGCACACCGCCCGTGCCGATCTGGTCGCGCTGGCGCGCGCCGCGGGCATCCCGACGTTCCGCCTGCAGACCGTCTTCGAGGACTTCGACCAGATCGCCGATGGTCTGGCAACCGTCGGGCGCCTGACCGGCGAGGAGCGCGCGGCCGCGCGGGCGATAGCCCGCTTCCGCGCGCGCGTCGCGGCCGTGGTGGCGCGCAGGCCGACCGGCGCGCCGCCGTTGCGCGTGCTGGTGTACGTCGCCCTGTCCGGCACGTTCGGAGCCGGCTCGCTCTTCGATCACATCCTGACGGAGCTGGGCGCCGTCAACGTGGCCGCGGAGCAGGGCATCGGGCCGCACGGCACGATCAGCGGGGAGCAGATTGCCGCCTGGGATCCCGACTGGATCATCGCCGATGCACCTGCCGGTGAAGAGGCTGCCGTGCGCCGGCGCCTGCTCGACCAGCCTGGCGTCGCGGTGACGGTCGCGGGGCGCAGCGGGCAGATCCTGGTGCTCGACCACCGCCGGTTCATCACGATGTCGCAGCACGCGGCCGGTCTGCTCGAGGCCGTCGGCGCCGCGCTGTACCCCGACGCGCCGTGACCGAGTCCGGCAGCCGGTCGCAGGTTCGCGCGGCGGCATGGGTGGGCCTGCCGCTGCTGGCGGTCCTGCTGGCGGTTGCGGCGGTCGCGGCGATTGCCGTCGGCAGCACGGCCATCCCCTGGGGCACCGTCGCCCGCGTGCTCGCTGCCCGCGCGCTGCCGGCCGGCTGGGTCGGCCTGCACGAGGTGTCCGAGGCGGACCAGGCGATCATCTGGCTGATCCGGACGCCGCGCGTCCTCGTCGCGGCGCTCGCGGGCGGCGCGCTGGGCGTTGCCGGCACGCAGCTCCAGGGGCTCTTCCGCAACCCCCTGGCCGAGCCGAGCGTCATCGGCATCAGCCAGGGCGCGGCGCTCGGCGCCGTCGTCACCTTCGTCAGCGGCCTGTCCGCGGCGGCCGTGTTCTGGCTCCCGCTGTTCGCCTTCGCGGGGGCGCTGGCGGCGCTCGCGACCGTCTACACCATTGCCACCCGGGCCGGCCGCACCCCGGTCGCCACGCTGCTGCTGGCCGGCATCGCGCTCGGCGCGCTGGCCACCGCCGTCACCTCGCTGCTGATCTCGCTGAGCGTCGTCAACTGGCAGGTGGCCAGCGAGATCGTCTTCTGGATGATGGGCGGTCTCGACAACCGGACCTGGACGCACGTGTGGATGTGCCTGCCGCCGCTGGCGCTCGGCGCGCTCGGCGCGCGCTGGTACACGCGCGATCTGGACCTGCTGCTGCTCGGCGAGGAGACCGCCGCCAGCCTGGGCGTGGAGGTGGAGCGGGTGCGCCGCCTGATCCTGACGACCGCGGCCATGCTCACCGGCGCGGCCGTGGCGGTCAGCGGCGTCATCGGCTTCGTCGGCCTGATCGTGCCGCACATGCTGCGGCTGGTGCTCGGACCGTCACACCGCGTCCTGCTGCCGGCGGCCATGCTCGGCGGGGCGGCGTTCCTCGTCCTCTGCGACCTGCTGGCCCGCACGATCCACCCGCCGACGGAGATCCGGCTCGGCATCATCACCGCGGCGTTCGGCGCGCCGTTCTTCCTCTATCTCCTGCGGCGGCAACGGGGACGCTTCGGCCTGCCATGAGCCTCCGTCTCGACGGGGCCGGCTTCCGCATCGGCGCCCGGCATCTGGTGCGCGACGTCACGGTCGAGGTCGCTCCCGGCCGGATTACGGCGCTCGTGGGGCCGAACGGCGCGGGAAAATCGACCCTGCTGCGCCTGCTGGCCGGCCTCTGGCGCCCGACGGAAGGACGCGCCGCGCTGGAGGGCACCAGCCTCTCGCAACTCCCGCGCCGCGTCCTTGCGCAGCGGATCAGCTTCCTGCCGCAGGAGACCGGCATCGACATCCCGTTCACGGTGCGTGAACTGGTGGCGATGGGGCGCCATCCCCACCTGGGGCGCTTCGACATGCCGGGTCCCGCGGACGCCGAGGCGGTCGCCTCGGCGCTGGCGCGGGCGGACGTCGCGCACCTCGCCGACCGCTTCGTCACCGAGCTGTCCGGGGGCGAGCGCCGCCGCGCCGTGATCGCCCGCAGCCTGGCGACCGGATCGCGCGTCCTGCTGCTCGACGAGCCGACCGCCAACCTGGACATCGACCACGTCATCGAGACGCTGACGCTGCTGCGGACGCTGGCCGCCTCCGGCGCGACGGTGGCGCTGGCGCTGCACGACCTCAACATCGTGGCGCGCTGGGCCGACGAGGTGACCGTGCTGCACGCCGGCCGCCTGCGCGCCGCCGGCCCCCCGGCGCAGGTGCTGGATGACGATCTGGTCGCATCCGTGTTCGGCGTCCGCGTGGAGCGGCTGACCACCGGGGACGGACGGTCGACGCTGGTCTTTCACCGGGGGTAGTGGGACAACCCCATCGACTCGGACCGAAGAGGGAATCCTGAATACCTGGATTCGAGGGGACGATGGTCGCGGCAGCACGCGCCCGCGCAGGCTCGCGGGGACAGGTCAGTCGCCGAAGATGGCGTCGACCGGAAAGGCGAGCCCAGCCACGCTGCCGGCGGCCACCTCGTCACCGCGTCGCCGCAAGCGCCGGGTCGCGTATCCGTCCGGACCGGGATCGGTATGGATGGTAACGGCGGCGGCATCCACGTCCACGAGCCACGTCTCGGGAATGCCGGCCCGGCCGTAGCGCGGCGCCTTCTCCAGCCTGTCGTAGCGGAGGGACGAATCCGATACCTCGATAACGAGCAGGATGTCGCCGGCCTCGGGATGACGATCCGTGTAGAAATCCTTCCGGCGACGCGCCACCACGAGATCGGGTTGCGGCTCGGTGTGCTGGTCGAGCCGCACCGGATTCTGGACACTCACGTGCGCCCTGCCGGCCAGACGCGTCACGACGAGCTCGGTCAGACGGCTCACGAGCCCCGCATGCGGCGCGCCAATCGGCGTCATTTCGAGGATCTCTCCGTCGATCAGCTCCACCCGGTCGTCCCTGGTGAAGATCCCGGCCTCGCCCATGCGTGCGAAGTCGTCGACCGTAAAGCGGTAACGTCGGACGCCCGCGACGCGTGGTTGCTCTGCTGCCAGGGTCATGGCGCACCCAATCATAGTCAATCAGCCGGTCGAAGTCGGGCTGCCGGGCGGCTGCGGCCGGGCCGGCGACGGGCTGTCGACGCCGGCGTTCACCGGCGGGAGTGCCGTGAAGTGCCGTAACACAAAGGCCGAAGTCCCGAATGATCGCGGAACTGGGTCGTGTTGACGAACGCGCTGCGACTACGACCGCAGCACCGGCGTGGCGACCGGCGGCGGGACGACGCGCGTGAAGCGGCCGCGCTGGAGCAGCTCGCGGCCCTTGCCGCCGCGCTTCGTCGTCTCGTACTTGGCGGTGCTGATGGTCTGCGCGGCGCCGCGGCTGGTCTCGACGGTCAGCAGGTCGCGGGCGCCCGTGGAGGCGACGAAGCCGAGCACGGCGTCCTCCTGGCGGTCGAGCTTGATCAGGGTGACGCCCTTGCCGGGACCGGACAGGAAATTGATCTCGTCCATGTCGCACAGGATGGCCCGCGCCTGGCGGGTGGAGGCGATGATGACCGCCTTGTCGCGCACGATGGAGACGCCGACGACCTCGGCGCCGCGGGCCTGGCGGGCGAAGCGGCGTCCGGCGCGGGTGCTCGGCTCGGCGAACGGCTCGAGGCTGAAGCGCAGGGCGAAGCCGTCGCTGCTGACGGCGACGGCGTGGGTCGGCGGGGGCTCGCCTTCCGTTGGCGCGGCGGTTGCCGGCGTGACGCGCGGGTCGAGGCTGAACGCCGCCACCACGCGCTCGCCGTCCTTGAGCTTGAACAGCCGCTGAATCGGCTCGCCGTAGCCGGTGGATGCCCGGATATCTGTCAGCCGGCCGCACCCCCGCCCCCTCCGTCTTCCTCCGCAACCTCGGCGCCCCGCACACCCGCCCGCCCGCC
>CAZMWA010000121.1:0-5487 GCA_964569405.1 uncultured Vicinamibacteraceae bacterium | reverse complement strand
GTTCGTACGTGGCCGCCTGGATGCGGGCGGCCAGCTCGGCGATGCGGTTGGCGAGGGCCTCGACGTCCGGGCGCGGCTCGTCCGCGGGGGCGGGCTGGAGAGTGGGCGGTCCGGCGAGGACGGGCGCGACCGCCGGTGGCGCCGCGGGTGCTGCCGGTGCAACGGGAACGGCGCGGGAGCGGGAATCGTCGACAGGCATACCTCCATCATAACCCCCTGTTTTTCAACGGCTTGTACGGCCTCAGGCGGGCCGATCGGACGGCGGTGCGGCTTTGTTCCCCCAACGGTCGGCGGCTTGCTGCCAGCGACCCGCCGGGGCGGCGGGCGGCGCATGCCTGAAGCCGGTCCGCGTCCACGCCAACCGGCCTCGAAAAAGGCGTCAAGTGAAAAATGCGTGCGGGGCGAAAAAAGATCGTCAACCCGACCGCGCAAGGCGCGCACAGCGCGCTTCGGCGGCGCGAGGCGAAGGGGTCAGCGCAGGGAGTGCAGGTCCGGCGTCGTCACGTGCGTCACGAGCAACTCCTGCAGGGCCTCGACCTGTCCCGTCAGGTGGTCCACCTTGCCGTTGACGACCAGGACCCCGATCGCGCCTGCCAGCGAGATCAGCAGCGTGAGGATCTGCAGGACGGTAGACAGCGTTGCGCTGCTGCTGCGGTCCATGTGTCAACTATAACACGCGGCGGTCCGCCCGCCAGGCAGACCCGCAGGCCGATCGGCTCTCGAGCCTTCCGCTCGGCTATTGCGTGTGGGTCTCGCGGTCGGCCAGCAGGATGTTGTCGATGCGGTTGTTCAGGGCACGGATGTCGGCGCGGATCTCGCGAACATCGACCCGAACAGCGTCGATCTGACGCTCGACCGCATCGATCCGCTGCTCCACGGACGCCAAGTCGTCCTTGGTGGCGAAGCCGCCGAAGAAGGTCATGCCCGCGGCCGCCAGCGCTGCGGCGGCGGCGATCCAGGACGGGACGTTCCGGCGGTCCATGTCCCGAATGTATCACAGACTGAATACTTGCCCCGGCAGGGCGCGGTCGTAGCCGAAGGCGTCGAAGTCGGCGTGGTACAGGTCGTGGACGCGCGCCTGCAGCGCGGGGGTGTAGAAGCGGCCCACGTGGCGGTGCGCGTGGGTCGCGTGGTGCACCCGGTCGAGCAGGTAGCCGCGCAGGTCGACGTCCCACTCGCGCGCCAGCCGGGCGAGCTCGGGCAGGAACGACTCGAAGCGGCCCACGAAGTCGTAGCGCACGTCGCCCCACAGGAGCTGCTCGGTCTGTATGCGCCAGTGCGGGTTGGCCTCGTACCAGCTCTCGGACGCGATGCGGTCGACGAACGCGGCAAAGGGGATGTCGTCGTCCTCGGCGAAGCCGAACTTCGCCCTGAACGTCAGGCCGTCCTTGCGGAGCCGGCCCGCGGCGTTGCGGCCGACGATCTTGTTCAGGTAGCAGGAGAGCAGCCGCGTGTAGGGGTTCCTGACGAAGCAGAGGCGGACGTAGTCCGGCGAGTTGATGTCCGCCATGAACGCCCGGAAGCCGAGCTCGCGCGGCGCGCGGAACGTCGCGTCCGTCTGGCGGTGGACGACCTCGGGACCGACGACGCAGTCGGCGTCGCGCAGGTGCCAGCGCCACAGCGTGGCCTTGAGCGTCGTGCAGGCGGCCTTGGGGGTCGCCACGTAGACGAGCGGCCTGCGCGACGCCGCGCCCGCCCGGGTCACGACGCGCACGTGATAGTCGATCTGCCGTTCCGGCAGGCGCGCCGACCACCAGTCGCCGGGAGCGCTCGAGCCGGTGGGCGACATTGCGTGCCAGTCTACCCCGAGCCGGAACCGACTCGATAAGGCAAGTCGAGTTTCTTTATGCTAGCCTTGACGCATGCGCCGAATCCCCCAGGAGCAGGTGCGCAGCCGCATGCGCGCCGAGAATCCCTGGTGGGACGGCGCCGGCATCCGCGACGACTACGCGCGCATGAAGCGCCGCGCGTACTTCGCACGCTTCGAGCGCCTGGTGGTTCAGACCGACGTCCGCCGCGCGGTCGTCCTCATGGGCCCGCGCCGCGTCGGCAAGACGGTCCTCCTGCACCACCTCATCGCCCACCTGCTCGACGGCCGCGGCTACGGGCCGCGCGACATCGGCTACGTCTCGCTCGACCAGCCGCTCTACACGCGCCTCCCGATCGAGGAGATCGCCCGGGAGCTGCGCGAGGTGAGCGGGGGCGGCGCCATCCCCCGCATGCTGCTGCTCGACGAGATCCAGTATCTCGCCGACTGGGAGCGGCATCTGAAGGTCTTCGTCGACGCGCATCCCGAGGTCCGCTGCGTGGCGTCGGGCTCGGCGGCCGCCGCGCTGCGCCTCAAGAGCATCGAATCCGGCGCCGGGCGGTTCACCGACTTCCTGCTGCCGCCGCTGACGTTCTACGAGTTCCTCGACTTGCAGAACGCGACCACGCTCGTCGACGAGACACCCGGGGGGGTTCGGATCGCCGGTGGAGACGCCACGGAGCTGAACCGGCAGTTCGTCGACTACCTCAACGTCGGCGGCTATCCGGAAGCCGTGGCGTCGACCGCCGTCCGTGCGGACCCCCGCCGCTACATCGGCGCCGACATCGTCGAGAAGGTCCTGCTGCGCGACCTCCCGAGCCTTTACGGCATCCAGGACGTGCAGGAGCTCAACGCACTGTTCACGACGCTCACGTACAACACGGCCGGGGAGGTGTCGCTGGAAGCGCTGGCGCGGGATTCCGGCGTGACCAAGCCGACGCTCAGACGCTACCTGGAGTACCTGGAAGCCGCGTTCCTCATCAAGGTCGTCCACCGCATCGACCACAACGCGCACCGCTTCAGGCGCGCCACCCGCTTCAAGGTGTACGTGACCACCCCCGCGCTGCGCGCCGCGTTGTTCGGCCCCGTGCAGGACAACGACGATGCGATGGGCGCCCTGGCCGAATCGGCGGTCTTCGCCCAGTGGTTCCACGCGGGCGTCGACCTGCATTATGCGCGCTGGCGGGCCGGCCGGGAGACCGGCGAAGTGGACCTCGTCCACCTCGACAAGCGGCAGAAGCCGAGCTGGTGCCTCGACGTCAAGTGGTCCGACCGACCCGGGCAGCGTCCGGACGAGCTGACGAGCCTGGCCAACTTCGCGCGCCGGCACCCGGACGCCGCGGTGCTCGTCACCACCCGCACCCTGGAACGATCCGCGTCGTCCTGGCCGGGACCCGGACGGCTGGACGCCGTACCGACCAGCCTCTATTGCTACGCCGTCGGCCGGGCCGTGGTTCGCGACCCTGCCGCAGCCCTTGTCGCCCCCCTGATTCCCTGCTAGTCTGGCAGGGCCAATAGTTACGGGAGGAACCATGCGAATGCCCCTGCAACGGGGTCGCGGCTGGCGCATCTGGATCGCCGTCCTGGCGATGGCGCTGGTAGGCGCGACATCCGCGGCGGATGCCTGGCATGAGGAGCACGCGGGCGACACGGACTGCGCCGTCTGCCAGCTCCGGCACCAGCCTGCCGACACCCTGCCCGGCTCGGTCCAGTTCGAGCCGGCCGATGTCGCCGAGCCTGCGGCTCGCGCGCCCCGCACCCGCGAGGTCGCCGCCGGCCACGCCCGCCTGCTCCCCGCCCGCGCACCGCCCGCCTAGCTTCCGTCTCTCTCTGAATCATCCATCGTGTCGGGACGGCCGGCCGCCCCGCGCTGACGCCGGTACGGCTGCGCAGGTCCTCCCAGGCGGTTGCAGGTGCGTGCGCGCGGCGCCCGCGCGCCCGCGCCGCGGCGCGGTTTCGTCCGTGCCGCAGTGGAGATCCACGCGAAGCGAGCGGAAGGGGAAGCAATGCAGCGAGGAACGCAGCGAAGGCTGTCGAGTCGGAAGCAGTGGTTGGCGGCGGCGGTTGCGGCGGCGCTCGCCCTGGCGGGTGCGTCCGCCGGAGCGCAGGAGACGGGCACGGTGCAGGGCACGGTGACGCTGGTCGGCGACATCGGGCCGGTGCACGGCGCGCTGGTGCTGGTGGTCGGCACGGGCGCGACCGCGCTGACCGAGGACGACGGGACCTACGTGCTCGAGAACGTGCCGGCCGGCGCCTACGAGGTGCTCGCCCAGCGCGAGCACCTGACCGCCGGACGGCAGATGATTACCGTCGTCGCCGGCGAGGCCGTGACGGCCGACTTCGAGCTGGCCCCGTCGCCGGTGCACGAACAGGTGACGGTCACCGCCGCCGCGGGGGGCACGCAGACGACGTTCGAGGCCTTCAACGCCGTGACGACGCTGGACTCGTACGACCTCGTCCAGGGCGGGCACGGCACCCTCGGCGAGGCCCTGCAGAACGAGCCGGGCATAGCGGTCCGGAGCTTCGGCCCCGGCTCGAGCCGGCCGATCATCCGCGGCTTCGACGGCGACCGCGTGCTCATCCTCGAAGACGGCATGCGCACGGGCGACCTCTCCAGCCAGTCCGGCGACCACGGCGTCACCATCGACCCCAACGGCGCCGAGCGCATCGAGATCGTCCGCGGTCCGGCCGCCCTGCTCTACGGGTCGAACGCGGCCGGCGGCCTCGTCAACGTCATCTCGCCGCAGGAAGCCATGCACGAGTCGATGTTCGAGGGTACGCGCGCCCAGATCTCCACCGACGCCGGGAGCGCCAACGCGCAGGCCGGGATCAGCGCCAACCTGCAGCACGCGGCCGGCAACCTCCGCCTGTGGGCAGGCGGCAGCACGCGGCGCACCGGCGACTACGACACGCCGGAGGGCGCCATCGCCAACTCCGCGACCGAGCTCATGAACGCGCGCGCCGGCGTGGGCTACGACAACGGCACCTTCTTCGCCAGCGGCGGCTTCACCATCGAGGATGGCCGTTACGGCGTGCCGTTCGCCGACGAGTTCCACGGCGCGCACGACGTCCACGACGCGCACGGGGACGAGGACGACGGCGCGCACGAGGGCGAGGAGGAGGGTATCGAGATCGACCTCGCCTCGCGGCGCCAGGTGGGCCGCTTCGACCTCGGCGTGCGGAACCTGAGCAACCGCCTCATCGACGGGCTGCGCGTGACGATGAACGTCATCGACTGGGGCCACGACGAGCTCGAGGTGGAGGACGGGTTCGAGAACGTCGGCACGAGCTTCGACAACCGCACCTACATCGTGCGGGCGGAGTTCGAGCAGCAGCAGACCGAGCGGCTCTCGGGACGCTTCGGCGCCTGGACGCAGGTACGCGACTTCCAGGCCACCGGCTTCGAGGCGCTGGCGCCCCGCACCGACCTGACCTCCATGGCGGCATTCGCCTACGAGGAGGTGGACTTCGGGCCCGTCCGCCTGCAGTTCGGCGGCCGCATCGAGCGCAACTCGTACCGGGCCGGCGACCGCATGATCGGCCTCCACAGCGAAGACCGCGACGACCACGGCGAGGACGACCACGGCGAGGACGACCACGACGAGGACGACCACGACGAGGACGACCACGACGAGGACGACCACGACGAGGACGACCACGACGAGGACGACCACGACGAG
>CAZMWA010000120.1:0-7371 GCA_964569405.1 uncultured Vicinamibacteraceae bacterium | reverse complement strand
CTGATGGGGTGCGTGGCGACGTTGAACGACGGCACCAGGTTCCGCAACTGGTAGTCGAGCGTGGTGGCGCCCTGGCGGACGACGTTCTCGAACGGGGTGGCGTCGATGGGCACCGGCGACTCGGTCACCGACCGCGGTCGTGCACGGCTGCCGACGACCACGACCTGCTCCTCGATCTCCACCGCCATCTCGACATCGACGACCGCCGCCGCGCCCGCCCCGATCTCCACGCCCGAGCGGACTACGTCGTGGAAACCCGGCAACGCGAACGTCACGTCGTAGGCCCCCGGCTCGAGCGCGGCGAGCGTGAACGTGCCGGTGCTGTCGGTCACCGCGGTCCGGACCTGCCCGCCGGCTGCCGCGGGCCGCGCCTCCACGTTGACGCCGGGCAGCGGGAGGCCCGTAGCGTCGGTCACCGTCCCGGACAGCTCCGCCGTCTGCATCGCCGCCGCGCCGGACGCCGCGGACAGAGAGAGGAACGCCGCCGTTGCCACGAGGACACCTGCCGAACGCCGTGCCGTGCTGCGCATCTGCGGGCACCTCCGCGCCAGTCGCGACGGTACGCGACGAAACGGACCTCGCACAGGACAAGACGTGCCACCCTGCGACAGCCCAGTATACTGTCCAACCGGCCGCTCGCCGTTCGCCGCCCGCCCGGCAACGACGCGACGGGTCGGCCACGTTCGCGCCATCCCGCGCGCTGCGTCGAGCCATGCCATACGTTCGCACCCCCTCGCGCCGCCCCGTCCGGGTCTTGGCCGCCGTGCTGCTCGCGGCTGCGCTGCTCTACGTGCACGCGCCGCAGCTTGCGGCCCAGGCCGGGACGACCACCGGCGTCATCCGCGGCACGGTCCGCGATCCGCTCGGCGACCCGGTGGCGGGGGCCGTCGTCGTCGTGCAGCATCGCGAGACCGACCTGCTGACCAGCGTGGAGACCTCCGCGTCCGGGACGTTCGCGCGCGCCCTGCTGCCGCCGGGGACGTACGACCTGACCGTGGCGGCGGCGACCGCCGGCTTCGGCACGGAACGCATCGAGGGCGCCACGCTGCGCGTCGGGGAGATGCTCGACGTGACCGTCGCGCTGAGGGTCGTGACCGCCGAGACCGTCACGGTCGTCAGCGAGCTGCCGCCGACGCTCGACACCGCGGACGTGACGAGCTCGCAGCGCGTGCTCGAGGACGTGGTCGCCGGACTGCCGAGCGACGGCCGCAACTTCACGAGCCTGACGCTGCTCACGCCGGGCGCGTCGATCTCGCAGGGACCGGACGGCGACGAGCTGAACATCAGCGGCCAGCGCGGGATCTTCAACAACTTCATCGTCGACGGCGCGGACTTCAACAACCCGTTCTTCGGCGAGCAGCGCGGCGGCCAGCGGCCGGCCTTCACCTTCAACCAGGACGCCATCGAGGAGCTGGTGGTGGTCAATCAGGGGGCCACCGCCGAGTTCGGCCGCTCGGCCGGCGGCTTCGTCAACGTGATCACCAAGTCGGGGACCAACGAGCTCGCGGGCTCCGCCCACTACTTCGGGCAATGGGACGAGATCGCCGCGCCGTTCCCGGCGGCGCGCGGCGGGGGACGGCCGGACTTCCACCGCAATCAGGCGGGCGCGACGCTGGGCGGACCGCTCGTGCGCGACCGGGCGTTCTTCTTCCTGGCCTACGACCAGCAGGCGGCCGCCGAGACCAAGCAGGCGACCCGCCGCGTCCGCAGTCCGGCGAACCTGCAGCGTCTCGGGCGCTTCCTGCAGGGGCGCTGGCCGGGCCTGTTCGACGACGAGATCGGGCCGATCCGGCGCACGGACGACGCGCGCTCGCTGCTGGCCAAGCTCGACCTCAACCTCGACGGCCGGCACCAGGCCTCGCTCAAGTACAACTACACCTGGTCGGAACAGGTGAACGGCACCTTCGACGTCGACTCGTGGGGCGCGTCGGCCAACGGGATCGAGGGCGACCGCTCGCACGCGATCAACGGCAGCCTCCGCTCGCTGCTGACCAACGCGCTCTCCAACGAGCTGCGGGTGCAGGCGGCGCGCGAGGATCGGCCGCGCGGGTATCGGGGACCGCTGCTGCCCGGGGCGCGGCTGCCGGGACCGCCGCAGTTCGCCGAGCTCGGCGGGCGGCCGTTCCCCGACATCGCCATGGACTTTGCCGACGGCTTCCGCCTCGGGTTGCCGTTCTTCCTGCCGATCGATCCGGCATTCGACACGCGGCTGCAGGTGGTCGACAACGTCTCGTTCGCGACCGGCAACCACCTCGTCAAGGCCGGGGTGGAGTACAACCGCACCCGCGCCGGGCAGCAGTTCATCGGGCTGGCGAACAGCCGCTACGTCTTCGACTCGGTCGGCGGCTTCATCGGCTTCGTCACGCACGGCGACCGCTACGTCACGTGCTCGGACGGATCGGCCGGCGCGTTCGGCGCCTGCCCCCCGGGCTCTGCGGTCACCGGCCCGGTGCTGCTCTACCTGCAGTCGGCGACCGTGCCCGGCGTCCCGCCCGAGCAGCTCGGGCGCCAGCAGCTCCAGACGCACGAGCTCGGCGTGTTCGTGCAGGATACGTGGCATCCGCACGAGCGGGTGACGCTGGACCTCGGGCTGCGCTGGGACGGCGCCTGGCACCCGGACGTCTTCATCGAGCCGGGCGACACGTTCTTCGGGCCGTACCTGGACGACCCGCGCTTCCCCTCGGACGGACGGATTCCGGACGACCTCGACAACCTGCAGCCCCGTATCGGACTGGCGTGGGACCTGGCCGGCGAGGGCCGCACCGTGCTGCGCGCCAACGCCGGGTCGTACGTCGCCCGCATCCCGATGCTCGTCTTCGCCCAGCACCGGACGACGAACGGCGCGTTCCAGCAGATCCTGTTCCGCAGCAGCAGCGCGCCGGGGCTCGGGCCGGTCCCGGCCATCGACGAGCAGATCGACACCTCGACCTCGCCGCCGTTCCTGCCCGACACCCAGGTCGCCGACCGCGATCTGGAGCTGCCGCGCACCTGGTCGTTCGGCACCGAGGTCGACCGCGACCTGGGCGGGGGCATCGCAGCCAGCGTGGGCTACATCCACGCGCGCACGGACAACCTCTTCCGCTTCGTCAACCGCAACGACGCCGTCCTGGGGGCCCCGTTCGGCATCGGGACGCACCCGGCCGGCGGCGGCATCAACACGCTCACCGTCACCGAGAGCAGCGCCCGCTCGCGGTACCACGCGCTCACCGCCGGGCTGCGCGGGCGCGGCGGGCTCGCCGGCCGCCCGCTCACGTTCGAGGCGCACTACACGCTGGCCTTCGATCGCTCCGACGACGACAACGAGCGCGATCCGTTCACCCTCCGCTACGCCCACGCCGGCAACCTCGCGCCGGAGTACGGCTGGTCGGATCGCGACCGGCGCCACCAGGTGAGCGCGTACGTCCTGGCCACGCTGCCTGCCGCGGTCCAGCTCGGCAACGTCGTCCGCTACGTATCGGCGTCGCCGGCCTCCGAGCAGTGCGCCAACCGCGGCGCGCGGGCGGCCCAGCCGGCGGACCGGATCTGCGCGGACGGCTCGATCCTCGCGCGCAACACGCTGCGGCGGGAGAACGAGTTCTTCACCTGGGACCTGCGGGTGTCGCGGCGCTTCGCGCTCGGCGGCGGCACCGTCATCGAGCCGATCTTCGAGGTCTTCAACCTGACCAACGCGGACAACTTCGTCGACCCGGCCATCGGCTCGCTGCTCTTCAACTTCGACGGCACGCTCCGCAGCGGGCTCGGCGACACGCGGCGCGCCCAGGCGGGACTCAGCGTGCGGTTCTGATCGCGGACAGTTCCGGCTTGCCGCCGGCTGCATCCGCGCTATGATCGGGCCACCCCGCCCGGCCGCAGGGTGGGGCGTTACGAGGGTTACAAGGAAGGTGCCTGCATGCCGCTGCCGAACCGCTCAATCGTCACGCTCGTCTTGGGCCTCGCCGTCGTCCTGCTGTGCGCGGGAGGGCTCCGCGCGCAGTCCGAGTTCCCGCAGTTCTTCGCGCCGGTGGTCTCCGACCCCGCCGCGGAGCCGCTGCCGAATCCCACGCCCGGCATCCTCAAGGAATGGGCCGCGCTGCCCGACGGGCGCGAGTGGGGCTCGACGGCCGGCGTTGACATCGGCCCCGACGGGCACGTCTGGGCCTACGACCGCTGCGGCGACTTCGGCCTGCAGGGCGGCTGCGTCAACTCCGACGTCGACCCGGTCCTGAAGTTCGATCGGCACACCGGCGAGGTGCTGACGTCGTTCGGCGCCGGGCTGTTCGTCGTGCCGCACGGCTTCCACGTCGACGCCGACGGCAACGTCTGGGTGACCGACTGGCAAGGCAACGAGGAGGGCACGAAGGGCCACCAGGTGATCAAGTTCAGCCCGGAGGGCGAGGTCCTCATGCGGCTCGGCACCGCCGGCGTCGCCGGCAGCGGGCCCGACACCTTCAACCAGCCCTGCGACGTGATCACCGCGCCGAACGGCGACATCTTCGTCTCGGACGGCCACAGCGGCCAGAACCCCAATCCTGCCGCCGGCTCCACGGGCCGCATCATGAAGTTCACGAGCGACGGCACGTTCGTGAAGGAGTGGGGCCGGATCGGCTCGGCCCCGGGCGAGTTCCGCACGCCCCACGCGCTGGAGTTCGACTCGCAGGGACGCCTGTTCGTCGCGGATCGCGGCAACCACCGCATCCAGATCTTCGACCAGGACGGCAACTACCTCGATTCGTACTACCAGTTCGGCCGCATCAGCGGGCTGTTCATCACCGACGACGACACGCTCTACGCGATCGACTCGGAGTCCGACCGGATCCGGCACCCCAACTGGCGCAACGGCGTGCGCATCGGGCATGCCAGCGAAGACAAGGTCACCGCGTTCATTCCGCCGCACTTCTCCGACTCCCGCCGGCTGGGCACGGCCGGCGAGGGCGTGGCCGTGGACGCCGACGGCAACGTCTACGCCGCGGAAGGACCCAACTCCCGCCGCCAGGCCGGCGGCGGGCTGACGAAGTACCTCGCGCGCTGACCGCCCGCGGCGCTTGGCGGGCCAGTCCTGTCTGGAGGAAGACGATGAAAGCCGACCGGAGAACGTCTCGACCGGCCGTCGCGCCGGGTCTTGCGCTCACGCTCGCCGCCCTGCTGCTCGTGCCGCTCGCGGCCGTCGCCCAGGAGCGCGGCACGCCCGAGGGCGAGTGGTGGTATCAGAGCGGCGACGCCTGGGGCACCCGCTATTCGCCGCTGGCGCAGATCGACGCCGACAACTTCGAGGATCTCGAGGTGGCCTGGGTGTGGCGCGGCGACAACTTCAGCCCGCACGCGTACTACCTGTCGCGCTCGACGCCGAGCTACATCGACGGCGTGCTGTACACCGTCGCCGGCTACCGCCGCACGATCGTCGCCATCGATCCCGCGACCGGCGAGACGCTGTGGACGTATCGCGAGCCCAGCACGAAGCGCTGGGAGGAGTCGATGCGCGCCAGCTACGGCAAGGGCGTGGCCTACGCCGAGCTCGACGGGCGCGGCGTCATCTACGTCATCACGCCGGCCTTCTTCCTGCACGCGCTCGACGCGAAGACCGGCGAGCACCTGGAGGGATTTGGCGGGCCGGTCGGCATCCCCGGCTTCCCGGAAACCGGCGTCGTCGACCTGCTGGCCGACCTCGGCTACCCGTACGACCCCGAGAACGGGATTCCGATGGAGATCGGCTACATCACGAGCTCGTCGCCCCCCATCGTCGTCAACGGCACCGTGGTGGTGGGCAACGCGCACGAGCAGGGCTACAACCAGTCGCGCATCGAGAACGTGCCGGGCCACATCCTCGCCTACGACGCCCGCACCGGCGAGCACAAGTGGAAGTTCAACGTCATCCCGCAGTCGGAGAGCGAGTTCGGCTTCGACACCTGGGAGAACGACGCCTGGCAGTGGACGGGCGACGTCTCGTCGTGGGCCCCGCTCTCGGCCGACCTCGAGCGCGGCATCGTCTACATTCCGACCAACGCGCCGACCATCGACTACTACGGCGGGTTCAGGCCCGGCGACAACCTCTTCGGCGACAGCGTGATCGCGCTCGACGCCGAGACCGGCCAGCGGCTCTGGCACTTCCAGGTGAACCACCATCCGATCTGGAACTACGAGATCGCCAACGTGCCGATCCTGGTGGACGCCACCGTGGACGGCCAGCAGATTCCCATGCTGGTCCAGACCACCAAGCAGGGCTTCACCTTCGCGTTCAACCGCGTCACCGGCGAGCCGGTGTGGCCGATCGAGGAGCGCCCGGTCCCGCAGTCCATCGTCCCGGGCGAGCAGCTCGCGCCGACGCAGCCGTTCCCGACGCACCCCGCCCCGCTGAATCCGCTCGGGCTCGACGAGAACAACATCATCGACTTCACGCCGGAGCTGAAGCAGGAAGCGCTCGAGATCATGTCGCAGTACCGCATCGGCGGTCCCTACATGCCGCCGTTGCCCAACAACCACACCGAGCCCGTCAAGGGCTGGGTAGGCTGCTCGGGCGGGATCAACATCACCCACCCGGCCGTGCTCGATCCGGAGGCCGGCGTGCTGTACCAGTCGTCCGGGCCCGGCTGCTCGGGCCGCACGGTGCAGCCGGGCGCCGCCGTCGACGCACCCGACCACGGCTGCACGTCGGACTCGGGGCGCTGCACCACGACCGGCACGACCCTCTCCGACTGGGTCAGCGGCGGCGGCGTCGGCTGGGGCGGCCCGCAGGGCCTGTCGATCCACAAGCCGCCCTACAGCAAGATCACCGCCATCGACATGAACACGGGCGAGCACGTGTGGGAGGTCCCGGTCGGGCGGGCCGATGACCGCGTCATCAACCACCCGGCGCTCGCCGGGGTCGATCTCGATCCCGAGGCCATCGGCGGACGGGGCCGCGCGGTGCTCATGGCGACCGGCAGCCTGCTGCTTTCGACCGAGGGCGCCAACGCGCGGCCCGTGCTCAACGCGCACGACAAGACCACGGGCGAGAAAGTCGGCACGGTCGACCTGCCGGCGCCCGGCCAGTACGGCATGATGACCTACCGGCACGAGGGCCGGCAGTTCGTCGTCGTGCAGATCGGCGAAGGCGGCGTCTTCCCGGGCTCGCTGGCGGCGCTCGCGCTGCCGGTCGAAGGTTCGGAGAAATAGCCCGGAAATCGTCGCCTGCGGCTCCGATTGCCGCCCAACCAACCCTGCGGGAGTCGGCGCCGCCGAGCGGCGCCGACTCCCGAGTAGGTGACGCGCCCCTATCGGAATCGACCGCCGGCACGGGCGGGACAACCACGGCGACACGCCGCTGGACCAGATCGGGCCCGACAACCAGACCGCGCCGCTCGTCCACGACGGCGTGATGTTCCTGGCGAGCTCCGGCAACGTCGTCCAGGCATGGAG